>JBFEWO010000111.1:0-9411 GCA_041546305.1 Thiohalomonadaceae bacterium | reverse complement strand
ATGATCCAGTGGTGGTGGGGTCACAATGCGGTAGGTTTCTACTTGACTGCCGGCTTCCTCGGCATCATGTACTACTTCGTTCCGAAACAGGCTAATCGCCCGATCTTCTCCTACCGTCTGTCCGTTATCCACTTTTGGGCGCTGACCTTCGGTTACGTTTGGCTGGGTGCGCACCACCTGCAATACACCGCCCTGCCTGACTGGACCGGTTCTCTGGGTGCCGCCGTTTCCCTGGCCATGATCATTCCGTCCTGGGGTGGTGCCATCAACGGTATGATGACCCTGTCCGGTGCCTGGGATAAGCTGCGCGATGACTACATCCTGCGCTTCCTCATCATGTCTCTGGCCTTCTACGCCATGTCCACCTTTGAAGGCCCGGTCATGTCCTCCAAGACCGTTAACGCCCTGTCTCACTACACCGACTGGACCGTGGGTCACGTACACTCTGGTGCTCTTGGCTGGGTTGCAATGGTTGCCGCCGGCGCGCTCTACCACATGGTCGAGAAGCTGTGGGATACCAAAATGTACTCTGCCAAACTGGTTAACCTGCACTTCTGGCTGGCCACCATCGGCGCCGTGGTTTACATCACTGCCATGTGGGTATCCGGCATCATGCAGGGCCTGATGTGGCGTGCTTATGATGACTTCGGCACCCTGGCTTACACCTTCGCCGAGTCCGTTGCTGAAATGCACCCCTACTACGCCATGCGCGCCATCGGCGGCATGATCTACTGGCTGGGTGGCGCCATTATGCTCTACAACGTAGTCATGACTGTCCGTCAGGCCGTCGGCCAGCGTAGCAGCGCTGCCGCTACCGCCAACGCCTAAGCCGGATAAGGAGGATTAATAACAATGGCTGATCAAATCCATTCAACAAAGTTTCAGGACAAGACCGAACGCAACGTCTTCCTGATGGTCTTCATGCTGATGATCGTGGTGGCTATCCCCGGTGCAGTGGAAATCATCCCGCTGTTCTACCTGGATGAAACCATGGAACATAACCAGCACCCTGAAATCGTCTGGCAGCGCAGTGCAGGACAGACACTTGCCGACTGGAAAGCCGGCGACGGTATCCGTCCTTACACCGCACTGGAGTTGGCAGGTCGTGACGTCTACAAGCGCGAAGGTTGCTACACCTGTCACTCCCAGATGATTCGTCCTTTCCGTGACGAAAAAGAGCGCTATGGTCACTATAGCCTGGCTTCCGAGTCCATGTACGACCACCCCTTCCAGTGGGGCTCCAAGCGTACCGGTCCGGACCTGGCCCGTGTCGGCGGTAAGTACTCGGACGACTGGCATGTCCGCCACCTGCGTGCACCGCGCTCTGTGGTACCTGAGTCCGTCATGCCCAACTATCCCTGGCTGGATAACACCAACGTTGACGGGGCGCACATTACCCGCGTGATGAGCGCCATGAAGACTATTGGCGTTCCCTACACCCAGGAAGATATCGCCAGCGCTGCGGCTGCCGTTAAAGGCAAGACGGAGATGCAGGCCGTTGTCGCCTACCTGCAGGTACTGGGCACCATGGTTAAGTTCGAGGACAAGGACTACCGGCCGTAATGGATAGTCTGAAGGAATACTTCCAGACCAGTTGGGCAGCGATGACGCTGTCCGATTGGGTCGGCCTGATTGTCACAGTGGTTATCTTCTTCCTGATGATCTGGGCTTATGTATTCGTCTTCAATCCGAAGAACAAAGAGAAACTCGAGTCCCAACGTCATCTGCCTTTCGATGACGAGGAGACTTCCGACACGGAGAACAGAAAATGAGTGAGAAAAGCAATCCGTACAGTGCTCCTGACACAGGACACGTCTGGGATGACACCCTGCGTGAACTGACCAACCAGCCTCCCAAGTGGTGGATGCTGGGTTTCTATGCCAGTCTCCTTCTGGTTATTGTGTATTGGGTCTATTACCCAAGCATCCCGCTGGTCAATTCCCACTTTAAGGGTGTTGCCGGCTGGACCGCTATCAATGAGTACAAGGAAGACATGGCCGCCATCCAGGAAACGCGCGCCAAGTACGAAGAGCAGCTGCCCGGCAAGTCCGCCGCTGCGATTCTTGCTGACGATGAGCTGTCCAACTACGTGGTTCGCTCCGCCAAGGTGCTGTTCGGTGACAACTGTGCCGCCTGCCACGGTACCGGTGGCCAGGGTAACCCGGGCTTCCCGGTTCTGGCTGACGATGACTGGCTCTTCGGTGGAAACATCCAGACCATCGAGCAAAGCATCATCAATGGTCGTACCGGTATGATGCCGGCCCATGCCAACCAGCTCAGCGAGCAGGAAGTGAATGAACTGGCCACTGCCATCATCTCCGGCAATCCGGCCAGCTCACCGCTGTTCATGGCCAAAGGCTGCTTTGCCTGCCACGGTGCTGACGGTAAGGGTAACCAGATGCTCGGCGCAGCCAACCTGAGCGATGGTATCTGGCGTTTTGCCTCCAAAGACCAGCTGGCCAGTGTCAAATACACCATCATGCACGGTGTAAACGATCCGTCTGATCCGAATACCCGCAACGCGGTTATGCCTAAGTTCGGCGGTGGCAAGCTGAGTGACTCGGATATCAAAAAGCTGGCCGTTTACGTCCACAAACTGGGCGGTGGTCAGTAATCCAGAACACTCGGATACCGTTCTTAACCTGTGTGGCCGCATGATTTCATGCGGCCCTCAAACATAAGGGGATGAATGATGGATGCAGTAGCAATAAGTTCCATTCTTGTCGTAGTTGGCTCGATCATTGTGTTGGTAGTTCTTGGCGTTCGTATTGCTCGACTGATCAAGAACACTCACTCTGAAGACCGTTAAATCTTTAGGGAAAACACAGAAAGAACCAATACAAAAGGGGGATATCATATCCCCCTTTTTTATTTAGATTATGGTAACATCGCCTCGTTTCATGCACCTTTACTTCTCGCCATATCATCACCGCAATCTGCATAACAGTAAGTAGGGTGCTGAAAGAGCACATCTTTTTCACCAACCTATTTTCCTTACAGTGAAGTAACTGCCGTGGTCTTCCATGGCACGAGGGAGGCATACGTGAACAGCGAATCAGCAAACGCCAAACACATCGAAACGGAAGACCTCTATGAAGAAGCAGGTGCATGGCATGTGAATGTGGATGCCGGCACGGTTTTCGCCAAGCGCATGCCGGGTAAGTATCGCACCATCAAGTGGTTTACCATGAGCATATGGGTGGCATTTTTCCTCGGCCCCTACCTTCGCTGGGGCGATCGTCAGGCCGTCCTGCTGGACATCCCCAACCGCCAGTTTCATATTTTTGATATCACCATCCTGTCACAGGATGTGTGGATGCTTTCGCTAATCCTCCTGTTTTTTGCCATTTTGCTAGCCGTGGTCACATCTATTGCCGGACGGGTATTCTGCGGCTATTTCTGCTTTCAGACCGTGTGGACAGACATCTTCACCTTCATCGAGGAGAAGATTGAGGGAAATCCTTCCCAGCGTCGCAAGCTCAAAGAGGCGCCGTTTGATCTTAGAAAACTGCGTCTTCGTGGTACAAAATATTTCTTCTGGCTGCTTATTTCCATGCTCACCGGGGTCAGCTTCGCCGCTTGGTTTACCGATGCCTATGAATTATGGCAAGGGTATCTGACGCTTTCCGCTCCTCCTGTTGCCTGGACTGTTCTCGGTCTGTTCACAGTAGGTACTTTCGTCTTTGCCGGCTTTATGCGCGAACAGGTCTGCTTCTGGCTCTGCCCCTACGCCCGCATCCAGGGCGTGATGTATGACCGGGAAACTATACTTCCTACCTATGACTACAACCGTGGCGAGCCCCGAGGCAAACTGCGTAAGGGCGAAGTTGAAGCGGGCAAAGGTGACTGTATCGATTGCCATCAATGTGTTGCTGTCTGCCCCACCGGTATCGATATCCGAGCCGGCCAACAGGAAGGCTGCATTACCTGTGCGCTATGTCTCGATGCCTGTGACACGGTCATGGACAAGATAGGGCGTCCTCACGGCCTCATCCGCTACGCCTCGCTGGACGAACTTGAAGGCAAACCGACGGTGAAGCTTTTCAAGCGTCCACGAGTACTGGTCTACATCAGTATTTTGATTCTCGCCCTCTCAGGCATTATCTATGGCCTCACACATCTGGGCTCTCTCGAACTCAAGGTAATTCACGAGCGCTCTCCGCTCTTTGTCCAGTTGAGCGATGGTTCTATCCAGAACAAGTACGAACTAAAGATCCTCAACAAGCTCGACAAAGTGGTCGCTGTCGATGTGTTAGCAACAGGGCCAGAGGGTCTGCACCTGATCGGCGCAGATGAACCACTGCAAATCAAATCAGGCAAACTGCTGTCGCACACGATCTTCATCAAAGTTCCTCGGCAGAGTCTGGAGCAATCCCGTACACCCATCAAAATTCAGGTTCACAATACGGAGAATCCGAAAGACTCTGTCATATACGAAAGTGCCTTCTTTGGCCCCCGCCAATAAGTGGGCTCAAGCAGATATTTGACGATACCTTCCAAATTGTCATATGAGGTGAAACAGTGAGCAGTATTATGAATATCTCGCAAGACAACAAAAGTGCCATGCGCAACCCATGGGTTCTGGGCTGGCTTGGCCTGCTTGTCACGGTTTTGCTGGTTAATGCCGTTTTCATCGTAACGGCATTCAAAACCATGCCCGGTCTGGTTGAAGAGGGTTACTACGAGAAGGGACGAGATCACGAAAAAAATTTCCAGAAAAGGCTTGAGGCGCGTAATCGTCTTGGTTGGGATATTCGCCTGCAGTCACCGGAAACCATTATCCTGGGAAGGCCTGCCAGCTACACCATCAATGTCGTCGATAAGGTGGGGATGCCTCTGCGTGATGCAAGCGTAACATTGCACGCCTATCGACCCTCTGATGCCGCGGCTGATATGCAAACCACCATGGAACAAATTGCCGACGGCATCTACCAAAGCTACGCGGCCTTTCCCTTGAAAGGCATTTGGGACCTGAAAGTCACCGTCAGCCAGGGTGATGAACAACTCGAGCTAGAACAACGTATAAACGTTCTGGTTCCGTAACAAGCCGTTAAGAATATGAGCCACGGCATCAAACCCTCGATAGAAGGGTGTTTCCACTGTGGTCTGCCACTAGCAACCGATCAAACCTATCATCAGGTGATACGGGGCGAGCAGCGCCAATTCTGCTGTATTGGTTGCCAATCCGTGTGCACGGCTATTTATGATGCCGGGCTGGAGGGTTTTTATCAGCGCACACCTGACGGCACGCTGCTCGCACCGCCCCCCGAACCCCCAAAAGATCTCGGGCTCTTTGATCTCGATGAAGTTCAAGAGGAATTCGTTGCCGAGCTAGATGAACAACGCGAGATCAACCTACTCGTTGAAGGGATTCATTGCGCTGCCTGTGTCTGGTTGATTGAACGCACCCTGGCGACGCTCAACGGCATACATAATGCCCAGGTCAATCTTGCAGGAAAGCGTTTGCTTCTGCGCTGGGACAATAACCAGATCAAACTCTCATCTATCCTCAAGCGACTTGCCGATATCGGCTACACGGCAGTACCTTTTGATCCTGAGTCCGCCGAAGGGAGCATCAAGAAGCAAAACCGCTCCTTACTGTTTCGCATGGCTTTTGCCGGTTTTGCCATGATGAATCTGATGTGGATCTCCATTGCCCTTTACTCCGGTGCGGATACAGCCGATGGAGGACAGTTCCTCACTCTCTTTCAGTGGATAGGTTTTGCCCTGGCTGCGCCCACTCTGTTTTATTCCGGCTGGCCTTTTTTACGTGGGGCCTGGTCCGGATTAAGGCACAGACATCCAACCATGGACCTGCCCATTGCAATCGGTGCCAGCGCCACCTTTCTCTATTCGACCTACGTCACCGTCAGTGATACGCCGATGGGACATGTTTACTTCGATACAGTGGTGAACTTCATCTTTGTCATCCTTATCGGGCGCTATTTGGAGGCCATGTTCAAGCGTCAGGCGGTCTCTTCCACGCAAAGATTGCTCGATCTGCAACCACGTGTTGCAACAGTGCTGCGTAATGAAGAGGAACAAGTTGTCCCGATCCGAACAGTAAAAGCTGGGGATACTGTTCTAGTGAAAGCCGGTTACAAAATTCCGGTGGACGGCGTCATTCTCGACGGACGGAGCACCGTTGATGAGTCCATGCTCACCGGAGAGTCAGAGCCCATTTCCAAGACCATAGGCGATAGCATTTCAGCCGGTACCGTCAACATCTCCAGTGCCCTAACACTGCGCGTGGAAGGCACCCTACGCGATACTGCGCTCGGCCGCATCATTCGGCTTGTAGAAGAGGCACAGAGCTCGAAAGCTCCCATTCAGTGTACGGCGGATCGTATTGTTCCCTGGTTTGTTATCACCACGCTTTTCCTCGCCACTGCCACCTTTATCTACTGGTATTCAACAGATTTTGAACTGGCCCTGATGGCGGCTACCTCGGTATTAATCATCACCTGTCCGTGCGCTTTCGGCCTCGCGACGCCTATGTCCATTGCCGTTGCTTCCGGCCTCGGTGCCCGTCACGGAATATTAGTAAAAAACGGTACGGTTCTCGAAACCCTGTCGCAAGTTACCCATATGGTGTTCGACAAAACCGGCACTCTCACTTTAGGGCGCATGCGTGTCAGGGAGATCATCACTGTAGATGGATTCGAGGAACATGAACTGTTACGCCTTGCTGCTGTTGTTGAGCGATACTCCGAGCACAGCATTGCCCGCGCAATCCTTGAGGAGGCAGAGGCACGTCATCTTACACCCCAGGAAGAGACACCAAAGGGATTTCATGGTGAGCCCGGTCATGGAGTTATGGCTCGGGTTGGCGACCGCACGGTTATCCTTGGCACGGCAAACTGGTTACTACAACAGGGAATCCCGATTCCATCCCACTTCGATGCAACGATAAGTCGGCTTGAGGAGCAGGCTTTTACTTGTGTCCATATCGGTATAGAACAAAATTACGCGGGACTTGTCGCCATTGCCGATGAACTTCGTCCTGATGCGAAAAGACTCATCAGCGAACTACGCAGTTCAGGCATTCGCCTAACCCTGCTGAGCGGAGATCGCCGTCGGGTGGCCGAGGCTGTTGCCCAGGAACTTGGTGGGATGGAGGTTATCGCTGAAGTGTTGCCTCAGGATAAGGATCGGATCGTCAGCCAGCTACAACAGCAAGGGGAGTGGGTAGCGATGGTCGGTGACGGCGTGAATGATGCACCCGCGCTCATCCGTGCCCATGTCGGCATTGCAGTAGGTTCAGGAACCGATGTCTCGGTAGAGAGTGCCGACATCGTATTGATGAGCGATGAACTCGACAAGGTGCGCCTGGCCAGTGCACTGTCACGCCGCACTTTGCGCACTATTCGCCAGAATATCGGTCTTTCCCTCGCATATAACGTTGTTATGGTGCCGCTAGCGATGATGGCCTATATCACCCCGTTGTTTGCGGCCATCGCCATGCCGATCAGCTCTTTGCTGGTAATTGGCAATGCTGCTCGAATTCGCACACTGTTTAAAACTAATCGTTAGATAGAGAAGCTCGAAGCACTTTGTGCTAGCCTAGAGCTGTTTAACTCACGATACACTTCAACATAACAGCGGTAGCACTATGGAAGTCATCTACTCCCTGATCCCCGGCATGCTGGTCCTTGGCCTGATTTTTATTGGCATCCTGATTTGGGCGGTGAAAAAAGGACAATATGATGACCTGGAAGGAGACGGTCAGCGAATTCTCATGGATGATGACGACCCCAATTTGCCTAACAAGCAACACAATGGGCAGAAGGTACAGGTGGGCAAGAATTTTCCCGACTTTGACGATGACTGAGAGCGCTCCAGAGCATCACTCTCAAGAATCGTACTCATTTAGCCTGTAAAGGCTTGAGCAGCTCGTCAAATCGCCCAGGGACGACGTACTGCAGGATTTCCTTTCCTTCTGGATCCAATGCGATATCCAGCCCTTTGTCCGGATAAAGCCAGTGTTCGATACCGCCCTCATTCTCAGCTATCCGTCGGGCTGGCTCACCAAAACGTTTTGTAATAATCGCTGCATCCAGATTGATACGTGGGATATAAGTGATAGCATTCACTGGCGTAGCTCGCACCTTGGACAAATCCTCGTCGGCCAAGGTCACCTTGCGTGTCCCACTCCCCATGGTTGCAATGCGAGTACCCTGTGCATACATCGCCTGCAGTTCATCTTTGCTTAGTGCCAGTACCATCACCATTCTGGCGCGCAGTCCATTCACATCCACATTGTCAAAATAGGCCTCGACTACCCGTTGGCCGTCCTCCCGATTGAACAGACTAATCTCAGCCGGCTCACCGAGCAAAAATTCAATCTCGCCGAGCGGGGTGGTTTCCAGTTCTATCCCGAATACCCTTATCGTGCCCCCTTCGAGCCGTGTAATCTGCCACGGCAGGTTTTCAGTTTTCTCAACAGTACGCCCAGGGAGAAGCAGCGCCACGGCCAAAACAATCAGCGTGAAAATCAGTACCCCAATAAATGTGTGTCGCCCCATCACCCTATCCTGATGTCATTATCTTTGCGTAACTTCCGAGCGGAAACTGCCAATTGCCCTACTAACAAAAAGGCCGGCTGTGGCCGGCCTTAGGCAGAATCATAACTGGCTCAAACAGTCACCGGGGTAAGATCGCCCGGGTATTTCTTTTCCAGCCACTCTGGCACGACGCCGGTTTTCGCTTTATGTAACGCATCTGACTCCATCACAATCAGCACCAGCACAAAAACCAAAGTCGGCAAGCTCGCCACTCCGCCAAGAGCAAAATGACCGGGTTTTAGTTGTGAAACATCCCAGCCGACGGACAGCAGTATGCCGACCACCGCCAATCCCAAGAGCAGTAGCATGCCAATGAACTTCTTGCTGCGGTGCGCACAAAGCTGCCAATGGCAGGCTACGTACCAGGGATCATGCTTCAGGGCATGACGTGCCCGGATCATCAGATAACCCATCACAGTAAAGGAAATCATCGGTGTCACCAGCATCAACAAGGGATAGCTCTTGGCCATTCCGAGCAGACCGACAAAGATGAGAATATGGTTGGTAATCAGATTTATCAGAAAAATCTCATGGGGAAGCTTGGCCTTTTGGCTCAAGGCTTCGGTCACCTCGTATTGCATTGCCGTATCACCCTGTAGGCTAGTTTTCTAAACTGAAGGAAGTATACCACGCTCATGCTTGAAACTAACTTCCTTATGAAATCTGCGGTAGTATGTGACTAAACAAAATTTATTACCTGCAACGAGAAAAACCCAATGAACCGACCCATCCTCTCATCACTTCTGGCAAGCAGCCTACTGAGTGCCTGCTCGGGAAACAGCATGATACCGCGTGACAGTGACCACTTCACCATTTCGTCGAATCCCAGCGGTGCTGACGTCTTTGT
>JBFEWO010000060.1:0-15268 GCA_041546305.1 Thiohalomonadaceae bacterium | reverse complement strand
CAGCAGATTTCCTTCATTGGCGATCTCGCTGCGCAATGAAAAAGTCGTCGTCACAGGGAAAGAGCCAGCTCCATTAGTGAATTGCGAATTTCCATACCAGCCGGCGAGGGCACCGATGCCCATCAACAGTCCGGCTGCCAATCCTGTCAAGGGGGCCCGATTCCCTGGGCGTATTGAGTGATGGCGGGAACTCGGGGGATTGTGGTAGGCGTATTGCATCAGGGAGCGAAGCTGACGCAACTCCTGAACCTGCCGAGCCAGGTCCTTGTCCTGGTCCAGCAGGCCGAATATTGGTCTTTTTTCCTCGAAGCCGAGTTCATCGTCGACAAAGGCATTGAGCTGTTCGTCGGAGATCGGCCTATGTTCGTTATGGTTCATGTTGGCCTCCTGAAAGGCAGCACCTGTTGGTGTGACGGACCAACTTTGGCAAGCAGTCGTTCCTTGAGTGCATGGCGTGCCCGGCACAGTCGGCTCATGACCGTGCCGATGGGTAGTTCGAGTATCTCGGCAACCTCGGCATAACGGCAACCTTCGATGTCCACCAGGGTAATGATCTGGCGCTGATCTTCCGAAAGGGCGGCGACGGCCTTTCTCACGTTATCGATATCCTGTTGTCTCAGGTTCATTTGTTCCGGGGTTACCTGGTCGAGATAGCGCTCTTCATCGAACTGAAGCGTTTCTCGACGGCTGCGCAGGTAGTCGTGCCAGCAGTTGGACAGGATGCGGAATAGCCAGCCGTCCATCGCATCCATATCTTTAAGCTGGGCGCTCTGCTTGAGCGCCTTGGAAAGCGTCTCCTGTGTCAGGTCATCGGCTAACTCGGGAGAGTGACACCATGAGTAGGCCAGTCGATAGAGCCGATTCCGGCTTGTCTCGAGCTTCAGCCGAAATTCTCGGTTTCGGCACAGACGTCCCAGTATTGTCATTTCGTCACCTATTGATGCGGCTCATTGTAAGACGTTGCAGCAGCCGAATTTATTCCAGGTAATTTTTCAAATTTTTCCGGAATAGTTTTTCCAGGCAGATCGTCTTTCACCAAGAGTAGTCGTAATGGCCGCCGTGTGCGAAAGCGCGTCACCGGCGATGGTTCAAACCTACTGAAGGAGTGTTGGCGATGAAGCAATTGACTGGCTTTATATTACCGCTGCTGTTCGGGCTGCTGCTGGCATCCCCCGCCTCAGCGGAAGAAAAACCGTTTGCTGAACACAAGGTGGTATTGCAGATCAGCGATGATGACCCGTTTAAGCAGACTCTGGTCTTGAATGTGGCCAATAACATCGTCAAGGCCTATGGCATTGATAATGTGGACATCCAGGTTGTGGCCTTCGGCCCCGGTCTGCGCATGCTGTTTGACGATAATGCCAATAAACCGCGCATTCAGAGCCTGGTAGACAATGCGGATGTGAAATTTCATGCCTGCAAAAACACCATTGACAATATGACACGGCAATTGGGCGAGGCGCCAAAAATCAACAGCATAGCTACGACCGACTCGGGAGGTGTAACGCGGATCCTCGCACTGCGAAGCAAGGGCTATGAGCTCATTAAGCCCTGAGTGCAAAACGTCACACCGATAAAAAGGAGAAGGTAATGAAAAATCGTTATCAAGGTGCAGCGGCAGTGACAATGCTGCTGGTTATGACGGCGGCCACGCAGGTCGAAGCAGCCAACTGGCTAATGTTGCAGGGCACCGAGCCGGTAAGTGCCGCAGAGCGGGCCAAGGTCTGGGGCTTCATCCAGGCCCAGTATCAGAAGGACTACAGTGACGCCAATAGCACCGATGGCTATATCCCACCCAAACTGATCGGTCCCAACCTGACCTCGCAATCCCAGTTCAATGTCAATCGAGCCAGGCTGGGAGTGCGTGGTACCGGTTTCCCTCTCGACAGCAGCGTGAACTACTTTCTGCTAACCGAGTTCGGGAATAACGGGGTCACCGCTGCCGGTAGCGGCAGTGCCATGGTGACCGACGCCAGTATTACTTTCAATAAGATCCCCGGGTTGCGTGTTCGGGCCGGTCTGTTCAAATATCCCGGGGCAGAAGAGGGCCTGCAAGCCATCCATGTGTTTGACTACATCAATTTCACCGCCGTGACCAACCAGTTGTTGCTGGAGCGTTTTCCCAACGCCACCTACACCCCGAACAATAACCCAATCACCTTACCCAGTGATGGCAGCCTAAATGGTTTCGATAAACCTGTCGGTGCCTTTCGTGATGTCGGTGTTCAGTTGTTCGACAGTTTCAGCGCCGGAGGGTGGGAACACACCTATGCGTTGATGATGGGGAATGGTAACGGACTCAACTTTGGAGACAACAACAATAACATGGACAGTTATCTCTACTGGTCTTCGGAGTTGCCACTGGGAGGAAATGGCCCGCGGGCCGAAGGGCTTAAGCTCTTTCTCTGGAGTCAGGATGGCAAGCGCTATCTCGACAACACCAATGACGCCATCCACAACCCGCAAAAGTACGATCGCAAACGCCGCGGGGTTGGCATCAAGTATCTGAAAAAGCCCTTCAGGCTAACGGCTGAATACATGCGCGGTGAGGGAATGATTTTTCTTGGACCGGACAAACCCACCTTTGACATCAACCCGGCCGCTCCCGGAGGAAATGGAGAGGAGGGAGAGGCTAACGGTTACTATCTCGACCTCGGTTTTTACATCCCCAACAGCAAATGGCAGTTGGACCTGCGTTACGATGTCTATAACCGCCTCACCGACGATATTGCCTTCCCGGGTGGCCCCAATGTCGGCAAGGATTTCATGATGGAATTTATCACGACCACGTTGGGCGTGAATTACCACATCAACAAAAAGTCTCGATTGACCCTGAACTACGAGAGCCACGAGGCCGAAGCACCAGACTGGGGCCTTGGTGCGGGCCCCAATGACAACCTTGATGGCATAGACAACCGGTTCGCCGTGCAAATGACGCATATCTTTTAATCTCCGTTACCGGCATTGTGAGCGTGGAGCCCCGGCCAATTGGCCGGGTTTTTTATCTCCGCTGAATGCGCTGGAAAAGTGTGACGGAGTTCAAAGATTATAAAACCAAAAAGTCGCACTTCATGGCATTTTATTGATCAAGATCAATTCCTGTCGCGTTCATACAAATTTTGGCGCCATTAGACAAGCGGCGTCGTTGTTCTTCTGGAAAAATTCCCCATCGTCCAGCGAAAAAAAGCATGCCTGATGAGACGTGGCAATGTGTCACCAGTTCAGGTGTGCAAAACCAAGCCCCCATCGGGTGTGCCAGCATTAATAGAGGGAAGAAAGAATGACATCAGGAATGACGCGAGCCCTGTTATTCAAAGGGTTATGGGCCACCGTATTGGCTGTACTGGTCAGCATCAGCGGTTGTGGCGGCGGTGGCGGTAATGATGCGCCTTCTTCTTCCACCCCAAGCTATACCATCGACCTCAGCGCCGCTCCGGCCGAGGGAGGGATGGTCAGCGGCGGGGGCACCTACGATGCGGATACGCAAGTCACCGTCAGCGCCACGGTTAACCCCGGGTACAGTTTCGTCAACTGGAGTGAAGGCGGCACCGAGGTGTCCACCAGCGCGGACTACACCTTCAGCGCCACCGCCGATCGCACCCTGGTCGCCAACTTCCTTCTCAACAGCTACACCGTCAGCACTAGCGCGGGTGTGGGCGGCAGCATCAGCCCGGCCGCTAGCCAGAGCCTCGTTTATGGTAGTACTGCGAGCTTCACCATCACCCCTGACATCGGCTACAACATCGCCGGGGTGAGCGGTTGTAACGGTACTTTCGACAACGCCAGCAACACCTTTACCACCGGTGCGGTTGCCGCGGACTGCACCGTCAGCGCTACCTTTAGTGCCGTACCGGTCATCCTCCACACCATCGGCGCCAGCGCCTCACCGGCCGCAGGCGGCATGGTCAGCGGCAGCGGCAGCTACAGTGACGGCAGTAGTGTTACCCTCACTGCCACGGCCAACACCGGCTATAGCTTTGTCAATTGGACCGAGGGCGGTACCGAGGTCTCCACCAGCGCCAGCTATGTTTTCAGCGCGACCGCCAACCGCAGCCTGGTCGCCAACTTCAGTCTCAACAGCTACACCGTCAGCACCAGCGCGAGTGCGGGCGGTAACATCAGCCCGGCCACCACCACTGTTACGCATGGCAACACCACCAGCTTTACCGTTACCCCCAACACCGGCTATAGCATGGGTAATGTCACAGGCTGCAGCGGCACGCTCAGCGGTAACACTTACACCACCGGCCCGGTTACCGCTGCCTGCACCGTCAGCGCCAGTTTCAACGCCGGCAGCTACACCGTCGGTGCCAGTGCTGCACCGGCAGCAGGAGGCACGGTGAGTGGAGGTGGCAGTTATGTAACGGGTGCCTCAGTCACCGTCACCGCTACCGCCAATACCGGCTACACCTTCATCAATTGGACCGAGGGCGGTACCGAGGTCTCTACCACCGCCAGTTATACCTTCAGTGCGAGTGCAGATCGCACCCTGGTCGCCAATTTCGGCCAGAACAACTACACCGTCAGCACCAGCGCGGGTGTGGGCGGCAGCATCAGCCTGGCCACCGCCACTGTGACTCATGGCAACACCACCAGCTTTACCGTCACCCCGGATGCTAACTATCAAATCGCTACCGTGACCGGTTGCGGCGGTACGCTTAGCGGTAACACCTTTACCACAGGCGCAGTGACTGCAGATTGCACCGTCAGCGCCAGCTTTATTATTAATAGCTATACCGTCAGCGCCTCCGCAGGCGTTGGCGGCGGTATCAGTCCGGTAAGTGCCACGGTTGATCATGGCAATACCACCAGCTTCACCATCAACCCCGATCCTAACTATCAGATCGCTACCGTAACCGGTTGTGGCGGTACGCTTAGCGGTAACACCTATACCACAGGCGCGATCACCGCAGCTTGTGCCGTGGACGCTACCTTCGCTTTGCCGGTCCAAGTGCTGAGTTTCAGCAAGACCAGTGACCTCACACTGGGATGGACAACCAGTGACGCGGTTTCCTGTGAAATTTCCAATGACCAGAATAGTGAGGTGTTTACTGTTTCTGCGGCTAACCTCGCCTCAGGAACCGCATTGCATCCTCTGCCTGCGGCGACAACCTTTACTCTGACCTGCCAGGGGGCTGGGGGTACCACGGCCACTCAGTCGGTAACCACCGTGGCGACCAATCAATACCCGGAAACCGTCGGTTATTATGGCTCCGCCAGCAGTCCGGACAATTCCTGGCTGGCGATTGTGAATCTGACCACGCCCATCACATTTATCGATAGGGTCGATTTCAATACACAGGTCGATAGTTACTGTAGCGGTCTAGGATACATCGGTGCAGCCAAAACTCAGGCAGGTGATTTCTCCGTTCACAATACCTATTATTTGCAAACGAGTGACGGCATCATTGCCGGTAGCGGTCCTTCCAACAAGGTTACACTCATTCCGGGTGATGCCACGTTCACCAATGTCTATACCAATAGGAGAAATAGCAATACAACAAATGGCAATGTGGGTGTTGCGACGATAGGCAATAATGACTCGACGATAATCCAGTCAGTAGCCAGCCCAACCTCGGGTGCCAATCAAATGGTGCTCTGCCAGACGGACATTTCCTTCCGAAACACTACTCTACTTCCTCAGGCTATCGGTTTTGCCGCTCCTGGCCCTATCAGAAAGGTGCAGGGCATCGATACCAGCTTTACCAATACTGCCGTAGGCGGCCTGGGTACCGGCGCGATCACCTATGCAAGCAGTAACCCGAGCGTGGCCACGGTGGATGCAAATACCGGTGCCGTCACCCTGCTGGCTTTGGGCACCACCACCATCACGGCCACCATGGCGGCGGACACCATCTTCCAGCAGGCCCAGGCCAGCTATGTGCTGAACTTCGAGGCTCCCCTGCCCATCGGGCTGCAGAGCTTCACCAAGACCAGTGATATCAGCCTCGCCTGGACCACCACGGGGGCGGCTTCCTGTGACATTACCAATGATCAGAACGCAGAGGTGTTTAGTGTTGCAGCGGGCAACCTGGCTACCGGGAGTTTGCTGCACCCCCTGCCTGCCGCTGCCACGTTTACCTTGAGCTGTGTGGGTGAGGACGGCTCTACGGCAAGCCTTTCGGCGACAACTATCGGCACGAACCCATTCCCGGAAACCGTGGGTTACTATGGTTCTGCCAGCAGCATGGACAACTCCTGGCTGGCGATTGTCAATCTGACCACACCCATCACCTTTACCGATGGCGTTGACTTCAATTCTCAGGTTGACAGTTACTGTACCGGACTGGGTTACGTCGGTGCAGCGAAGACCCTGCGCGGGGATTTTTCAACCCATAACACATATTATTTCCAAGCCCAGACGGGCGTTATTTCACAGGACGGGCCTACCAAAAAGTTGACGCTCATTCCGGGTGATGCAACCTTTACCAACGTCTATACGAATGATAGTAATAGTATTGCCTGGGGTCGTATGGGCGTCGCGACGATCGGAACCAACAGCGCGACCGTGACACAATACAACCCGCCCAGTCCGACCTCAGGTTTAAACCAGATGGTGTTGTGCCAGACCGACATTAAGCTCGGTAACACCACCTCGCTCCCGCAAACGATCGGCTTTGCCGATCCCGGACCAATCCGGAAGGTGCAGGGCATCGATACCAGCTTTACCAATGCCGCCTCAGGTGGTCTGGGCCTCGGTGCGATCACCTATGTGAGCAGCGACCCGGCGGTAGCCACCGTTGACCCTGCGAACGGTGCGGTTACGGTGGTCGGCCTCGGTACGGCTACTATCACCGGCACCAAGGCGGCGGATGCCTTCGTCGAGGCGCAGGCCAGTTACACTCTCACGGTAGATAGCCCACAACCGCTGAATTTGAAGAGCTTCGTTAAATCCACCGATACCACACTCCATTGGGCCATGGATTTCGCGGTTTCGTGCGAAATTACCAATGATCAGAATGCGGATGTGATTAGCGTTGCACCCTATAGCCTGGCGTCGGGCGGTGCACTGCATGCCCTGCCGCCAGCGGCCACCTTTACCCTGACCTGTCAGGATGAAACGGGTGCAATGACGAGTCAGTCGGTAACCACCGTGGTGACCAATCAGTTCCCGCAAACCGCGGGCTATTTCGGCTCCGCCACCAGTGCGGACAACTCCTGGGTGGCGGCTGTCAATCTCACCAACCCCATCACGTTTGTCGACGCACTGGATTTCATCGCGCAGGTCGATAGCTACTGCGCCGGCCTGGGTTATGTCGGTGTGGTCAAGACCAAGAACGGGGATTTTGCAACTCACGATACCTTTTATCTGCATGCCGGTTCATTCGCGATTATCGTCTGGCCTGGGATGCCCAGCAAACTGGCCACGGTCATACCCGGGGATGCAACCCTCGGCAATATCTACACCAATGGAGCAAACCTCACGAGCTGGATGCGAGTGATTCGTACAAGCATTGGAAATAACACGGCAACGAACCTCTCCACTTCGGTGGCCAGCCCGACCTCCGGCGTGAATCCAATGGTGTTGTGCCAGACGGACATTCCGATGCGAAATACCAAAGGTCTGCCGCAAACCATTAGCTTTTCCAACCCCGGCCCGATCAGGAAAGTACAGGGTCTGGATGCGAGCACATTTACCAATAGTGTCATTGGCGGTCTGGGTCTCGGGGCGGTCACCTATGTGAGCAGCAATCCGGCTGTGGCGACGGTCAACTCCAACGGCACGGTGACTTTCGTCGGGCTGGGTACGACCACCATCACGGCCACCAAGGCGGCGGATGCCTTCGTCGAGGCGCAGGCCAGTTACACCCTGACATTGGATAGCCCACAGCCGGCGAACCTGAAAAGCTTTATCAAATCCACCGACAACACGCTGCGCTGGTCGACCGATTTTGCGGTCTCCTGTGAAATCACCAATAATCAGAACAGCGAGGTGATTACACTGTCCGGTGGGGATATGAGCCGGGGGAACGCGCTGCATACCCTGCCAGCCGGTGCCACGTTTACCCTGACCTGTCAGGGGGAAGACGGGACGACGAGCAGTACTTCAGTCAGTGCTGTCACCAACCTCTACCCGCAGACGGTGGGCTATTACGGCTCCACCAGTAGCGTGAATGATTCCTGGGTGGCGATAGTCAATTTGACAAGCCCAATCAGCTATCTTGATGGAATTGACTTCAATTCCCAGGTCGACAACTACTGTACCGGTCTGGGATACGTCGGTGTGGTCAAGACAAAAACCGGGGACTTCTCCACCCATAACACCTACTATCTGTATACTAATTATGGCATAGCTGGCGTAACCGCGCCCCCCGCCTCCACTCAGGTAACCGTCATACCCGGTGATGTCACCTATACCAATGTCTACACCAACGAGGCTAATCATAATTCGTGGAGTGGTGTAGCTCGTGCATCTATTGGCAATAATCGTGCTACGTATACGGCCAAGGGGATAACCGGCCCGACTTCGGGTGCCGCTCAGATGGTGCTGTGCCAAACGGATATTGTACTCAGAACCTCTGCCCTGCTACCGCAAACGATCAGCTTTGCCGAGCCAGGTCCCATCCGCCAAGTGGTGGGTCTGGACACCACCTATAGCAACATCGCCTCGGGTGGTAAGGGTACCGGTGCGATCACTTACACCAGCAGCAATCCCAGTGTGGCCACGGTGGATGCGACCACCGGTGCTGTCACGCTGGTGGGCATGGGCACCACCACCATTACCGCGACCAAGGCCGCCGACGCCTTCTTCCAGCAGGCACAGGCCAGCTATGTGCTGAACTTTGATACGCCAATGAATCTCAACATGCAAAGTTTCACCAAAACCGGTGACAGCACCCTGGCGTGGAGTGTGCAATGGGCGGTTTCGTGCAACATTACGAACGACCAGAATAGTGTTGTCACGCCCATCACGCTGAATAAGCAGGCAACGGGAATCGCTACGGGACGGTTGCTGCATGGCTTGCCGGCGGCGACCGTGTTCACCATCACTTGTCAGGGTGAAACCGGTACGACAGGCAGTCTGGTGGCATCCGCGGGGATCAATCCCTTCCCGCAGACAGTGGGCTATTATGGTTCCGCCAATAGTGTGGACAACTCCTGGCTGGCGATCGTCAATCATCTGACCGCGCCGATCGACTTCCTCGACATGTATGATTTCAATGCTCAGGTGGATACTTACTGTAGAGGACTGGGGTATGTCGGTGTGGCCAAGACACAAACCGGAGATTTCTCCACCCACGACACTTATTATCTGCATAGTGGTAAAGGCGTAACCGGTACATCCGCACCTTCCCAAAAGGTAACCATTATTCCCGGTGGTGTAACTTATACCAATGTGTTCACCAACGGGGCTCATTATAATAATTCATGGGGTAGCGTCCACCGTGCATCGATTGGCGCGAACACCGCCTTGAGCTCTATCACTTTCAGCCCGACCTCCGGTGTCAATCAGATGGTGTTGTGCCAGACGGACATCTCATTCCGGGAGACCGCGCTGATCACGCAAACCGTCAGCTTTGTCGACCCCGGACCGGTGTTCAAAACACTCGGTGTCGATGCCCCCTTCACCAATGCGGCATCGGGTAGCGTTGTCAGCACACCGGTTACCTATGTGAGCAGCAACCCCGGCGTGGCCACCGTGGACGCCAACGGCACCGTCACGCTGGTGAGTGTGGGGACGACAACCATTACGGCCACCATCAGCCCGGCATTCGGTATTATCGAAGCCCAGGCAAGTTACACTTTGGATGTGCAGTAACGGAAAGCTGTATCCTCGGATAGAAATATTACGGCATTCACAGGGAGGTGAATGCCGACATCCGGGTTAGATCATCAGGATGACACTGCTGATTTCGTATTCATGCAATTTATTGACGCATATCGGCAAGTAGCTCCACTGTTTTTCTGCAAAAATTGTTCGTGATCCTGCCGATACACAATATCAGTGCAGCCGTTTGGCTATCTCCGCAGCCGTATCCAATTCTCGAGGTTGCGGGCACTGAGTATCACTACAGGATCATTTTAAATACCCAGCGTCATTTTTGTCTGGGCCTGACCCCATCACCTTGATGGGGTTTTTTTATTTCAATTAGAAGGATTCCCGTGCTAAGGCGATGACCTGCTGTTTTATCTGGTGGCTAAGTGGGTGATGTGTGTTATCGGTGTGGGAGTTTTCATCGAAGCGAATATTGCATTCATATCAAGATGGAAAATAAATAAGATGAGAGCACTAAGAGGATTACTAGTTAGGAAGATTGGAATCACCGGTATTTTTTGGTGTGTACCGTTGTTATTTTTCCCGTCCTCATGGTTTGTGGTACTTGGCGTGCCCGTCGTTGAACCGCTGCTGTTTCTTCGGTTACTGGGGGCGGCGTATATGGCGCTGCTTGTTGGGTACTACATGGGGTTGGAAGAGATAGAAAAGGGAGAAAGTCCAGTAGTCGTGATTCATATGGGCATCGTCAGTAATGGCTTCGCCGGTTTGATTCTGGCCTATTTTGGGGTGACAGGCGCCTGGTTGGCCTGGGGCGCTGGCGCGCAAGTGTTTATGTGGCTGTCCATGACCGGCGCATTGTATATCACTGTGAACCTGATGCGATTTGGCCTGCGTTATGGCGTATTGGGCGAGGTCCGCTCGTCTGATTAAAGAGTATTCGTGTGTTGTCTTGAAGTAATTCCCGGTACTGTTGATTGTGTTGAATGCGCGGTTGACCCCTCGTTGCGGACTGTCTCGATTGAGACAGTAGAGTCCAGCCTATGGACTCACCGGGTTCTCACTGTTGGTCAGGTCAGCTTCAGTCGGTATTTCACTGCTGCGGTATTCACTCAATACCTTGTGATGAAAATGTCGCCAGCGTTGTTGACGGTGGCGTCGTCACCGAGGCTTTCATAGAGGGTGGTTGCGGGGCTCACCATGTTGCTGGTGGACGTGGTAGTCGATAATTGTGCCTGTCCCCCTGCGACCGCGCTGTTATAATCGTGGGCTCAGTCACGGTTTCCGGAGTCATTATGTCCGCCTCGTCACTTGCCCTGTCATCGTCTTCGCTGCGTGACTTTCCGCTGGCGTTTCATGAGCGCCTGCAGCGACTTTGGGGAGAGTATGTTTCCGCCTTGGGGGGGGGGGGCGAAGCCCTGAAAGAGGAGCAGATCGCCGTTCTTTTGAAGGTCTGGACACTGTCGGATTTCATTGCCCAGTCCTGCCGCCGCGACAGCTTACTGGCTGGCTGGATGTTGGCCGAGGGGGATGCCCCCTATGCCGAGGCGACCTTTCGCCAAGAGCTGACGGCACTGCTGGCTGAAACGGCGGATGAAAAACAGCTGATGGAGGCACTGCGCCTCTACCGGCGTAAACAGATGGTACGTATTGCCTGGCGAGATCTCATTGGCAGCGCCGGTTTGGTTGAGACCACGGCGGACCTTTCGCGCCTGGCGGATACCTGTATCGAGCTGGCGTTGGAGCGGCTCTATCACTGGCACTGCGAGCAGTGGGGTACGCCATACGATGCGGCTGGTGTGGCGCAGCGGATGGTCGTGATTGGTATGGGCAAGCTGGGCGCCTATGAGCTCAACTTTTCCTCCGATGTGGATCTGATCTTTGCCTATCCGGAGGATGGCGAGACCCAGGGCGGGCGCCGCACCATCAGTAATCAGGAATTCTTCATCAAACTGGGCCAGGCGCTCATACGTACCCTGGATACCAATACCGCTCATGGTTTTGTGTTCCGGGTCGACATGCGACTTCGGCCGTTCGGCGCGTCGAGCGCGCTGGCGGCTAGCTTCGACGCGATGGAGGACTATTACCAGGTCCATGGGCGGGAGTGGGAACGTTATGCCATGATTAAGGCGCGTGTTGTCGCCGGGGATCATCAGGCGGGAGCCGAGCTGATGGCGCGACTCAAGCCCTTCGTCTATCGAAAGTATGTGGATTTCGGTGCCTTTGAGTCCTTGCGCGAGATGAAGGCGATGATCGCGCGCGAGGTGCAGCGCAAAGGCATGGCCGATAACGTCAAGCTCGGCGCCGGCGGCATTCGTGAAGTGGAGTTTATCGGCCAGGCCTTTCAGTTGATCCGCGGCGGGCGCGAACCGACACTGCAAAAGCGGCGTATCCTCACGGTGCTGGAGGCGCTGCGCGGTTTTGATATGTTGCCCGACTTCGTGGTCGATGAGCTGGTGGCGGCCTATTTCTTCCTGCGCAACACCGAGCACCGGCTGCAGGAGTATGCCGAGCAGCAGACCCATATGCTACCCACGGATGACGAGGGCCGGCTGCGCCTTGCCTTCGGTATGGGCTTTGATGACTGGCCCGCTTTCGAGCGGGTGCTGCGGGGGCATATGCGTCGGGTGCATGAGCATTTCGAACAGGTGTTCGCGGCACCACAAACCGAACATGCCGAAAGCGATGAGCTGGATCTGACCGGTGTCTGGCAGGGCACCCTGGATGAAGAACAGGTAGCGGCGGCTCTGCAGCGGGCTGGCTATACCGATACGGCTGAAGTCTACCGTCAGTTGCAGGCGCTGGCTTCCAGTCGCTCCTATCTCAACATGAGCACCACGGGGCAGACTCGCATCGACCATCTCATTCCGCTGCTGCTGGGTGCTGTCGGCGCCAGTGCTGAACCGGACCAGACGCTGGTGCGCCTGTTGCGCATTGTTGAGGCGATCGGCCGACGCAGCTCCTATATCGCCTTGCTGGTGGAAAACCCCATGGCGCTGTCGCAACTGGTGCGCTTGTGCAGTGCCAGTCCCTGGATCGCCTCGCAGCTGAGCCGTAATCCCCATTTGCTCGATGAGCTGCTGGACCCGCGTTCGCTCTACTCGCCACCGCCACGCGATGCGGTGCGCAATGAGGTGCGCCAGCGCCTGCTGCATATCGATGGCGAGGACCTGGAGGCGCAGATGGAGGTCCTGCGGCGCATCAAGCAGACGGCGGTGTTGCGGGTTGCTGCCGCCGATGTGATGGAGGCGGTGCCGCTGATGGTGGTGAGCGATCACCTTACCGATATCGCAGAGGTGATGGTGGAGGCGGCCTTTGATCTCGCCTGGCGGCATCTGGTGGCGCGCCACGGCAGGCCGCAATGTGGTGACACTCGGGTGTGTGACAGCGGTTTCGCGGTAATCGGTTACGGTAAGCTGGGTGGGATTGAGCTGGGTTACGGTTCTGACCTGGATCTGGTGTTCCTGCACAGCGAAGAGAGTGCCGGTCGCAGTACCAATGGTGAAAAGCCGATCGACAACGCCGTATTCTATGCCCGTCTCGGTCAGCGCATGATTCATATCCTTAACACCCGTACCCCGGCGGGCGTACTCTATGAGGTCGATACCCGCCTGCGGCCGAGCGGTGCCTCCGGTCTGCTGGTGAGCAATGTCGATGCCTTTGCCGATTACCAGCGGGAGCACGCCTGGACCTGGGAGCATCAGGCATTGGTGCGTGCCCGTCTCATCACCGGCGATGCCGGTATTGCCGAGGCGTTTTCGGCCCTCCGTCAGGAGATCCTCACCCGACAGCGCGATCCCGAGGCGTTACGTCGGGAGGTGGTCGAAATGCGTGAAAAGATGTGCAGCCAGCTTTCCATGGCGGAGGCGGGAAAATTTGATCTGAAACAGGACCCGGGCGGTATCGCCGACATCGAATTTATGGTGCAATATGGCGTTCTGGCATGGGCCCATGAACATCCCCGCCTGGTGCAATACAGTGATAACATCCGCTTGCTGGAGAGTTTTGCGCTTTGCGGCCTGATGGCCAGCGAGGAGAGCGTCCTGCTGTGCGATGTCTACCGTGCCTATCGCCGCCGCGCCCATCAGTTGACCTTGCAGGAACGACCGGTGGTGGTGGACGAGGCCGAGTTTGGCGAGGAGCGTGAGGCCGTGCAACACCTGTGGCGGAAGTTGCTGCAGGCGTGATATCCGAATTTAGCGGCGGGCTGTGCGCTGCCGATGATTGTTTGTTTTGAGGAGAGATGATCGATGACAATGGATGACCGCGATGGCGTCATCTGGCTGGATGGCAAGCTGGTTCCCTGGCGTGAGGCCAAGACCCATGTACTGACCCACACCCTGCACTATGGCATGGGGGTATTCGAGGGCGTGCGTGCCTACAAGACCGAAAAAGGGGCGGCCATTTTCCGTCTGCAGGATCATACCGACCGTCTGTTCCGCTCGGCTCACATCCTGAACATGCCGATGCCCTTCGACAAGGAGACCATCAACGAGGCACAGCGCGTTGCGGTGCGCGAGAACAATCTCGAGTCCGCCTACATCCGTCCGATGTGTTTCTATGGTTCCGAGGGCATGGGGCTGCGCGCCGATAACCTCAAGGTGCACGTGATGGTGGCGGCCTGGTCCTGGGGCGCCTATCTTGGCGCCGAGGGGATGGAGAAGGGCATCCGCATCCGTACCTCCTCCTATACCCGTCATCATGTCAACATCACCATGTGCAAGGCCAAGGCCAACGGCAACTACATGAACTCGATGCTGGCGCTGCAGGAGGCACTGGCCTGCGGCTATGACGAGGCGATGCTGCTCGACAACGAAGGTTATGTGGCTGAGGGTAGCGGTGAGAACATCTTCCTGGTGCGCGATGGGATGCTCTATACCCCGGATCTGACCTCGGCACTCGATGGCATCACCCGCAACACCATCTTCCAGCTGGCGGGCGAGCTTGGTATTCCGGTGAAGGAAAAGCGCATCACCCGGGATGAGGTCTACGTGGCCGATGAGGCCTTCTTCACCGGCACCGCCGCTGAAGTCACGCCGATTCGTGAGGTGGATAACCGCCTTATCGGTAGTGGCAAGCGCGGGCCGATCACCGAACGGCTGCAGTCGATGTATTTTGATGTGGTGCACGGGCGAGCCGAGACCCATCACGACTGGTTGAGCTATGTAAAATAACCAATCAACAGGAGGGGACAATGAACCAGCATGCCGAACCACTCAGGCAGGCCAATGCCGCCAGTCGATACGAGGTGACTCGTGCCGATTTGCCGTTACACTGCCCGATGGATGGCATGGCTCTGTGGAATTCCCACCCGCGGGTCTTTCTCGATATCGAAAGCAGCGGTTACGCCCGGTGTCCCTACTGTAGTGCGGAATATTTTCTGAAAGTGGAGGGAGCCTGAGGGCTCCCTCTCTTTATCTTGTCAGGCAAAGAATACGATCAATGCATTATGATAACGGGCTGCTGAAGCCGTTTTTGGGTTACTCCTTGAGCCAGCGCCTGGTGTTGTTGCTGGCCGCGCTCTTCCCTCTGGTATCGGTCTCCGTGCCCAGT
>JBFEWO010000130.1:0-7830 GCA_041546305.1 Thiohalomonadaceae bacterium | reverse complement strand
GGGGTATCCATCTGGATCACCACCAGGGCCGCCCCTTCGGCGGCAGCGCGGGACAGGGCGCGCGCCACATAGTCATCAGTGGCCGGGCCAATCGCATCCTCCACCGTCAGCAACATTACGTAACTGCCGGTGCGCATCTCACCGTCACCCGGTTGTGCGCCGACCGCGCCGATCAACAGGGTCAGCAGAAAAAACAGGCACAGCGAACGTGGCATGCGATTCCCCTTCGTCACAGCCTAAGCATAGATACGGCATCAGGCCTTTGCGATGCAGCCACCGACGGCCTCTTCATGGTTCGATAGACGAGACTGGGCTATACCCTCCAACAGGGTCCGAAATTCTTTACAAGGAACAACATGAACGACGCCGAGTGTGTCGCGTTTCTGCAATGGGCGCTGCCGCAGATGCGTATGCGCTGGCCGGGCTTTCGCAAGGTGCGGGGACAGGTCTGCAAGCGTCTTACCCGACGCTTGCAGCAGCTGGATTTACCCGGCGCAGATGACTATCGCGCGTATCTCACCACACATCCGCAGGAGTGGGCCGAGCTGGATGCGATGTGCCGGGTGACCATCACACGCTTTTACCGTGACCGTCAGGTATATGAGAGACTGAGCGAAGATATCCTGGTGCAACTGGTCGACACCGCCCGGCACCAGGGGCGGGAAACACTCCGCGGCTGGAGCATCGGTTGTGCTTCGGGGGAAGAACCCTGGACGCTTAGCATCCTCTGGCAGGAGTTATTTGCCGAACGCTTCCCCGCGATTCGCCTCCAGATCATCGCCACCGAGGCAGATCCCTGGCTAATCGAGCGTGCACGCCTGGCCTGCTACCCGTACTCCGCCATCAAGAACCTGCCGGAGCAACTGCGCCTTGCTGCGTTCGATCACAGTGACGAGCACTGTTGTCTCAAGACAAAATACCGTGGCACCGTCCAGTTTCAGCAGCAGGATATTCGCTACGACTCCCCGGACGGGCCATTTGATCTCATTCTGTGCCGCAACCTGGTCTTCACCTATTTCGAGGAGGCGCTACAGCAGCAAATCCTGCAGCAACTCTCTGACAGACTGGCCCCCACCGGCTGGCTGATCCTCGGGGTGCATGAACAGCTGCCAGCCGATCATACGGGATGGGTGGCCGTCTCTGAACGCCTGGGGCTGTATCGCAAGGGGTGAACTACCTTTCCTATCAAGCAATTTCATGGCAAATCCACTACCATAACGCCCCTTTTTCTCCGACCGAGGTGTGCTGGTGAACGATTTCATTCCGGGTCAACGCTGGATCAGTGACGCCGAACTGCAGATGGGGCTCGGCACTGTGCTCAGTGTTGAGCACCGCACCGTCACCGTCCTCTTTCTCGCCACCGGCGAAACCCGTACCTATGCCCGACAGAGCGCACCGCTGACCCGGGTCACCTTCGCCCCGGGCGATAGTGTGCGCGCCCATGAAGGCTGGACCCTGCGGATCGACTCGGTCAACGAGGAGGCGTGGCTACTCACCTATGTGGGAACAAAAGCCGATGGCACGCCGGCAACACTGCCAGAGGGGCAGCTGGATAACCTGATCCGTCTGAACCGTCCGGCCGAGCGCCTGTTCACTGGCCAGGTCGACGCCGACAAGTGGTTCGATCTGCGCCATCAGACCCTACAACAGACCGCCCGTCTGGCCCGTTCTGATCTGCGAGGCCTGACCGGTGGGCGCACCAGCCTCATCCCGCACCAGCTGTATATTGCCCACGAGGTGGCTCGCCGCTATGCACCGCGCGTGTTGCTGGCCGACGAGGTGGGCCTCGGCAAAACCATCGAGGCCGGCCTGATCCTGCACCAGCAGTTACTCACCGAGCGTGCCCAACGTGTGCTCATCGTGGTGCCGGAAAGCCTGTTGCACCAGTGGCTGGTGGAGATGCTGCGCCGCTTCAACCTGCTGTTCAGCGTATTCGATGAGGAACGCTGCCTTGCCATTGAAGAGAGCAGCGGCCAGGACAATCCCTTCCAGGCTGAACAGCTGGTGCTCACTACCCTGGAATTCCTGGTGGCCAAACCGCAACGCCATGCGCAGGCCCTTGCCGCCGATTGGGATCTGCTGGTGGTGGATGAAGCCCACCACCTGGTCTGGTCGGCAGAGCAGCCGAGCCATGAATACCTGCTCGTCGAACAACTGGCAGCAGTCACCAAGGGGGTACTGCTGCTCACCGCCACCCCCGAGCAACTGGGCAAGGCAAGCCACTATGCCCGCCTGCGCCTGCTCGACCCGGACCGTTTTCCCGATTTTGATGCTTTCGTCGCCGAGGAGAGCGCCTATGAGCCGATCGCTCAGGCGGTAGAACAGCTCCTCGGTGAGGAGCCACTGGATGGGTCAGTGATTGCCACCCTGACCGCCACCCTCAATGAAGGTGACAACCGGCAATGGCTGGACGTTGTACAGGACAGCCGCGCCGAGCCAACGGCGCAGCATGAGGCACGGCGCACGCTGGTCGATCACCTGCTCGATCGTCACGGCACCGGCCGCGTGCTCTATCGCAACACGCGTGCGGCGGTGAAGGGCTTTCCTGAGCGGCGCCTGCATGCCTGGCCGTTGCCACTGCCCGAGGCCTATGCGGAGTGTCTGGCGGACTTTCATAACAGCGGCGTCTCGGAACCGCAACTGTTGCTCAGCCCCGAACTGTTGTACCAGGCAAGCACCAGCAAGGCCCTGCCGCATTGGGCCACCATCGACCCGCGGGTCGACTGGCTTGCCGAGACGCTCAAAAAGCTGCGCCCGGCCAAGGTGCTGGTGATTTGTGCCAGCGCTTATACCGCTATCGATCTCGCCGAAGCGTTGCGCACCCGCACCGGGATTCACGCCGCCCTGTTCCACGAAGGCCTGAGCCTGGTCGAGCGCGATCGTGCCGCCGCCTGGTTTGCCGATTCGGAATACGGCACCCAGGTCATGCTCTGTTCCGAGATCGGCAGTGAGGGGCGTAATTTCCAGTTCGCCCACCACCTGGTGCTGTTCGACCTACCGCTCAATCCGGATCTGCTGGAGCAGCGTATCGGCCGCCTCGATCGCATCGGCCAGCGCGAAACCATCTCAATCCATGTCCCCTACCTGGAACAGAGTCCACAGGAGGTGATGTTGCGGTGGTATCACGAAGGTTTGGGCGCCTTTGAGCAGACCTGTCCGGCGGGCCACAGTGTCTTCGTGCAAATCCGTGAGACCCTCATTGAGGTGCTGCACCAGATGGACGACTGGGAGGACGAGGGCGTGACGGAGTTGCCGGCTCTCATCGACACCACCCGCCAACTGCACCAGGAGCTCAATGAGGCACTACACCGCGGTCGCGACCGGCTGCTGGAATATAACTCCTGTCGCCCGCAAATTGCTGAGATATTACGTACACGTGCCGCGGCTGAAGATAGCGACGCCACCCTGCATGACTATCTTGAACAGCTATTCGACTGTTATGGCGTCGACTCCGAACTGCACAGCGACAAGGCGTTGATCCTGCGCCCCGGCGAGCAGATGCAGACCAGCCACTTCCCTGGGCTCCACGAGGAGGGCATGACCGTCACCCTGGACCGCGCCACCGCACTGGCTAATGAGGATATGCAATTCCTTACCTGGGAACATCCGCTGGTGAGCGGTGCAATGGAAATGGTGCTGACCAATGAACTTGGCAACAGTGCGGTCACTTCGGCCAAACTCGCCGGCGTAAAGGCAGGGACCCTGCTGGTTGAATGCCTTTTCCTCCTGGAAAGCGCCGCCAGCGAAGCACTGCAGGGCAGCCGCTACCTGCCGCCGACGATGCTGCGTATCGTCGTCGACATGAAGGGACAGGATTATGCTGCCGCGATCCCGACCGAGACGATCGCAGCGAACAGTTCAGCGGTCGACAGCGAGACCGCCGTGAGGATCATCAAGGCCTACACGGAGGAGCTGCGCCACATGATCAAAACCGCAGAGCGTCTTGCCCAGCAACAGTGTCCCACCTTCCTTGCCGAGGCACATACCCACACCCGCCAAACCCTGCAGGGTGAGATCGATCGCTTACGCGCGTTGCAGCATGTGAATCCCAACGTCCGTGAGGAGGAGATCAGCTTCTTCGAGCGCCAATACCAGGCCCTGGAGCAGGTGCTTCAATCGGCCACGCCGCGGCTGGATGCACAGCGTGTGATTGTCACGACGTAAACACAGGGTTCAAGGTTCAAGGTTCAAGGTTCAAGGTTCAAGGTTCAAGAAATGGTATCGTGCTCTCCCCTTGCGGGGGGCATTTAAGCCCGCGACATGTACTCGCCGGTCTCGGTGTTGACCTTGATCACTTCGCCAGGTGCGAGGTACTCGGGTACCTGTACCACCAGACCGGTGCTGAGGGTCGCCGGCTTGGTCCGGGCAGCCGCCGAAGCACCTTTAATCCCCGGGGAACACTCGACGATCTCCAGAGTCACGGTGGGTGGCAGATCGATACCGAGCAGCTCACCATCGGCGATCAACGCCGTCATCCCTTCCAGCCCTTCACTGATGTAGGGCAACTCCTCCTCCAGGCTGGCTTCTGGCACCACGAACTGCTCGTAGTTTTCACTATCCATAAAGGTACAGCCGTCGCTGTCACGATAGAGCAACTGCACCGGGCGGCGCATGAAATCGACCTCGCCGACCACCTCATCGCCCTTGAAGCTGCGCTCGAACTTCTGGCGCGTGACCACATTCTGCCCCTTCACCTTATAAAGGGTGCTGCCGCTACGTGAGGAAGGTGACTGCACCGTCACCTGCTTGACGACCACCTTCTGACCGTCGACCTCGATCACAGCCCCTTTCTTGATTTCATTCGCTCTCATGATTTTCCTTTCGCCAGGCAACAAACGGTGAATTCTACTGCGCCGTTGCGTGCTGGAGTACTGTCTGCGACAACACTCTGTTTCTGCTGTGAGCAACCAGGGTCTTGCGCAAGCAATGATGGGATGGTTATCTTCCGTCTTGGCGCCGATAAAAGGATGACTGCCCCCCAGTTAGTTTTCCATCCTGAGGCGCTTTAGCAGAACCATTATCAATCCTTCGTTGATCGGGCCTCCCATGGCGGCCTGTCACTGTGTTCGCCCGCAGGAGACCCAATGCAAGACACTGCCATCAGGGCTGCCGATGACGTCACGCTTAACCAGCACATCCGCGCTCTGGCTGTCGATCAGCTTTACCGCCAGGCTAGCCTCATGCAGCTGCTCACGCTGCTCAATTCGGGCTTTCTGGTCTATCTGCTGTGGGGCGCGATCGCCAGTGAGGTACTCCTGTCCTGGCTGGCGCTGCTGGCCTTTGTTGCCCTGGGACGTGGCGTACTTATCTATCGCTATTTCAACCGTCCGCGTCGAGACATGGCCCCCCGCTGGGGGAACTATTTCACCCTTGCCGCTCTGGTGGGGGGAATGATCTGGGGCAGTGCCGGGGTCCTGCTCTTTGCACCCGATCAGATCGCCTACCAGGTAATACTGTTCTTTCTGCTCACTGGAATGGGTGCCGGCTCCTATGTTGCCAACAGCAGCCATCTCCCTACCTTTTACGCCTTTTTTGTGCCGACGATGATCCCTGCGATTGTCCGGCTCCTGAGCGAAGGAGACAAACTCCAGATCACACTCGGTCTCTGGGGGGCGGCCTTCATGATTACCTTCCTGTTTTTCGCCAGAAGCGCGAGCCAGAAGCAACAAGAGGCGATCCGCCTTCGTCTGCACAACCAGATCCTGGCCGATGAGATGGCAAACAAACACAAAGCCGCGGAACGGGCCAATATGTCGAAAACCCGGTTTCTGGCGGCCGCCAGCCACGACCTGCGCCAACCCCTGTTCGCACTGGGGCTCTACACCGAGATGCTGGAGCACGAAAGCGATCCCGAAAAAATCCACACCATCGCTGCGTTCATCAAACAATCCTTCGTTTCGCTTAAAGGGTTGCTCGATGCACTGCTGGATATCTCCAAACTGGATGCCGGGGTGGTCAAGGTACACAAGGAATCCTTTCCTCTGCAGAAAGTGTTTGATCGTATTCAATGCGACTATGAACCGCTGGCCAGAGAAAAGAACCTCGCCTTCCGTGTGGTAGCAACATCCGCCGTGGTCTTTTCCGACCCAACGCTTGTCGAACGCATATTGCGCAACCTGGTTTCCAATGCGATCAACTATACCCGGGAGGGAGGCGTTCTCCTCGGCTACCGACGTCGAGGACCCCATGGGGAAATCCAGGTCTATGACACCGGCATCGGCATACCAAACCATGAACTGGAAAATATCTTCCAGGAATTCCATCAACTGGCCAATCCTGAGCGCGATCGCGGAAAGGGCATCGGCCTTGGTCTGGCCATCGTACAACGCCTGAGCGGACTGCTTGGGGAGAAGATTTCTGTCCAGTCGCAAGTCGGTCGGGGCACGACGGTCTGTTTTTCCCTGCAGCGCAGTAACGGCTCGGCCCCTGCGGCCATCCGTGACGAAGAACCTCCCAAAACCCATCCCAACGCAACCATTCTGATCATCGAGGATGACAACGAAGTCAGGCGTAGCATGCAGTCCTTCCTTGCGGAGCTAGGCTATATCGTCCTCGCAGCCGACTCGGAGGACGAGGCACTGCGATTGCTCCTCAGGGAAAAGGCCGTACCCGGTCTTATCATTAGCGATTACCGGTTGCGTAATGAACGAAATGGTGTTGCCGCGGCCGAGGCGGTGCTGGCCTTTCTTGGCAAAGCACGACCGGTAATGATCATCACCGGCGATACGGCGCCGGAACGGCTCCGCGAAGCCTCCTCTCACGGCTACCGCTTGCTTCACAAACCCCTGGCACCACAGGAGTTTCGGCTGGCAGTAGCAGAAATGCTCAACCGCGCCAAATCAAGCTGACGCCGGCTTGGCGCATGCCCGCCTTGCTGAGATCAGGATATTGCGAGGGGTCAGTTCCCGCTGGCAAAAGCTGCCAATGGCGACCTCATAACCCTGTCGCTCCAGATAGATGGCCAGATCCAGTACCAGCCAGAGTTCAATCGCTCGTCGAAAGGCATGACGCGGCAATGACAGGCGCATCGTGTCACGCTGCCGCTGCCAACCGGCCGCCTCGGCAGCCGGCCAATCCACGGCCTCCGACAGGGGCTGGCCTTCCCGTTCAGACAGGGCACTGCAGAATCCGGCAAAGTCGTGCTTTAACCAGGACTTGTCGATGGGTTTGATCGGTCGATAGCTGTCATCAGTGCTCTGGCGACGCAGCAGATCAAACCCGAGTTTCCAGGCCATCTCCTGATCGCGAAGGCGCACTTCGCGACCGACCGCAGTCATGGTCTCGGTGACAGCCAACCGCAAGTCACCCCTTTCCAGCTGCAAGCGGGCCTCTTCATTGAAGGGTATATAAGTAGGCTCCCCCAACAGGTGATAGCAGCAGGGGGCGATATCCAGCGCCGGGGCATGCACCGCAACGGCGTGACGCACCAGGGTGCGGTGTAACTCACCACAGGCATGCAATGCCACGGCGTGCCGTTCCGTCACCGCCTGCTCGGAGAAAGGGGACAGCGCATCCTCAATGCAAAACATCTGCTCGACTCGGGAACGCTGGGCCAGGTGTTGCCCCTGACGACACAGCTCCGCATCGTGCTCCAATGTCAGCACCGGGGTATGCCATTGCGCCGCCAACATCCGCCCCAGGTGCCCCTTGCCTCCACACCACTCCAGCAAGGGCGCCCGTACCTGGCCAAGCGCGGCGGCGAACGCCGTTATCTGCTGCCACTTGCGCCCTGGAATCCCACTGGCGAAGTGCGGACCAAGGTCGGCCAATGGTGAGGTATCCCGTTCAGCAAGCCGGGAAAGATCTTCCAGTGGTTTCAACGCCGGCAGG
>JBFEWO010000069.1:0-13457 GCA_041546305.1 Thiohalomonadaceae bacterium | reverse complement strand
GTAACCAGCTGATAGTTATAGAGAGATGAGATTTTTAGGGGCGCGTGTTGCGCCACATAATAACAAAAGGAGTAATCTGATGAGCAAAGGGCAAGCACTGCAAGACCCGTTTCTGAATGCCCTGAGAAAGGAGCGGATCCCGGTTTCTATCTACCTTGTTAATGGCATCAAGTTACAGGGGCAGGTTGAGTCCTTCGATCAGTTCGTCGTACTGCTGAAAAACTCTGTTAGCCAGATGGTATACAAGCATGCTATCTCTACTGTTGTTCCTGCGCGGAATGTTCGTTTGAATTTCGCAGATCAGGCTCCTGGTGAGACTGGACCGGGACCTAGCCATAATTTCTAACCCCTTTTTGTTGAACGTTACGCCTGCCGGGGGTGACCTTGTTTGAACGCCCCCGAAGCGGCGAGCGGGCCGTACTGGTTCACCTCGATCTTCAGCAGGAGAGTGACCGGGAGGATCTGGATGAATTCCGGGATCTTGCGGTCTCAGCTGGTGCATTGCCGGTGGCCATCGTAACCGGAACCCGACGACTTCCCGAGCCCAAGTACTTTGTTGGAAGCGGTAAGGCTGAAGAGATCCGTCTCACTGTCGAGGCCGAGCAGGCCGAACTGGTGTTGGTCAATCATCCCCTTACCCCGGCACAGGAACGCAATCTTGAGCGCCTGCTCAAGTGCCGAGTACTTGATCGCACTGGCTTGATTCTGGATATTTTCGCCCAGCGTGCTCGATCCCATGAGGGGAAGTTACAGGTGGAACTGGCTCAGCTTCGCCATCTATCCACACGCCTGGTGCGTGGCTGGACCCACCTTGAGCGTCAAAAGGGGGGGATCGGCCTGCGGGGGCCCGGTGAAACCCAGCTTGAATCGGACCGCCGCCTCATCGGTGGGCGTATCAAGAACCTCAACCGGCGTTTGGAGAAAGTCCGGCGGCAGCGTGAGCAAGGAAGGCGCTCACGCCAGCGGGCTGATTTACCGACCGTGTCTCTGGTTGGTTATACCAACGCGGGAAAATCCACCCTGTTCAACCGTCTGACAGAAGGTGGGGTTTATGCCGCCGACCAGCTTTTCGCAACCCTCGATCCAACGCTGCGTCGTCTGGAGCTGGAGCAGGGTAATGCACTTATCCTCGCCGATACGGTTGGGTTTATTCGCCATCTTCCGCATGATGTGGTCGAAGCCTTTCGTTCCACCCTGCAGGAAACCCGGGAGGCCGATTTGCTGTTGCACGTGATCGATGCCAGTGATGAGGAGCGTGATGCCAAGATCGAGCAGGTCAATGAGGTATTACGGGAGATCGGTGCCGAGAAAGTCCCGCAGATCGCAATCTATAATAAAATTGATCGCTGCACCGGAACCCCTGCTCACATAGAAAAGGATGCCGATGGCAATCCGGCAAGGATCTACCTATCAGCGGTCACTGGAGAGGGACTGGATCTTTTGCTCAGGGTCTTGCAGGAATGGCTCAGTGTGAATCGTTGCACTTATTCTCTCCATTTGCCACCGAGTGCATTCAGATTACGAGCCAGACTTTACGAGTTGGGCGCGGTGGTGGATGAGCGCATCACAGACGACGGTGCTTGCGATATCGATATCTGGATTGAGCCCCAATACCTGGAATCCCTGCGTAAGCAAAGGGAGTTTGCTGCTCTTCTGCCACCACCATAATCTGTAGGGAGCCGGGGGACCTGGTCTCAGGAGAACCTGAACAAAGATAACAGAAGAGAATCAGTAGAATAATCAATGAGTTAATGTTTTGGTGTGTGCGCTGCAAACGATACCTGTTCTGGATTGTTTGTTGCGGTAAAGGAACAAGAACCCTAGAATCTGCGCAGAGTTTGTCATCACTGCGGAGTGATGGTTTTGCGAAAACCTGTTTGGAGAGTGTAGATGGCCTGGAATGAACCGGGCGGTTCCGGGGGTAAGGATCCCTGGGGCGGCCGCAAAGACGAGCAGGGACCGCCGGACCTTGATGAGGTGGTCCGTAAACTGCAGAACAAACTGGGAGGCCTGTTTGGTGGCGGTGCGAAAGCCCCAACCGGTGGCTTGGGCGCTGGAGGAATCGGACTGATCCTGGTTCTCGCCTTGCTCGTCTGGGCCATCTCCGGCATTTACATCATTGAGGAAGGGAAGCGCGGGGTCGTACTGCAGTTTGGCGCCTATAAGGAAACGACGATGCCTGGCCCTCACTGGTATCCCCGTTTTATTCAAAGTGTCGAAAAGGTGGATGTGAGCGGTGTTCGCAGTGTTGAACTCGGTTTCCGTTCCGATGAATCGCTGATGCTGACCCAGGATGAGAACATCGTCGATGTGAAATTCGCCGTGCAATATCAGGTCAAAGATGCACAAAACTACCTGTTCAATGTCCGTGAGCCGGATCAGACCATGCGGGATGCGATGGAGAGTGCCGTGCGTGAAGTTATCGGCAAGCGTGAGATGGATTTCATCATTACAGGTGGCCGCAGTGAGGTGGTCAACAACGCACAGCAGCTGACCCAGGAGATCCTGGATAATTACCTGACCGGTCTGGAGATTTTGCAGTTGACCATGCAGGATGCTCAGGCACCCCAGCAGGTTCAGGGAGCCTTTGCCGATGCGGTGAAAGCTCGTGAGGACGAGCAGCGTCTCAAGAACGAGGCGGAGGCTTACGCCAATGATATCCTGCCTAAGGCTCGTGGCCGGGCAGCACGCCTGATCGAAGAAGCCAATGCCTACAAGGAGCAGGTGATCGCTGAAGCCGAAGGTGAAACCAGCCGTTTCCTCAGCGTGCTCGAAGAGTACCGCAAGGCGCCGCAAGTAACGCGCAAGCGCCTGTATCTCGATACCATTGAGTCGGTGCTGAATAAAAGCAGCAAGGTCGTGGTTGATACCAAGGGTAGCAACAACCTGTTGTACTTACCCCTGGATAAGCTGATGCAACGTGCTCCCGGTAGCGCATCTTCCAGTGCTCCCTCAACAAAGGGATACGAAGATGAGCGGCCTGAATTAAATATCCCCTCGCAGACCACGCGTCGCGAGGATCTCCGTACACGGGAGGTGCGCTAATGTCCCCTGCCAAGACAATGCTCCTGATTCTGGGGGCCCTCGTACTCTGGCTCGGCTCCATGTCGATCTTCATCGTTGATGAGCGCGAACTGGCGGTGAAATTCCGTCTGGGTGAATTTGACCGGGCCGACTATACCCCCGGCCTCTATTTCAAAATCCCCTTTATCAATAATGTACGCAAGTTCGATAGTCGTATCCTGACGCTGGATGCCCAGCCCGAGCGCTATCTGACCCTTGAGAAAAAGAACGTCATTGTCGATGCCTTTATCAAGTGGCGTATCAGTGATGTGGAGAACTATTACAAGACCATGGCAGGTGACGAGCGCCTGGCAGGTACCCGGCTTTCTCAGGTCATCAAGAATGGTCTTCGTGATGAATTTGGTAAGCGCACGATTCAGGAAGCGATTTCGGGTGAGCGCGCGCAAATCATGAATGTGATCACCGCGCAAATCGAAGAGCAGGCCAAGCAGTTCGGCATCGAGGTCGTAGATGTGCGTATCAAGCGTATCGAGTTGCCGCCGGAGGTTTCCGATTCGGTTTACGATCGCATGGAGGCCGAGCGTGCCCGTGTTGCCAAGGAGCTTCGTTCCCGAGGCGCCGAGGCGGCCGAGCGTATCCGTGCCGATGCGGATCGTCAACGCACCGTCATCCTGGCGGAGGCCTACCGTGACGCAGAACGTATTCGTGGTGAAGGCGATGGGTCATCGGCTGAGATTTACGCCCAGGCTTTCAAGAAGGATGAAAAGTTCTATGAGTTCTATCGCAGCCTTGATGCGTATAAAAAGGTCTTCACTTCGAAGGAAGATGTTCTAGTGATCGACCCCGACTCGGAGTTCTTCAGATACTTCAAGGATGCGTCAGGCAAGGGTAAATAACCCGGCTGACTCAAGTACCGGGTAACGGCTGCCCGTTACCCGGATTTTTTGTAAGGAGCATAGCAATTCATGTTGTCGGATCTTTGGGCGGCCCTTGCTCTGGTACTGGTAATCGAAGGGCTGTTGCCGGCCCTCTCTCCTGGAACCTATCGTAAGACGATGCTGGCGATGGTTCGGATGGACGAGCGCTCCTTGCGTGTCACCGGCCTGGTAAGCATGATCGCCGGTGCCCTGATTCTCTACATGCTAAAGCACTAAAAGAAATGCAAAACGATCGCTGGTTATTGCCGGAAGGCATTGAAGAGATTTTGCCGCCACGTGCCGAGCAGCTGGAGGCGACACTGCGCCGATTGCTCGACCTGTTCAAGAGCTGGGGTTACGAGCTGGTGATGCCTCCGTTTATCGAGTATCTCGAGTCGTTGCTCACTGGCACCGGCAATGATCTTGAGCTGCAAACCTTCAAGCTGACCGATCAAATGACCGGGCGTCTGATGGGGTTGCGTGCAGATATGACACCCCAGGTCGCTCGTATTGATGCTCATTCCCTAAAGCGCGAGCTACCGACCCGGCTCTGTTACATGGGGACGGTGCTGAAGACCTTGCCACCTACCCACGGGGGCAACCGTAGTCCGATGCAGGTCGGCGCCGAACTCTATGGACACGCAGGTGTCGAGAGTGATGTCGAGGTGTTGCGCCTGATGGTCAAGACACTGCAGACCGCCGGTATCGAGCACGTTTACCTGGACCTGGGGCATGTCGGCATTTTCCGCGGGTTGGCCCAGTCGGCCAATCTTGATGCCGAGTGTGAGGCGCGTCTGTTCGATGCCTTGCAGCGCAAGGCAAAGCCGGAGATCGCCTCATTGCTTGCCGAACGCGCGCTACCGGATTCATTGCATAACATGCTCAACTGCCTGGCTGATATGCATGGCGATGAGACCGTGCTGGACAAAGCGGCTTCGGCCCTGGCCAAGGCCGATCATTCGGTTATTGCCGCGCTGGACAATCTGCGTCAAATCGCCACGGCTGTGCGTGACCTGCAGGGCGTTAGCATGCATTTCGACCTGGCAGAACTGCGAGGCTATCACTATCACACCGGAGCGGTGTTTGCTGCCTTTGTTCCAGGTCAAGGGCAGGCGATTGCTCAGGGGGGACGATATGACGATATCGGGAAGGTGTTTGGTCGTGCCCGCCCTGCCACGGGGTTTAGTACCGATCTGAAAAACGTTTTATCCCTGGTAGCTGCCAAAACGCACGAAGTTCATGGTATCTTTGCACCCTATGATGCAGATCCCGCCCTGGCCCAGTGCATTGAATCCTTGCGTGAGGCGGGAGAGCGCGTGATTCAGGCACTGCCCGGGCAAGCGGGTGGTGCCGTTGAAATGGGGTGTGACCGTGAGCTGGTGCTGCGCGAAGGTATCTGGCAGCCGATCGCGGTGAGTAAATAATTTTTTCCGACTTTACAACTTTCACTGGGACATCCACGCAGCATCGCGTGCCGGCACCGGCTTCAGGGCCGGTGATGGGTTGGCCTGCGTCTGAACAGAGAGCATGAATATGGGCAAGAACGTTGTCGTTATCGGGACCCAATGGGGTGATGAGGGCAAGGGCAAAGTAGTTGACCTTCTCACCGAGAAGGTTCATGCCGTGGTCCGCTTTCAGGGCGGTCACAATGCAGGGCATACCCTGGTCATTGATGGCAAAAAGACAGTGCTACATCTGATTCCCTCGGGGATTTTGCATGACGGGGTGGAGTGCCTTATTGGCAATGGCGTGGTGCTCTCTCCCGAAGCATTGCTTAAGGAACTCGACATGCTGGAGCAGGGCGGCGTGCCTGCCAGTGAGCGTCTGAAGATCAGTGAGGCCTGCACCCTAATACTGCCGTACCATATTGCCCTGGACCAGGCCCGCGAAGTAGCGCGTGGGAAAAAGGCTATCGGCACCACCGGTCGGGGGATCGGGCCGGCCTATGAGGACAAGATCTCACGCCGTGGCCTCAAGGTGGGTGACTTGCTGCACCGCGAGCGATTTGCCGCACGTCTGGGTGAAGTGCTCGATTACCATAACTTTGTGTTGAAGAATTACTTCAAGGCCGACATCGTCGATTTCCAGCAAGTGCTCGACGAGGGGCTGGAGATGGCCGAGCGTATTCGTCCTATGGTCTCCGATGTCACCGGCCTGCTGCACATTTATCGCAGCGAAGGCAAGAACATCATGTTCGAAGGGGCGCAGGGTACCCTGCTCGATATCGATCACGGTACCTATCCCTACGTCACCAGCTCCAACCCGACTGCGGGTGGTGCTTGCACTGGCACTGGCGTCGGTCCACGAGATATTGATTATGTACTCGGCATCACCAAGGCCTACACCACCCGTGTCGGGGCAGGGCCGTTCCCTACCGAGTTGTATGACGGTGTCGGTTTGAACGATCCTATTGGCAAGCATATGGCCGATCAGGGCCACGAGTTTGGCTCCACCACCGGTCGACCGCGTCGCTGCGGATGGCTTGATGCGGTTTCCCTGCGTCGTTCAGTGCAACTTAATAGCCTGACCGGGATCTGTCTGACCAAGATGGATGTGCTGGATGGCCTGGAGAGCCTGCGCATCGCCACCGGTTACAACTGTGACGGCAAGAGTCTTGAGGCCCCGCCTATTGGTGCCGATGCATACGAACAGTGCAAGCCGGAGTATATCGAGGTTCCCGGTTGGAAGGAGAGTACGGTCGGGGTGCGCAAGTATGAGGACTTGCCGGCGAACGCCAAGGCTTATATCAAAAAGATCGAAGAGGTAGTCGGGATTCCTGTGGATATTATTTCTACCGGCCCGGATCGCGCTGATACCATTGTGCTGCGTGACCCCTACGACGCGTAATTGCTTCTCAAGTACTGAAAAAGGCGGGTTTTCTACCCGCTTTTTTCTTGTTTAAGAATAAGGATGATACCGTTAGCAGAAATAAAAAAGGCCCGCTCAATGAGCAGGCCTTTTGAAGATGGTGCCGAGGAGAGGACTCGAACCTCCACGGAGTTTCCCCCACTAGCACCTGAAGCTAGCGTGTCTACCAATTTCACCACCTCGGCTTATCCCGTGAAGCAATCATCACGAGAGGACGCGAACTTTACAGTGCCTTTTGTTTCTTGTCAACGGGGGACTGAATCAAGCCCGCAATTTTTCCTGAATTGAGCTAAAATGGGTTCGATTGTTATGCCCTCCGGGGCCATTCAGAAAAAGAGATTACATGTCAAAACGTATCCCCAAGAAAGATCCCTATCAATCGCGCGAAGCGCAAAAATACGAGAATCCAATCCCTAGCAGGGAATTTATCATGCTCCTGATGGAGCGATCTGAACACCCCATGACGCGGGAGCAGATCGCCACCAGTCTGAATATAGAAGACGAGGAGCAGTTGGAGGCATTGCGCCGGCGTCTCCGCGCGATGGAGCGTGATGGCCAGGTGTTATTCAATCGCCGTGGTGGTTACGGCCTGGTCAGCAAAATGAACCTGATTCGCGGACGCGTTATCGGGCATGCGGATGGTTTTGGGTTCCTTGTTCCAGACGAGGGTGGAGATGACGTTTTCCTTTCCGCACGTCAGATGCATGCTTGTCTGCATGGTGATCGGGTAGTCGCGCGGATCTCAGGTGTAGATCGGCGCGGGCGACGCGAAGGTTCGATTGTTGACGTGCTGGAGCATGCCAATCTGCATGTGGCGGGACGTTACTACTTTGAAAAAGGAGTTGGATTCGTCGTCGCGGACAACAAGCGGATCAATCAGGATATTTTGGTACCTAATGATCAAGCTTTCGGCGCCAAGGATGGTCAATTGGTCGTGGTTGAGATTCTGGAGTATCCCAGTATTCGACGTCAGGCAGTCGGCCGTATTATCGAGATCCTGGGTGATCATATGGCACCGGGCATGGAGATCGATGTGGCGATCCGCAGCCATGACCTGCCCCAGGTCTGGTCGCCATTGGTGGAGGCCGAGTGCGAGCAGCTGCCCGTAGAGGTGCCGGAACAGGCCAAGCTGGGACGCACCGACCTGCGTGAGACCCCGCTGGTGACGATTGACGGCGAGGACTCTATGGACTTCGACGATGCGGTGTTCTGTGAACCGCGGGGCAATGGCTGGCGACTGGTGGTGGCCATCGCCGATGTTTCTCACTATGTCGAGCCGGGCTCCGCCCTTGATGGCGAGGCACGGCAGCGCGGCAACTCGGTTTACTTTCCCGGCCGGGTGATCCCGATGCTGCCGGAGGTGCTCTCCAATGGTCTCTGCTCGATCAATCCCAAGGTTGATCGCCTATGCATGGTCTGCGACATGGAGGTGAGCGAGCATGGCAAGTTGGGCAAATACCAATTCTACCCGGCGGTGATGCGCTCCCATGCACGTCTGACCTATACCAAGGTGGCGGCCATGCTGGTTGATAATGTTGAGGCCCTGCGTGAGGAGTATCGCGACATCGTCCCCCACCTTGAGAATCTCTATCAGGTCTACAAAGTCCTGCTGGCGCAACGCGAGAAACGTGGTGCTATCGACTTTGATACCACCGAAACCCGGATCGTCTTCGGTGAAGAGAAGAAGATTGAAACCATCGTGCCGGTGTTGCGCAATGACGCCCACAAGTTGATCGAGGAGTGTATGCTGATGGCCAATACGGCCACCGCAGACTATCTCAGCCGCCACAAGATCCCGATCCTCTACCGGGTGCACGACAAGCCCAAGCTGGAAAAGCTGACCGCGTTACGGGAGTTTCTCGGCGAACTCGGCCTCTCTCTTAAAGGCGGTGAAACACCTGAAGCGAGTCATTACGGCGAACTGCTCGAGCAGGTCAAGGGCCGTCCTGATGCGCACCTTATCCAGACCGTACTACTTCGCAGCATGAACCAGGCAGTCTACAGCCCTGACAACCATGGCCACTTCGGTCTGGCCTACGAGGCATATACCCATTTTACTTCCCCAATACGTCGCTACCCCGATCTGGTGGTGCACCGGGCGATTCGCCATATCCTCTCGGGGCAGCCGGTCGAGGAGTTCCACTACGGCATCGATGACATGGTGATCCTGGGGGAGCACTGCTCGATGACCGAGCGACGGGCCGATGATGCCACCCGCGATGCCATGGACTGGCTCAAGTGCGAGTACATGATGGACAAGGTGGGGCAGGATTTTGACGGCATTATCACCAGCGTCACCGGTTTCGGTCTTTTTATCGAGCTGATCGATATCTATGTCGAAGGACTGGTGCACGTTACCGGGCTGGGTGATGACTACTTCCAGTTCGATCCCAACCACCACCGAATGATTGGCGAGCGCACGCGCAAGATCTACCGCTTGGGCGACAAGGTGCGGGTCCAGGTGGCGCGGGTTGATCTCGATGAGCGCAAGATTGACTTTGACATGATCCTTGATGAGCCAAGGAAAAAGAGCCGCAGTAAGAAGAGGGCAGGGAAGCATTGAGTAGCAGCACTCTGATTTTTGGTCTCCATGCGGTGGAGGCTGCCCTCAAACGTGATCCGGCCGGTATAGAGCAGCTATGGTGTGATGCCCAGCGCAAGGACCGGCGCTTGCGTGAACTCATCACGCTGGCCGAAAACCAGGGCGTGCGCCCCCAGTGGGTAGAGAAAAGCGAGCTGGACAAGTTATTGCCGTCCGAAGCTCGACACCAAGGGGTGGCAGCGCGGATCAGAGGCGTAGCCGAGTACAATGAGCATTTCCTGGAGCAACTGTTGGTCCGGCTGCAGGAGCCGGCACTGTTGCTGGTACTCGACGGGGTGACCGATCCGCACAATCTAGGCGCTTGCCTGCGTAGTGCTGATGCTGCCGGGGTGCATGCAGTGATCGCCCCGCGTGATCGTGCTTGCGGGCTGACCCCGGTGGTGCGCAAAGTGGCAAGCGGGGCTGCTGAGTCGGTGCCCTTCATTCAGGTAACAAACCTCGCCCGCACGCTCAAAGGTCTGCGTGATGCAGGCGTCTGGGTTATCGGCACCGCACTGGAGGAGGCTTCTGCCTCGCTGTTCCACACGAGACTGACCGGCCCGGTGGCGCTGGTGCTTGGGGCCGAAGGCAAGGGGATTCGCCGTCTTACCCGGGATAATTGCGATGAGCTCATTTACATCCCCATGGTTGGGACGGTCCAGAGTCTCAATGTCTCAGTTGCAACGGGAGTATGTTTGTTTGAGGCCTTGCGTCAGCGAAGTGCAAATCTGAGAGAAAAAGGGTGAGAGACGAAGTGAGCGCATCATTCCCTCGCGTCATCTCCCCCACGTCCCACCGATGCAACAAGGAATTGCGCTTCATCGACACATCCAGTAGAATTCCCGGTCTTTTAGCGTTTCCGGCCTTGTGTCGGGCGTAACAATTTGTTTTCTCCTTGCTCTGGACACTGGGTCCAGGGCTGTGCAAACCGTAAGGAGCTTTTGATGAAGCACTATGAAGTCGTGTTTCTGGTCCATCCTGATCAGAGCGAACAAGTCCCTGCCATGATCGAGCGCTACCGCTCGACCATCGAATCCCAGGGCGGTACCATCCACCGTCTTGAAGACTGGGGCCGTCGCCAGCTGGCCTACCCAATCAACAAGGTGCATAAAGCGCACTACGTTCTGATGAACGTCGAGTGCCCGATCGAGGCGATGAAAGAGATCGAGTCTGCCTTCCGTTTCAACGACGCCGTGATCCGCAACCTTATCCTGACCACCAAGGAAGCTGTGACCGAGCCCTCTCCGCTGGTCAAGAGCAAGGATGAGCGCCGTGACGATTCCGGCGATGAGAGCGTTACCTCCTCTGTCGATTCGGACGATGAGGCTGACGACGCTGACGAAGAGTAAGTGTTAGCGAGCGGTGGACAACCATCTGGTGATCGCCGGTACCGTGGGAAATGACCCCGATATCCGTTACAGCCCAGCTGGAATCGCCATCGCACGCTTTACACTGAAGCACCGCTCGGAGCAGAGCGAGGCCGGCATGAAGCGCCAGGCAATATGCAACATCGGCGTGATTGCCAGCGGTAGTGAACTGCAGCGCACGGTGCAACAGTTGAAAACAGGAGAGGGGATAAGAATTAGCGGCTTTCTGGCCCGCGCCAACAACCGGCAGGGTGAAAACCGACTTGTCCTCCATGCGGAACAGATAGAGCGATTGTGAGTTCACTATCCGCAACATCAGATGCAAGTGATTGATTAGGAGACCGAAATGGCCCGTTATTTTCGTCGTAAGAAATTCTGCCGCTTTACTGCGGAAGGTGTGAAGGAGATCGATTACAAGGATCTCGCCACCCTGAAAAACTATGTGACCGAGTCCGGCAAGATTGTGCCCAGTCGAATCACCGGTACCAAAGCCAAATATCAGCGTCAGTTGGCAACCGCCATCAAGCGCGCCCGTTATCTGGCTCTATTGCCGTACAGCGATTCCCATTAATCTGGAATACTGCCTGTCGTTGTGATGAATAGGTCCATCGCGGCCTTTGTGCTCCGAGGCCGTTGGCAGGCGGTCCTGGTAACGGTGATCGGGGCAGTACTGGCGCAGTTGTTTCTGCCGCTGGGTTATTTCAGTGGGGCCGCAGTTGCACTGGTAACCTTGCGTCTTGGATGGCAGAAAGGACTAAGCGTCATTGTGCTTTCCATGATTGCTGTTGGCGTGTTGCAGCCGGTCCTCTCCCCGGTTTTTGGGAGAACCGGCCTGGGGATGTTGCTTACGGCGGCGCTATGGTTGCCGGTCTGGGCGATAGCGCAGAGCCTGAGGCGAACCATGCAGCCGGGGCGAAGCGTGATGCTCGCTACCCTCTTTGGGCTCATGGTCGTGCTGGGATTGAGTCTCGCTAGTGAAGATCCAGTCGCCTGGTGGCAGCAGACTCTGAACCAGGCAATGGAACCGGCTCTGCAGGAACTGCCGCAGGTCGAGCAGGAGCAGTTAAAGGCAGGGGTTGGTGAGCTGGCACTTATCATGTCTGGTACCAGTGCCATGTTGCTGGGCCTGAGCTTGATCATCAGCCTGGTGATCGGGCGATGGTGGCAGGCAATGCTCTACAACCCGGGGGGATTCGGTGACGAATTCCGCCAGTTGAGACTAGGTAAGACCTCGGCCTCAGTGCTTTTGCTGATTTTGGTTGCAGCGGGCCTCAGTGGCAATGAGTTTATGGCACATAATCTGCCGATGGTGGTGTTGCTGCCATTTATGTTACAGGGGCTGGCGGTGATCCATGCCATCGTCAAACAGCGTAATGCACATGCCGGTTGGCTGGCGGGGACCTATGCTCTGCTTTTTGTAACGGGGCCCATGGCCCTGCTTCTGGCGTTTGCTGGGGTGGCAGATAACTGGTTTGATTTTAGAGTAGTTTTCGGCCCGAAAGACGGGGCTGATAATTCTTGAATCCCCGTCGGTTTGATCCGCGGGTCATAAATAGATGATGCTAAATCGAGGTAGGTAAGATGGAAGTTATTCTGTTGGAAAAGGTTCGTAACCTGGGCGGTCTGGGCGACCAGGTCAAGGTGAAATCCGGCTATGGCCGCAACTACCTGATCCCGAGGGGCAAGGCGGTAATGGCTACCCAGGAGAATATCGCTAAGTTTGAAGAACGCCGTGCCGATCTGGAAGCCAAGGCTGCCGAGCAGCTGGGCACTGCCCAGGGCCGTGCTGAGAAGCTGGCTGGACTCGGTGCCGTGACCATCGTTGCCCGTGCCGGCGACGAGGGCAAGCTGTTTGGCTCAGTAACGGCTTCCGATGTGGCGGATGCTGTGACAGCTGCCGGTGTTGAGGTGGCGAAGAGTGAAGTGAAAATGCCGGAAGGTGCGCTGCGCCAGACTGGTGAGTACGAGCTGATGGTCCAGCTGCACACCGACGTCACTCAGAACATCACTGTTCAGGTTGTTGCCGAGTAAAATACCCGGTAACCGCTGTGCCATTCTGGTGAGTGGTGCAGCATTTACGCCAGAAACAGGATACCTGCCTGCAGTATGTGGTACCCGAATGTCTCCTCAAACGGGACATTTCGGGTTACTGCTGAGTGCACAAATGCTCGATGGCGCCACAGGGTCTTATAGTCTGGCGGCATCATCATAGCACCCGCGTCCCAATTTCATTTTTTTGTGCTGGAGTCATTAGCTTCGACGTGGTGATTTGTTACCATTCGGTGAGCGAAGTTTTTGCCCTAACCTAAAGAATGGACCGCCATGCAGGATAACCTGATCTCCCTGAATCGCGACGAGGCCACCGAAGCCCTCAAGGTGCCGCCGCACTCCATCGAGGCGGAGCAGTCGGTCCTTGGTGGCCTGATGCTCGATAATGGCGCCTGGGACAAGGTAGGTGATCTTGTCTCGGAGGCCGATTTCTACCGTCGCGATCACCGTCTGATCTTCAGTGCCATCAAGTACCTCGCCGAGGAGGGCAGCCCCTTCGATGTGGTGACCCTGGCCGAATGGCTTGATAAGAAGGGCGAACTCGATAACGTCGGCGGCATCACCTATATGGGCACACTGGTCACCAACACGCCCAGTGCCGCCAACATTAAGTCCTATGCCAACATCGTGCGCGAGCGTTCGGTGCTGCGC
>JBFEWO010000070.1:0-13340 GCA_041546305.1 Thiohalomonadaceae bacterium | reverse complement strand
GTCAAAACCTGCATCGGCGCCCAGTTCTGCCGCTTCGGCACCCAGGATTCGATCCAGATGGGCATCGACCTGGAGAAGATGACCTGGGGCTCCTGGACGCCGCACAAATTCAAGATGGCCGTCTCCGGCTGTCCTCGCAACTGCGCGGAAGCCACAATCAAGGATTTCGGTGTGGTGGGCATTGAAGGCGCGTGGGAACTGCACGTCGGCGGTAACGGCGGCATCAAGGTTCGTGTCACCGATTTGCTCTGCCGCGTCGAAACCGAGGCCGAAGTGCTCGAATATGCCAGTGCCTTCATGCAACTCTACCGCGAGCAGGCCCGCTACCTCGAGCGCACCGCGCCCTGGGTGGAACGCGTCGGCCTGCCCTTCGTCAAGCAGCAAATTGTCGAGAACACGGACAACCGCAAAGCACTCTACGCCCGCTTCCTGGAATCGCAGAAGGTCGCACAGCAAGACCCCTGGGCGGAACGGGCAACACCGGAACACCGGCTGGAGTTCGTTTCGATGCAAAACGTGGCTAACGCCTGATACCACACGGAGAAAAAACCATGAGTACACTTTATGAAAAACTGGGCGGTGAACCCGCCATCGATGCCGCCGTCGATCTGTTCTACGAAAAAGTCCTGGCCGACGAGCGTATCAACCACTTCTTTACCAATACCGACATGGCACGCCAGCGCCAGCACCAGAAGATGTTCCTCAGTTACGCCTTTGGCGGTATGGCTGGCTACAACGGCAAGGGCATGCGAGAGGCCCACGCACCGCTGGTGAAAAAACCGGGTCTTAATGACAGCCACTTCGATGCGGTAATAGAGAACCTCGGCGCAGCGTTGGTTGAGCTCAACGTTGCGGAAGAGCTGATCGCCGAGGCTGCCGGCATTGCCGAGTCAGTCCGCAATGACGTTCTTAACAAATGACCAAGAGGGGCACCGACATGACCGAATGGATCACGATTGGAAAGGTCGAGGATATCCCGATGCTCGGTTCACGTGTCATCACCACAGCGGACGGTGACATCGCGGTCTTTCGCGCTTCGGATAACCAGATCTTTGCGTTGCGCGATCACTGCCCGCACAAGGGGGGACCGCTGTCGCAGGGCATCGTCTATGGCCACAAGGTCGCCTGCCCGCTGCACAACTGGAGCATCGACCTCGAGACCGGCGAGGCGGTCGCCCCCGACAAGGGCTGCAGTCACAGCTACCCGGTAGAGGTGAAAAACGGCACGGTCGCCATCGCCGTCCCCTCGGCAAAGATCGCCGCGATGTAAGAACAGCAACGACACACCCGAAGCATTACGCGCAGGCAGCCATTGAGAAGAAGGTTTCTCCTATGAATGAAGTCAGAACCACCTGTCCCTATTGCGGCGTCGGCTGTGGAATCGTTGCGTCCACTGACGCCGATGGTTCGGTCACCATCAAGGGCGATCCGGATCACCCGGCGAATTTCGGTCGGCTCTGCTCGAAAGGTGCCGCGCTGGGCGAAACACTGGATCTGGAAGGGCGCATGCTGGAGCCGGTGGTCGACGGGGCGGTCACCGACTGGGATACGGCTCTGGAAGCCGTCGCCTCAAGATTCCGGGCCATCATCGACGAACACGGTCCCGAGGCGGTGGCGTTCTATGTCTCCGGTCAGCTGCTCACCGAGGACTATTACCTCGCCAACAAGCTAATGAAGGGCTTCATCGGCTCGGCTAACATCGATACCAACTCACGCCTCTGCATGTCCTCGGCCGTGGCTGCCTACAAACGCGCTTTTGGCGCTGACAGCGTGCCATGCAGCTATGAGGATCTGGAGCGGGCCAAGCTCATCGTGATTACCGGTTCCAACACCGCCTGGTGTCATCCTGTAATTTTCCAGCGTATCGCCCAGGCACGGAAAAAAAATCCCGACATCCGCATCGTGGTGATCGACCCGCGCCGTACCGCCACCTGCGATATCGCCGATCTGCACCTGCCCCTGAAACCTGGTACCGATGCGGTGCTGTTCAACGGCCTGCTGACCTATCTCGAGCAGCAGCAGGAACACAACACCTTCTACACCACACAGTGCACCGAAGGGGTCGAAGCGTCGCTGGCCGCCGCCAGGGCATCCTCCCCCTCCCTCGACAGCGTGGCTGAGCAGTGTGCCCTGGAGCGTGAAAAAGTCGAACAGTTCTTCGATCTGTTCACCCGCACCGAGCGAGTCGTCACCCTCTTTTCCCAGGGGATCAATCAGTCCAGCACTGGCACCGACAAGGGCAATGCGATCATCAACTGCCACCTCCTCACCGGCCGCCTCGGCCGCCCGGGGATGGGACCGTTTTCCATCACCGGGCAGCCCAACGCCATGGGTGGGCGCGAGGTCGGCGGCCTGGCAAACCAGTTGGCCGCACACATGGAGATCGACAACCCCGAACATCGCCAGCGGGTTCAGGACTTCTGGCAATCGCCACGCATTGCCCAACGGACCGGTCTCAAGGCGGTGGATCTGTTCCGCGCTGTGGAGGAAGGAAAGATCAAGGCGATATGGGTGATGGCCACCAATCCGGTGGACAGCCTGCCCGAAGCGGACCGGGTCAGGACAGCGCTGCAGCGCTGCGAACTGCTGGTGGTGTCGGACAACATGGCCCGCACCGATACCGTGGACCTGGCACACATCAAACTGCCGGCCCTCGGCTGGGGAGAAAAGGACGGCACCGTCACCAATTCCGAGCGGCGTATCTCACGACAGCGCGCATTTCTCCCTGCACCGGGCAGTACCAGGGCCGACTGGTGGATTATCAGTGAAGTGGCCAAACGCATGGGCTATCACCACGGTTTCGACTACGACCATCCGGCGGCGATCTTTGCCGAACATGCTCGCCTCACCTCCCGGCACAACCACGGCAGTCGCGCGCTCGACCTCGGCAGCCTCGGCACACAAACTCCCGAGCAGTACGACATGCTGGCCCCGCTCCAGTGGCCGGCGCCCGTCCACCTGCCGCAGGGCACCGTGCGCCTGTTTGCCGATGGCCGCTTCTTCACCCCCAACGGCAAGGCGCAGTTTATCGCCGTCACACCGCGGGGACCGGCCTGCGACACCGACGATACCTTCCCGCTGCGCCTCAATACCGGCCGCGTGCGCGACCATTGGCACACCATGACCCGTAGCGGCAAATCCCCTCGCCTGGCCACCCATACCCCGGAACCCTATGTCGAAATCCATCCGCGGGATGCCGAACGTTACGCGATTACCAACCACGCCCTGACTACGGTGACCGGCAAAGAGGGGCGCATTATGGTGCGTGCCCTCCTAAGCGAAGCGCAACAACCGGGCAGCCTGTTCGTCCCCATCCACTGGAACGACCAGTTCGCCAGTGCCGCCCGCATCGATACCCTGGTCACGGCATACACCGATCCGGTCTCCGGACAGCCCGAGTCGAAGCATGCCCCAGTCGCTATCGCCCCCTGGCGGGCAGTCTGGTACGGCTTCCTGCTGAGCCGTCGCGAACTTCCCCCCCAAAGTGCCGGCTACTGGAGTCGCGCGCGTGGCGACGGCTTCTGGCGTTATCAGCTGGCTGGCGAGCAGGCGCCGGAAAACTGGGCGCAGGCCGCCCGTACCCTGCTTTGCGAGATGGAACAGCCGACAGAATGGATTGAATACCACGACCCGGCCAACCGGCAGTACCGCGCTGCGCACCTTGTCGATGGACAACTGGAAAGCTGTCTCTACATCTCACCGAACAACGATTTGCCAGCCCACGATTGGCTGGCGCCGCTGTTTCACAAGTCCGACCTCAGCGGCAACGAACGTATCGCTCTGCTTGCCGGTAGGCCGCTGGCACAACAGCACGAAAGCGGCCCCACCGTCTGCGCCTGTTTCGGCATCGGCCGTACCACATTGCTTAACGCCATCCGGGAAAACGGACTCACCAGCGTGGAAGCCATTGGCACACTGCTCAAGGCAGGAACCAACTGCGGTTCCTGTGTGCCAGAGCTGCATGCCTTGCTGGCAGAATTCGACACAGAAGCGCAAGCATCCGACGACAACATCACTCCTGTGTCAGTGATCCACTAATAAGAGAGGCGCGAGCCTGCTGATACTTTCTTTACATCACTAAGGGGGGATATACTTCAGCGAAATCATAGGAAAGATCCGATTCATGCAGGGATTTGGCATAAACGAGCTGACGGCGCAGCGGCTCAATCAGACAGTCAGGGAGCATCGTCACCCTGTCCTTCTGCCCCTTGGCATCACGGATGATGATTTGGCGTATCTCGAAGTCGATTTCCTTGAAGCGCAAGCGCATTCCGTAGCCGTAAAGCCTGCCTGCCATCAACCACTCAAGACAATCCAGTATCGCCAGCAGCACCCTGACCTCATCACAGGACAGTATCACCGGCAAGCGCTTGGGCTTTTCGCACGCTCCACACTGTCAAGCCACGGAAGTTCCATTTCAAGCACATGGCGATTGAGAAAATGAATCACATTAAGCGCCTGATTTTACGAGGCTAAAGAGTGTCTAGAGTACTGTTGGCGATTCGCGCGGCTTGCGGCTGCAATAGAATCGCGCCAGAAGCACTTGGCAGATTGACTTTGTATTAGCCTTTGAATGAGTAAACAAGACAGAGCAGCGCTCGCTTTAGGCATATTACTTGTCATGGCTGCATTCGTATATGCCTCACACATCTGGGGCATTTGGGAAGCTGTAAACCTGGCTATCAGGTTCTGCCTTCTACTCTTTTATATTAAGCTCGTGACTTATCTATTTTCAAAAAGAAGCTTAGTTCTTAAGGTTATAGCCATTTTCTTGTTCCCTTTTGTAATTCTGACACTGTTTATGCCATTTTCATTAAGACGGAGGGTGAAGAGTATATGAGGGGGGGGTTGAGTTTACCTTGGAATCAAATAATGAGCGCACCAAGACTTGTATTGTTAATATTTTCTTTGTCTTTTCTAGGTGGCTGTACAACAACTCAGAGTTTTAATTCAACTCCTGGCTCTGCCGAAGATTTCAGAAAGCCCCTTACTGATATTCGGAGTGAATTCTCTGATGTTGAATTGTATGAAAGTTACTGGAGAGGAATCCCCGCAACAGTTGGCGATTATAACGACCTGGAAGAAAAATGGGGAAAAGCCGATAAAGTCGAAAAAAATTGGGGTGAAAAACTTGCCAGCACGACCTTTGGTGCTGCCCTTGTGGCTTTTAATGCGCTTCCTGTAGCTGCATTTTTGGCAATTGAAGCGATATTCATATATCCAAATGAAACCCATTACTGGAGCAAGGGTGATACTCAGGTAAAAGTTTTAGCAACAAGACTTGGAGTCAATGGATATGAATACAGGGTAGGACGTTGGGAATGGAAAAAGGTGAATATTGGTGATCAGACTGGCGAAGTATCTTTGTTAATTGAGAACAAAAAATAGTATCACACCCAAGCCCGCCACTTAACTCGGATAACTTGCGAAGTACCATTTGTACTTGGGGGCATGAATTGCCCATCGCATCGTTGGGCGGATACAGATCAAACCTAGCAATACACAACACACAACTCAAAAACTAATAAATGAAGACCTATACACCTGTTCATCAATCAAGGTCACCGGTAAACAACGAGCAATCAAAACCAATTTTCAAGAAGTATCACCTTGGCTGGTCTGGACAGCTCATAATGACTATATTGCACTTTACATCGGCAATATTATCCTGGCACGGACGGGCACTTGTTGTATTCCTATTCTCTATTGCCTGCGCCCCCCTTTCTGCCACTCCTGTCACTTACCCACCCGAGCGCCGTGCCGAGCAATACCAGACAGACAGTGGCTATCTGGTGGTGCCGCTGCCCTATAGCATTCCCGGCATTGGTGAGGGCTATTTCCTGATGGGGTATTTCAGCAATATTCTTGACACCACAGCAGATGCCTTTGTGGTGAGAGTAATGGGCGATGCTGAAGGGTATATTGCGCAACTGGACGAGGCGCCACTGTATAAAAAGCATCTCTTCCTCAATGTGACGGAGCAGCGGGTCGATAAAGCCGCCGTAAACAAGTACAAAACACGCGGCATGGACAATGGCAAGAACGACTATAACCTGATTGAGGTGAACCAGGCGGATGCACACAATATCGGCCTGACCGTAAGTCTCTTTAACCGGCGATTTGAATACAACATTACCCGCTCCATCTTCGATGGCTCGGTGATCGCGCTGCGTGACAGTAATTGGAACCTGATTAGCGCATTCAATCCGGCTTACCAGTTCAGGGACACGGATTTTCATCACTCAGTGAAGATTGACTTGACCGATGATTATCTCGACCCACGCCGTGGCGTACGCTTCAAGTTAACGTATCAGGATGTACCAGGCGACACCGTCAACGACCCGGACTATTTCCGCATCGACACCGGTCTCACCTTTTATCTTCCGTTTCGCCGCAATGACACCCTGGCCCTCAACTACTACCAATCGGATGCCCATGTGACCCACATCGGCAACACGGATCCTGCCAGCATTCGCGCCGAACTCGGCACCAACTGCCAGCCCACTGACACCACCTGTCTCATTGCCGAGGAGGAGTTGGTGAACGATTACATCAACGAACGCACTTACGGTACGGCAACCCCGCTCGGTGGTGATAACCGTTTGCGTGCCTATCCACAGGGGCGTTTTAGCGGGGGCCACATGGCTTTTGCCGGTGCGGAGTATCGCTGGAATTTTGTCCAGGATGCCATACCCTTTGACTACTTCATCTGGAAGGATGTCACCACCACACTGCAGCTGGCCTTCTTTGCCGAGGCCGGCACCGTAGCGGAGCACGCCGCTGATCTATGGAAGGATTATCGAACCAGTATCGGCGTGGGCGGGCGCATCGTTTCCGCCTCCGGTAGCGTTTACCGTGCGGAAATCGCACACGGTGACGAAGGAAATCAATTCATCGTATATTTCTACTATCCGTGGAAGTGATCCACCTGGATATAAAAGGGGAGACTCGTTTATACCCCCGCAGCTGGCCAAGGGCTTCTTCTGTCGTGAGCAGGTAACTCCGGCTGCGGACGGGAGGTAAAGCATCAGGCTGTTTTGCTAAAAAGGCGTTACCCTAAGCAACGTCTCATTTACGGTGACAATGTTCCCTTACCGGTGATACCTTCTGCCATCAAGGTGGCGTGATTCGCTGCGAACATCTCTTTTTTGCACGGAGAGGAAACAGGAAATGGAACATTATCGGGTAATGTTTGACTCCCTCGAATGGCAAACCCCGGTGCCCGGGGCCCGTATCAAAATATTCCGTCATGGCGAAAAACAAATACGACTTGTCGAATTCACTTCGGAATTTGTTGAGCCCCACTGGTGTGAAAAAGGCCATCTTGGCTTCGTAGTCGAAGGAGAGCTTGAGATCGATTTTCAAGGGAGTCTCGTACGTTACCCCCAAGGTTCCGGCATCAATATTCCCCAGGGTGCACAGCACGGCCACAAGGCCAGGGCCGTAAGCTCCCGGGTACTCCTTTTTCTGGTCGAGGAAGAGGCATGGTCCGGACCTTACGGGTGAAAAACATCCTCAACTTTAATCCCGAGATAGTGAGCAATTTTAAAAGCGAGTGACAGACTCGGATCGTACCTGCCATTCTCAATGGAGATGACGGTTTGGCGGCTTACACCTAGCGCTTCAGCTAGCTTCTGCTGAGTCAATGCGCGTTCCTGTCTAATTTTTTTAAGCGAGTTATTCATCCGATTCTGTCTGTATTTGATAACTGACACAGCTACATGAGCATCAGTCCATCCTCGACAAGTTGACGACAATGATCGTTCAGGGTGTCGGTCACCGAGCGATACGTTAAACCCAGATCATCTCGACTTCGCTGGTTATTGAAGTACACAGGAAAATTCACATTCCGTGTCACATAGCCCCGCTGTAAGCCGACTAAAGGTGCAATGAGCCATATGAGAGCCTTTGGCACTTCGTTGCGTGGAAGCTTATTCGGGATATTGAACTGAGCAGGATGCAGACACTTGGCAATGTCCAACATGCGTAAACTTTCAGCGACTACGATATAGCGCTTGTTCGCCTGGGGGAGCAAGGCCGCTTTGACATGAGCCTCGGCAACATCACGAACATCCACCAGCCCTAGCCATAATCTGGGAACGCCCGTACGGAAGGAGCCGTTCAGAAACTGCATCATCATGGTGACACTGGTGGCATCCACTCGATCCGACAAAGAAGGCCCAAAGATAGCGCCGGGATGGATGGTGACAAGCTCCCAGCGATCCTGTTTCTTATAAGCCTCCCAGGCCGCCTGTTCAGCAATGGTTTTTGAATAGGCATATGTGTTGTGGTGGATGTTTTTGTTCGGATTAATATCCGACTCCTGTACGGTGTGCTGAACATCAGCACCCACATCGCAAGCATCATTGTACAGCGCGACGATGCTGCTGGTTAGCACCACCCGCTTGATACTGCCGGTTTTCTTTACGCTCTCCAACACGTTCAATGTGCCGTCCCGTGCCGGCTCAATCAACTGCTTTTGCGGATCTTTCGGCTTGTCCAGGAAATAGGGCGAAGCGATATGAATTACCACGGAGCAACCCGCCATGGCTGCGTCGAAGCTTTCCTTTATCATTAGATCCGCTTCGAACAATTCCAGCCTGCCGGGGTGGCGCTCCACCAGGTCAAGGAGGTGCTGTATTTTGTGTTGGTCCTGTAGTTGGCGAACTGTGCCATGCACTGTGTAACCTTGCGCCAGCAGCTGTGCAACGACCCAGGATGCCATATAGCCGGCTGCACCTGTGACCAGTACGGTTTTTGTGTTGGTCATCATGCTACCTCACTATTTGAAACGCCTGTCTGCCAGCATGAGGTTGATCCCCCACACCACGACAATAAGACCCAGGATCCAGAATTGATTAAACAGCGGAGCCAGCTGACTTGCCTGCAAAATTCCGATAGCGCACGACGCAGAGGCAAGAATGACCAAACTGATCATGCTTGCTTTTTGGTGTAACAGCTTCTGCATTTCATCCATGCGATGGTAAATCAAGTGCACCACAGGAATGAGAGCCACAGCAAACAGCAGCAATGCAGCAAGACCCAACCGTTGCTGAATGTGCGAAGCATCAGAAAGAGGAAGCCAGAAGGCAGCGATAATGACCATAGCCGTGACAGCCAGGCCGGTGAGCACTTTAAGAAGATAGATCGGTTGTGGGTAAGTCAGAGGTGATTCCTTGTCCATAGTATTGCTCCCTGAAATGTAAAGTGTGCTTTACATCATATCGTAATCCATTGCCGTGTCAAGCTTGCTTTACATATTGCAGCACTCGGTCTATACGGGAACGGCAGCAAAATGGGTTACACTGTGACTCACGGACTTAAAGGAGCACCAGGCATGACTATCGAAACAGAAAAGGATCTCACCGCTCTGCGAGAAGTGGGCAGAATCGTCGCCATCACCCTCAAGGAAATGATGCGAGCGGCCGAGCCAGGAATGACCACTGGCGAACTGGACCAGATTGGCAAGACGCTGCTGGAAAAATATGAGGCCAACTCCGCACCCAAGGTGACCTACGGCTTTCCTGGCTATACCTGTATCAGTATCAATGAGGAGGCGGCCCACGGCATTCCCGGTTCGCGCATCATCAAACCAGGCGATATCGTTAATATCGATGTCTCGGCAGAAAAAAACGGGTATTTTGCCGATACCGGCGGCACCTTTGTGGTTCCCCCGAGCACGGCCCTTAAGAATCGGCTCATCCATTCGACCCAACTGGCACTGCAACAGGCGTGCAACTCTGCCAGTGCTGGCAAGCCCTTAAACGGCATTGGAAGAGCGATACAACGCGTCGCCACCAAGGCAGGCTTTCGAATCATCAAAAATCTCTGCGGCCATGGGGTCGGGCGCGGATTGCACGAGGAACCGGGGGAGATCCCTGGCTACTATGCACCCCATGACCGAAGGATATTGCATGAGGGCCAGGTGATCGCTGTCGAGCCCTTCCTCTCCACCAAAAGCCGATTCGTTACAGAAACGGATGATGGTTGGACACTCTCGGCGCAACAGGGCAACCTCTCTGCACAGTTTGAACACACCATGGTGATTACCAAAGGCCAACCAATACTGCTAACCGTGGCATGAGAAGCCGCGGGTATTCTCTTTCCGGTTATCAGTGTGACGGCGGCTGCCCTGCCATACCCTTTTCTGCCTTGTACCAATCATCGGTTGCCATGACAGCATTGGAGATAAACTGGCTGAAATAGGGAAGCAGCTCACCCACTTCCTGGGTCTCGGTGCCCAGGCGAAACTCGAAGACGGCCACATCCTCCCCCTCACCAAGAAAGGCAATGCTGTAGGTGATAGGCAGGCCGGGTTTGTCCGGGTGATCATACACACCGGCATGTTCGAAAACCCGATCATCGAGCGCATCGATCAATGCGGCAAAGATGGAACCATCGCCTTCGCTCATCACCGTGAAATCATCGGCGGGCAATTCGCCGCTGCCCTGACGGCTGACCCGGCCCTCCCGGTCCATGAGCAAGGAGAGTGCGCTTTTATCGTCGCAAATGATATCAATGCGGAGTTTCTGGATTTGTAATTTGTTCATGTCTTCTGCTGATTGGCTGATGAATTTGATGATGAAACCAGGTTGACGTGGATTATCTTTGCCAGCCAGGTCACCTCTTCCCATCTTTATCCTGGGGAAGAGGAATTGATTGTTAGTAGCATATCGAGGCACGCCCGGTGCGTTTTGCCTCGTACATTTTCCTGTCGACCTCGCCCATCAGGGTCTTCACATCACGATGGATACCCTTTTCAATCACAACGGAGCCCGCACTGATATGGCACTGGGGCACGATGCCCCGACCGGCATTTATCCGGGACTGCTTTTGAGAGAAGATTCGGTCCACATCCTCAAACCATTGTCCAATATCCGCCTCTCCATCGCCCGGCATGATCAGGGCAAACTCATCCCCACCCACACGGGCAAGGATATCAGCAATACGACAACGCTCACGAAGGGTCTCGGCAAGCGCAATCAGTACTTCATCACCGACAACGTGACCATAACGATCATTGACCTGTTTGAAAAGGTCCAGATCGAGCATTACCAGCCGGGAAGAGACGCCGCGAACGGCAAGTCCGACATAGTGCAGCAGGGCTTCATCGAAGGCACGGCGGTTGAGCAGTCCGGTCAGGGAATCATGCATACTCTGCCGCTTAAGCTGTGCGTTGGCCAACTCGATATCGCGCACCAGCATAGCGACGTCCTCCATAATCGCCGCCGTCTCGCGCAACCTGGTCTTGCTGACAACCCCGGTGATCTCTTCCTCCGATGACACCTGATCAAGTAAATCTCTGATGCTGTGCAGATCGCTTTTCACAAAGCGCACCAGGCGGGCGGAAAGAAACAGGGTCAGCAGCATGGTAACGACAAAGATCACCCCCCCGACCGAGATAGCCAGGACCGCAAGACGGGTTCCCTCCCACCCGGGCCCCAGATAGAACATACGCCAATCTGTCCCCGGAATGCCCGCCTCAAGCGGATCCTTGTGACTGTGCGCGTTAGCGCCCGGATCACCCTTTTCTACAATCGTATTTCCTCCGGCATCCTCAATCCGCAGATACTGCTCGGCGCCAACCCGCTGCTCTACCTGTCGCTGCAGTACATTAAGGCTGAAACTCATAAACAAGAGACCGAGTGACTCGCCATCGGACGTGACCGGCACCACCACATCAAAGTGGCTTAATGCGGGCGCCTCCCGGTGGATCGGCGGTTGACTCACGACATCACCAGTAAGCATCTGCTTTAAGTCAGCGACACATTGCTTGCCAAGCTTCAGCTGCAACGGCTCCCCCAACACGGCACCAGACGGATCAATCAGCGCGACACCGATACTTTCGGGCAAAATCGATCGCAACTCCTTGGCCCACAATACCGCACTTTCCACATCGCCGAACTCGAGGATATCCTTCACCTCCTGTCGCTCAGCCGCCGCCTGGGCAATGTTTCGGTAAAAACCCACGAGGTCCCCGATGTCCCTGCTCAACACATCACGCTCAAACGTTTCATGGTGCAGGACCGATTCACGGCTGGTATAGGAGCCGACAGCGGCAATGATCACGACTCCGGCAAGAGCCAGCAGCAGGACGAGCGAGAGATAGCGCCAGGTTATCCCCTTTATTGATAGAGTCCGTATGGGTTTCGGCATTGAGTCGCGTCTCGGGAAAAAATCGCAATCTGCATTAAGCAGATTACTTGCCAGATCGCATAAACGCCAATCTGGCTCATGCGTTGCGATGTGTTGGCCCAACCGTGAGTTCGCCAACGATGCGCTTCATCCTGTCGTTACCTGAACGTCAACTTTCCTACACCACGATCACCCGTTGTCTATTCTTGTCAATTTGCTCAGAGCCTCACAACAAAACTTCTCCATATAATTCAGACGGTTAATTAATACCCTATGAATGGCATTGTTTTTGCTGAACCTGAAACAGTATCAACCGTTCAACCAAGGGATATATCAGTGATCATCAAATACTATGAGCAGGAAAACCTGCTCCTTAATATCAGCTTTGTCGAAGAGGCTTCTACCAAGAGGGTTACCGCATTCCGTGGCCGCCTGGCACTGGTGGAAGGTGAGATAGCCGATGACTCTGGCAATCGCAAACCGCCGAGCATCGTGATGGATCATGTCGTGCTCATGTCCAAGGAAGACAAACTGATCTTCGCTGCAGGCTCCCTAAACAAGCTGGTGCAACTGAACGACTTTGTTGCCATGTACAGTAAGGATTTTTCGCCCGAGATGCAGGCCATTATGTATGTGGTCGACCTGACCGAACCGCTGCAGGTAGAACTCGAAGGTATCAACTTCGCCCTGATCCCGATGCAGGAAGGCATTACCTGGAATGAATTGCTGGATGAGGCCGGTCTGGACAAGCGTGAGCTAAAGAAGCTGTCATCTGCCGATAAGGTCTATGCGGTATGGGAAGAGCTGAAAGGTTTCAAACCCAAGGGCGTCAAGGTCAGTATGGACGAGGCATTGACCAAGACCGATAGCACGCTCACCCGTATCGAACGGGGTGCCCTCTAACCCGGGAAACGCGGCAGGGCCATTGAGCCCTGCCATCTCGACCAAAGCTGGAAAACAACATGGAATTACCTGCCTACACCCACAGCCGCTACTTCGTCTCCTACAGCGGAGTGAAATTACCGCTCAACCTGGTCAATCCTTTGGAGGCTGATGAGATCCACAACCGCAACACCTACTTCTGTGGCTATTACGACGCTGACGGGAAAATGGTCGCCTGCGAAAAAAGGGTGTATGGCGAAGTGGAATTCAGCCACAGCTACGAGTATCACCCTTCCGGCAGTATCAAAACCGCCGTTATAGCG
>JBFEWO010000120.1:0-8649 GCA_041546305.1 Thiohalomonadaceae bacterium | reverse complement strand
TTTCGTCACCGCCCATGATGGCTTCACCCTGCGCGATCTGGTGAGCTACAACGAAAAACACAACGCAGCCAATAAGGAGGAGAACCGCGACGGGGAATCCCATAACCGCAGCTGGAACTGTGGTGTAGAGGGGCCCAGCGAAGACCCGGAAGTCCTTGCTTTGAGGGCTCGGCAGCAGCGCAACTTTCTCGCCACCCTGCTGCTGTCGCAGGGCGTGCCGATGCTGGTTGCCGGAGATGAAATCGGCCGTAGCCAGCACGGCAACAATAACGCCTATTGCCAGGACAACAAAATCAGCTGGGTTGACTGGCATCTCGGCGAGGAAAACCGGGAGCTGCTCGGGTTTGTGCGAGAACTGCTAGTCCTGCGCCGGGATCACCCGGGTTTTCGTCGACGTTGTTTTTTCAGCGGCCATGCTGTCAATGGGGATGCTCTCAAAGATATCTACTGGCTCACTGCCGACGGCCGGGAAATGAGTGACGAGCAATGGCACAAGAGCTGTGGTTGCCTCGGCATCGCCCTTCCCGGCGGTAGCCTGAAAGAACGTGACCGGCACGGCGAGCCGGTCGAGGATGACGACTTTCTGTTATTACTCAACGCCCATCATGAGGAGCATCCCTTCATCATCCCGACACTGGCCGGTATCGATGCCTGGCTCCCTCTGCTGGACACGGCGCGAGAGAGTTCCTCCGAGCTCGACACCTTTGCCGTTGGCGACAGCTACCCCCTGCAACCCCGTTCTTTCGCCCTCCTCATCCATCCAAGAAACCATCGATGAAACGGAAGCATGATATACCCTTCGGGGCACAGGTACTTGATGATGGCTCGGTAAGGTTTCGCCTTTGGGCGCCAGCGGCAAATCGTGTTGAGCTATGCCTGCAGTCGGGAGAGTGCGAAACATTGGTGGGGATGACACGAAACCAAGACGCCTGGTTTGAACATGTCAGCCGTACAGCCGGCCCTGGCAGCTATTATCGCTTTTCTATCGACAACAGCGACCTGCGAGTGCCTGATCCGGCATCACGTTATAACCCCGGGGATGTGCATGGACACAGCGAGGTCATCGATCCCGGTGCCTTCGATTGGCAGGACGACCAGTGGCAAGGGCGCCCATGGCACGAAGCGGTAATATACGAACTCCACGTGGGCGCTTTTAGCGAACGGGGTAATTTCGCCGGTGTCGAGGCCCAGCTGTCGCACCTAGTTGAGCTGGGCATCACGGCGATCGAGCTGATGCCGGTGGCCGACTTTCCCGGCAACCGCAACTGGGGCTATGACGGCGTACTCCCCTTTGCCCCGGACAGCAGCTACGGACGTCCAGAGGACCTCAAATCCCTGGTGCAGTCGGCCCACCGTAATGGCCTGATGGTATTTCTTGATGTGGTCTATAACCATTTCGGCCCGGAGGGAAACTATCTGCACGCCTATGCGCCGGATTTTTTTACCGACCGTCACCACACCCCCTGGGGGCAGGCGATCAACTTCGATGGCGACAACGCCCGCACGGTGCGGGATTTTTTCATCCACAACGCCCTCTACTGGCTGGAGGAGTATCACCTGGACGGTCTGCGGCTGGATGCGGTCCATGCCATCCTCGACGATTCCGATCCTGATATCCTGATCGAACTCGCCAGAGCGGTACAGGAGGGGCCGGGACAGGAACGACACATCCACCTGGTGCTTGAGAACGACCACAATATCGCCCACTACCTGGCACGCGACGATGCCTTGCGACCTCGCCACTACACCGCGCAGTGGAATGACGATATTCATCACGCCTTTCACCTGCTGCTCACCGGCGAGAGCGACGGCTACTATATCGACTACAGTGACCGACCGTTGTGGCATCTGGGCCGTTGTCTTACCGAAGGTTTTGCCTATCAGGGGGAACCCTCCACCTACCGCCATGGGGAGCGGCGCGGCGAGCCCAGTGCACATTTGCCCGCGCCGGCCTTTGTCTCACTGCTGCAGAATCATGATCAGATCGGCAACCGCGCCTTCGGCGAACGACTTGCTCTGTTAAGCGATCCTCTGGCGCTGCGTATGGCCGTAGACATCCTGCTACTTGCCCCTTCTCCGCCGCTCCTGTTCATGGGCGAGGAGTGGCACTGTCAGACCCCCTTCCTCTTTTTTTGCAACTTCGAGCCGGGACTGGCCGGTGCCGTGACCGAAGGTCGGCGAAATGAGTTTGCCCGTTTCGAGCGCTTCTCCGATCCCGCGGTACGTGAGAGTATCCCGGACCCGGCCGCGCCGGAAACCTTCGAGGCAAGTCGTCTCGACTGGCAGAAGTTGCGCGAGCCCGGCCCTCAGGCCTGGTTGCAACACTATCAGCAGTTACTGGCGCTAAGACAAAAGGAGATAGTCCCGCGTCTTGATGGCATACGTGGGGGAGCCGCCAGTTTTATCCTGTTTGACAGGAGCGGTCTGCAAGCCGAATGGCAACTCGGCGATGGCAGCGAACTCCAACTCCTGGCCAATGCGGGTAATGCTCTCCTGCCTCTTTCCGAAACAATGCAAGTCGGTCAGCGGATTTACGCCAGCCCTGCCATTCCTACCACGCCCGGCTGCACCGATGAGCTCCCACCCTGGAGTGTGCTCTGGTTTCTTCGCCCATGAAACACCCTTCAGCCTTCGACACACTCTGCGCCCTCTACGGCATCGAACCCGGCTACCAGGACATCTGGGGCGAATACCATGAGGCCTCACGCAAGACCCGCGCATCCTTGCTACGAGCGGTGGGGGTGGAGGCACGCAACGATGCCGAGATTGAGCGTGCGCTCGATGCGTATCAGCGTGCGCAATGGGAAAGGATCCTGCCAGCGGTTCAGGTCGTTACCGTTTCAGACGGACCGCTTCAGATACCGCTGCACGTGCCGGAGACCCTCGCCGACAAGACGTTTCAGTGGACCCTGCAACTGGAGAACGGCCGAGAGCAAACCGGCCATGCGATCCCTTCCGGCTTACCGATCGTTGAACAACAGCGCATCGGCAATAGCAGCTGGCGGCAGTGCGATCTGGAACTTACGGTGGAGGTGCCGCTGGGTTACCACCAGCTCAGGGTGGAGGCCGAGGGCGTTGAAACGGTCCGAATGAATCTGATCATTGTCCCTCCGAGCTGTTATCAGCCAACAGCACTGGCCGACGGCGGTTGCCTGTGGGGACCGGAAGTCCAACTCTATGCACTGCGCTCAGAGCATAACTGGGGTATCGGCGACTTTACCGATTTAAATCACCTGATCGCTCTGGCCGCTGAGAATGGCGCCGGCATTGTCGGCATCAGCCCGTTACACGCCCTCTTTCCGCAGCGGCCTGCACATGCCAGCCCCTACAGCCCCTCCAGCCGACAGTTTCTCAATACGCTCTTCATCGATGTGGAAGCCATCGCCGAGTTTCGCGAGAGTGGCAAGGCGCAACGTCTGGTGCGGAGCGATGCTTTCCAGGCGCGACTGCGCTCACTTCGTACGACCGAATTAGTGAATTATGCCAACGTCGCTGGCGCCAAGACCGAGGTATTCGAAATCCTGTTCCAGCACTTTTCCGATCACCACCTCACCCCCGGAACGGAACGGGCAAAGGCCTTTCGCGACTTTCAGCAGGAAAAGGGCGACGCCCTGTTCCGTCATACCCTGTTCGAAGCATTGCAGGAACACTTTTCCCGGCTCAAACCCGGTATCCAGGGGTGGCAGAGCTGGCCAGCCAACTACCGGAACCCGGCATCAAAAATCGTCGCGGCATTTGCCGCCAGCCATGCACAAAGGGTGGAGTTCTATCAGTACCTGCAGTGGCAGGCCCAGCTTCAGCTCCAGGCAGTCGGCCATCGTTCCTGGGAGCTGGGTCTCGGGGTAGGGTTGTACCAAGACCTGGCCGTCAGCATCGATCCAAGTGGCGCCGAGGCTTGGGCGAACCAGGCGCTTTACGCCCTCGATGCAAACATCGGCTCACCACCCGATGAATACAATCTCAAGGGACAGGATTGGGGACTGCCACCACCGATCCCGGATCGCCTCAGGGAGGCCGGCTATGCCCCTTTCATCGCCACCCTTCGTGCGAATATGTGTGTCACAGGCGCCCTGCGCATAGATCATGTGATGGCGCTGATGCGGCTTTACTGGGTTCCCAAGGGCAACGCCATCGCCGATGGCAGCTATATCCGCTACCCATTGCAGGATCTTCTGGGGATTGTGGCACTGGAGAGCCAGCGTAACCGATGCCTTATCATCGGCGAGGATCTCGGCACGGTCCCTGCGGAGATCCCCGAAGCCATGAAGCGGCTCGGTATCCTCTCCTGCCGTCTGTTTTTGCTCGAGAAGGATCCCGATGGTAAATTTCGACCACCTGAGGCCTACCCCAAACACAGCCTGGTCGCCCTCACCACCCATGACCTGCCAACACTGGCCGGCTTGTGGCAGGGCAAAGACCTGCAGCTACGCAAAGCATTGCAGCTGTTTCCCACCGAGCGCCATCACGAGCAGCAGCTGATCAAACGTGCCGAGGACCGGGCGCGCCTGCTACTTGCGCTCGAGCACCAACAGTTACTGCCGGAAGGATTGGGTTCCGATCCGGTCAAGGTACCGGAGATGACTCAGGAGCTGGCCTGTGCCATCCATCGCTACCTTGCCCGGGCCGCTTCGCAGGTAATGACGATACAAATGGAGGATGTCTTTCTCCAGACGGAACAGGTCAACCTCCCGGGTACCAGCGAGCAATATCCAAACTGGCAGCGCAAATTGACCCTGAGCCTGGAGTACTGGGCGGACGACCCGGGAGTGCGCCGCTGTTTTGACGCCATGCGCGAAGAACGAGGCAGTGCAGTGCACCCGCCGGAAGCAGTCCCGGGGACGGCCGGACCAGGGCAGGCGGCGGTGATCCCGCGTGCCACCTATCGCCTGCAATTCCACCGCGATTTCACCTTCGCCCATGCGGCGGAAATCGTGCCCTACCTGGCGGCTCTGGGGATCAGCCATTGTTATGCCTCTCCCCTGCTTATGGCCCGTCCGGGCAGCAGTCATGGCTATGACATTGTCGAACATCACCGCCTCAATCCCGAACTTGGCAGCCAGGAAGATTTCGACACCTTCATCGATACACTGCATCAACACGACATGGGGCTAATTCTGGACATGGTGCCCAACCATATGGGCGTCATGGGCCATGACAACCCCTGGTGGCTGGCGACGTTGGAGAACGGGCCAGCCTCCGCCAGTGCCCGTTTTTTTGACGTCGACTGGGCACCGCTGAAGGGGGCACTGTTCAGGAAGGTATTGCTGCCTGTGCTGGGCGATCACTACGGCAGTGTTCTGGAAAAAGGCGAGCTCACCCTGGATTTTGATCCGGCAAACGGTCATTTCTACATCCGTTATTATGAGCACCATTTCCCCATTGATCCGGGCAGCTACGGCGTCCTACTCGGTCACCACCTGGGACAGCTCACGGAACGACTCGGCGACCAGCACGAAGGGCTGATGGAGTTTGCCAGCCTCAATACCGCTTTTCGCAATCTTCCCTCACGCAATGAAACCGATACGGACAAATTGGCTGAGCGCCAGCGCGACGCAGGGGTGCATAAACAACGCCTGGCAAAGCTCTGTCGGGAACATGCGGATATCGCCTGCTACATCGATGAGGTATTGAAGGCCTTCAATGACACTACCGGCCACGCAGCCGATGCTACCCTGCTCCATCGCTTGCTGGAAGAGCAGGCCTATCGTCTTGCCTACTGGCGGGTCGCCTCAGACGAGATCAACTACCGGCGATTTTTTGATATCAACGATCTGGCCTCGTTGCGGATGGAGGATTCGGAAGTGTTCGAGGCAACCCATAGCCTGATTCTCGATCTCATCACCGAGGGCAAGGTCCAGGGTCTGCGCATCGATCACCCGGACGGACTCTACAATCCGCGCCAATATTTCCAACGCCTGCAACAAAGTGTCATAGCCGGACACCGTACAGAGGGCATCATCGACGATAAACCGCTCTATGTGGTGGTGGAGAAGATCCTGGCAACCCACGAACGCCTGCCGTCCGACTGGCCAGTCCACGGCACGACCGGCTACGACTTTGCCGCCCTGTGCAACGATCTGTTCGTCAACATGGCCGCAGAGAAAGCGCTGACGCGGACGTGGAATGTGTTTACCGATGGGCGCGAGAACATGGAAGAGGCCCGCTACCAGTGCAAGATTCTCATTATGCGCGCGGCGCTTGCCAGCGAACTCAACGTGTTGGCGACTCAGCTGAGCCGCATTGCCGAAACAGATACCAGCACCCGGGACTACACCCTCAACAGCCTGCGCAGGGCACTTGTCGAGGTGACCGCCTGCTTTCCTGTGTATCGTACCTATGTCAGCGATGAAGGCGCGAGCGACAAGGATACGGACTACGTCAAATGGGCCGTCGGTGTGGCAAAAAAACGCAGCACGGCCGCCGATACCAGCGTATTCGATTTTCTGCAGGAGGTGCTACTCACCACCATCAAGGAGGGCAAAGCACAGTCCTACCGCGAACAGGTCATCGCCTTTGCGATGAAGTTTCAGCAGTACAGTGCGCCGGTGATGGCCAAGGGCATGGAGGACACTGCCTTCTATCGTTATAACCGGTTGGTCTCTCTCAACGAAGTCGGCGGGGAGCCCGACCGTTTTGGTATCAGCCCCGCCGTGTTTCATTGGGCCAACCAGCAACGGCTTCAGCTATGGCCCTATGCGATGCTGGCCGGTTCCACCCATGACAACAAACGCTCGGAGGATGTTCGTGCCCGCATCAATGTTATTAGTGAATGGCCGGATGAGTGGCGGACACGCCTTAACCGCTGGGCACGCATCAATCGCACAAAAAAATGCACCGTTGACGACGCCCCTGCCCCTTCACGCAACGACGAGTACCTACTTTACCAGACCCTGATCGGCAGTTGGCCAATGGCGCTGCAAACACAGGATGAACTCGATGCCTACCGCGAGCGCATCGACGCTTATATGAATAAAGCACTGAAAGAAGCCAAGCAACACACCTCCTGGATAAACCCCAACAATGCCTATGAAGAGGCGATGAGTCATTTCATCAGTGCCTTGCTCGGCAAACTGGAGAGCAACGCCTTTCTCAGTGATTTCCTGCCGTTTGTACAACAATGCGCCCGCTTCGGCTATTACAACAGCCTCGCCCAGACCCAGCTCAGACTCACCGTCCCCGGTGTGCCGGATATCTACCAGGGAACCGAACTGTTCGCCTTCAACCTGGTCGACCCCGATAACCGTCGGCCGGTGGATTTTGTCAGGCACAGGAATCTGCTGGAAGCGATCGTTCAGCAGTCACGAAACAATGATGCCATTGCAGAATGGCTGAGGGGGATGGTGGAAACACCTGGTGACGGTCGGGCGAAACTCTATCTTATATGGAAGCTGCTTGAATTTCGCCGTGACCACGAAGCCTTGTTCCGCGATGGCGATTATCAGCCACTCAGCGGTGAGGGAGAAAGAGCTGAAGAGCTTTGTGGCTTTGTCCGCACTCACAATGATCAACAGCTCATCAGCCTCACCCCGCGGCTATTTGTCCAGCTGACGGGAGATTTACCTGGCCCTCCACTTGGGAAGGAGGTCTGGGGCGAGACCCTGATCCAGGCTCCCGCTGTAAAGGGAAATCAGAGCTACCGAAATCTGCTTAGCAACGAGTCAATAAATACCATCAAGCACAACGGTGAACGCTACTTTCGTGCCAGTGAAATCTTCACCACCTTTCCCGTTGCCGTACTGGTCAAGGTAAGGGACTGAGCGCACGAGTTGCTTTCAATAAGCAACTCGTGCGCTTAGACAGGAAGCGCTAAAGAGCCAATCCCTGCAAATACTCCCTGAACTGTTCTTTCAACTCCGGATGCTGGAGCGCATACTCCACTGTGGCCTGCAGATAACCTAGCTTGCTGCCGCAGTCATAACGCTTGCCGGTAAAGCGATAGGAGAGCACCTTCTCCTCCTCCAGCAGATGGGCAATGGCATCGGTCAGCTGAATTTCACCACCGGAGCCCTTCTTTGTCGTCTCCAGCAGGTCGAAAATTCTCGGTGTCAGCAAGTAACGCCCCACCACGGCGAGATTGGATGGAGCCTGCACCGGCTTGGGCTTCTCGATAATATTGCTGATTTGCGCCAGTGCCCCCTCTTCCCCGGTAACACTCACGATGCCGTATTTGTCGGTCTCGGATTTGGGTACCTCTTCCACCCCCAGCACGCTGCACTGCTGTTGTTCATAGACCTCGACCATCTGCGACACCACCCCGTGACCATTGCCGTCGATCATGTCATCGGCCAACAGCACGGCAAAGGGTTCATTCCCGACGACCGGGCGGGCACAAAGTACCGCATGGCCCAGCCCAAGGGCTTCAGGCTGACGGATGTAAACACAGGAGACTCCATTCGGTACTACATTGCGTACCAGCTCGAGCAACTCTTTCTTGCCCTTCTTCTCCAGTTCGCTCTCCAGCTCGTAATTCTTGTCGAAATGATCCTCAATCGCCCTTTTGGCGCTGCTGGTAACGAAGATCATCTCCTTGATCCCTGCCTCTACCGCCTCTTCCACCGCATACTGGATAAGGGGCTTGTCGACCACCGGCAACATCTCTTTGGGATTGGCCTTGGTGGCAGGCAGGAAGCGGGTGCCAAGCCCGGCTAC
>JBFEWO010000121.1:0-8437 GCA_041546305.1 Thiohalomonadaceae bacterium | reverse complement strand
TATCCTGGTGGGCTTGAGTTCGGCGCTCTTCGCCTTGGGCAGTGAGGAGGCCAGCCAGCTGTTTCGCCAGCTGGAATCGCAATCCCCCTACCTGCCGCTGCTGATCACACCGGCAGGTCTGGCGCTCATCGCCTGGCTCACCCGCCACTTCTTTCCCGGTGCCCAGGGTAGCGGCATCCCTCAGGCCATTGCCGCACTGGAGATGTCACCGAAGATGCACCACCTGCGACGCAGTGTCCTGTCTCTGCGCATCGCTATCGGCAAGGTCTTCCTCACCATGCTTGGCCTCCTGTGCGGAGCCTCGATTGGCCGGGAGGGTCCCACCGTACACATCGGTGCCGCCATCATGTATTCGGTGGGTCACCGGGCCCATTTCCCACGCCACTACCTGGACAAAAGCCTGATCATCGCCGGCGGTGCAGCCGGAATCGCCGCGGCCTTCAACACCCCACTGGCCGGAATCGTCTTCGCTATCGAGGAGATGGCACGCAACTTCGAGGAGCGCACCAGCGGCACCATGCTCACCGCGGTGGTACTGGCGGGGATTACCGCCATGGCAATCCTTGGCAATTACACCTATTTCGGTCGCAGCGATGCCACCCTGGCACTTGGCAGTGGCTGGATTGTGGTCCCAGTGGTCGGCATTCTCGGTGGGCTGCTTGGTGGCGGCTTTGCCCGCGTGCTGGTCAGCGGCTCACGTTGGATCGCCCCCTACCTGACACGTCGACCTGTACTGATACCGGCCCTGTGCGGACTGGTGGTCGCCATTGCCGGTATCCTTTCCGGGGGGAGCGTCTACGGCACCGGTTACCCGGAGGCCCAGGCTGTGATTACGGGAACCGGCGAGGCGGATGCGGCCTTTCCCTTCCTTAAGATGATTGCCACCATTGCTTCCTACTTTAGCGGCATCCCTGGCGGCATTTTTGCCCCCTCACTCGCCACCGGCGCAGGCCTGGGCTCAGTACTTTCCGGGCTGTTCTCCGGACCAGCGGTTGAGGCTATCGTCATCCTCACCATGGTCGCCTACTTTACCGGAGTGGTGCAGACCCCTATCACCGCCTTTGTCATCGTCATGGAAATGACCGCCAACCACACCATGCTGTTACCGCTGATGGCCACCGCTTTCATTGCCTACGGGGCATCTCGCCTGGTTTGTCATGAGCCCATCTACCGCTCCCTGGCACAAGGCTTTATTGATCGCATGCGCGCCATGGAACCTGAACACAGCAACACGGATAAACACGAGCAGCCTCCTTCGCGTTAGGCGAAGGCGCCAATAACCGATACAATCGCATCACGAGCAATCATCAGATCGAGACCATGAAAGCCAAAGACATCACCATTGCGGCCTTCGCTGTCGCACTCATCGGCATTCTCAGTTACGTTTGGTTCACTCCCAGCGGCCTCAAACCTGCCCCAGTGCTGAGCGTGACCACGCTTGCTGGTGAAAACATCACCCTCCAGCAACTTCAGGGAAGACCGATTCTGGTTACCTTCTGGGCCACCACCTGTCCCGGGTGTGTTAAGGAGATGCCCCACCTGGTTGAACTCTACAACGAACTGGGACCGCGCGGCCTGGAAATCATCGCCCTGGCCATGGCCTATGATCCGGAGGCACAGGTTCGGGAGATGGTACGCCTGAAACAGCTCCCCTATAAGGTAGCACTGGACCGTAATGGCACCGCCGCCAAGGCTTTCGGCGAGGTCAAACTTACCCCCACCACCTTCCTTATCGACCCCACCGGGCGCATCGTGCAACAGAAACTGGGCGAGATGGATATGGAAGCACTGCACCGTCGAATCCTCGGCATGCTACAGAAAAAGGAATAACTCAATGCTCTGGCTCAAGGCCTTTCATATCGTCTTTGTAGTCTCCTGGTTCGCCGGCCTGTTTTATCTGCCGCGCATCTTCGTCAATCAGGCGATGGCCAGCGAGCCGGCTGAAATCACCCGGCTCAACCTTATGGCGGTCAAACTCTACCGTTTCATGACGCCCCTGGCAGTGCTGGCCCTGGTACTCGGCACCTGGCTTTGGCTTGGCTACGGCTTTAGCGGCGGCTGGATGCATGCCAAGCTGGCACTAGTGATCCTGCTCATAGCCTATCACCTCTACTGCGGCCGTTTGGTGAAGGTGTTCGCCGAGGGGCGCAATACCCGCTCCCACAAGTTCTACCGTTATTTCAATGAAGCACCGGTGCTGATCCTCACGGCCGTCACCATTCTGGTCGTCGTCAAACCATTCTGATCGAATCCGACACGCTTGATCATGGCTCGCCGGCCAGGCAGCCAGTGAGACTGTCCGCCAGCCTTTGCATCAGGGCAAACCACTGCTCCTTGCCGGGCCGGATCGAAGCACCGAGTGGGTCCAGCACACCATGGCGGGCATCACTTCCCTCCAACACGACCTCGACGATGGCGGGCAGGAACTGCGGCTCGCTAAAGACACAACGAGCACCACTGTCGCGTAGCACCTGACGAATCTCGATAAGATGGCGGGCTCCGGGGCGCCGTTCAGGACTGACGGCGATGGCCCCGACCGGATGGAGGCCAAAAGTATCCTCGTAGTAGTGATAGGCGTCGTGAAAAACGAGGTAGGGCAATTTCTGCACTGATGCCAGCTGTCGCTGCAATTTCGCCTCAAGGGTCGTGATACGTGCCGTTAGCGCTGCGGCATTGGCCTGATAGCGTAACGCATTGGCAGGGTCCATTTCGCCCAGCCGCTCGGCAACCCCTTTGACAATGCTTCGGGCATTATGGGGGGAAAGCCACAGGTGGGTATCCATGTTGTTGTGCGCATGACCGTCGTCCTCGTGGTCATGTTCTCCCCAATCTCTCCCCTCGCGTACCGGGAGTAAATTCATTCCCTCCAGCTCACTCAGTGTCAGCACCTGCGCGCCGCTGGCGAGGGAGCGTAACGGCCGCTCCAACATAGTCTCCAACCCTTCACCCACCCACACAACAAACTGCGCCTCAGCCAGAGCGCGGGCATCGGAAGGTTTCATGGCATAGTCATGTGGCGAGGCGTTGGCACCGATAAGCAACCTGGGCTCCGCAATGCCCTCCATCACCCCGGACACCAGCGAATGCACTGGCAGAATAGAGGCAACCACCCGGGGAGCATCGGCAGCAACCGGCATCATCCAGCACAACAGGGCAAAAGTTAGGAGACGGCGTATCATCATGGTCTTTCCGCTGAATGAAATGTTATAATGTACCAATTATTTCATTGGCGCGAAGCATGAGCAACCAGCCCAGTCCCTTCCCTTCAGAACGTCACGATCACGATGCCTGCATCAACGCCGCGCTGGCACAGGCCAAGGCCATCTGTGCCGAACAGGGAGGCCGACTCACACCACAACGCCGGCAGGTTCTGGAGCTGGTATGGCAGGAGCACAAGCCGGTCGGTGCCTATGAACTGCTGGAGCGACTGCGTGAAGCCGGCGTCAAAGCCGCACCGCCAACGGTCTATCGTGCACTCGACTTTCTCCTGAGCCATGGCCTGATCCATCGCATCGAAAGCCTGAACGCCTACACCGGCTGCGCCACCCCTGGCATCCCGCACCACGGTCAGTTTCTCGTCTGCAGCCAATGCCAGCATGTGGCAGAACTGGATGACAGTGCCATCCACCACCAGCTCGATGCCAGTGCCCGCGAGCTGGGATTCGTGGTTGAGCGCCAAACCGTGGAGATCCGCGGCCTGTGCCCGCTCTGCAGGGAGACGGACAATGAGTAAGCGTCCGGTGCTGGCCGAGGCACGCAACGTAACCGTGCATTACGGCGGTCGCATGGTCCTCGACCATGTGAACCTCTCGATACACGAACGTGAGCTGGTCACCCTTATCGGTCCCAACGGCGCAGGCAAATCAACCCTGGTCAAGGTGATGCTGGGACTGCAACAGCCCAATCACGGTAACGTGGAGCTGCGTCCGGGTATCCGCATCGGTTATGTGCCGCAAAAGCTCCACATCGATCCGGTACTGCCACTGACGGTGCGCCGTTTCCTGACCCTCACCCAGAACAGCAAGGAGTCCCGTCTGCGTGCGGTGCTGGAGGAGGTCGGCGCCTCTCCCCTGCTCGAGTCCCAGTTGGCCACGCTTTCCGGCGGTGAGAGCCAACGGGTGCTGCTCGCCAGGGCGCTACTACGTAATCCCCAGTTACTGTTTCTCGATGAACCGATTCAGGGAGTCGATGTGACTGGCCAGAGCGAGCTTTATGATCTCATTACCCGCCTACGCGATGAACACGATTGCGGCATCCTGATGGTCTCTCACGATCTGCACCTGGTGATGGCACGCACGGACCGGGTATTCTGCCTGGACCAGCAGGTCTGCTGCAGCGGCCACCCGGAAAGGGTGCGCGTATTGCAGGGCGAGCAGCCCATCGAGGGGCCACATCCGGCCCTGGTCCCCTATACCCATCACCACCATAATACCCCTGACCGCCAAGGCTGGTGCGGCAGCTGTCATCACAAGGAGAGCCGGCATGAATGAGTTTTTGCTGCGCGCCTTGCTGGCCGGCCTGGCCGTCGCGCTGGTCTCTGGTACCCTCGGGACGTTTGTGGTGTGGCGGCGCATGGCTTACTTTGGCGATACCCTGGCTCACTCCGCGCTGCTTGGTGTCAGTCTCGGCGTGTTACTGGATCTGAACCTCAATCTGGCCATTACCTTGATCTGCCTGTTACTGGCACTGGCACTGGTGGCATTGCAAAGCCGACGCGAGCTGGCCTCCGACACCCTGCTTGGTATCCTTTCCCATGGCGCCCTGGCCCTGGGCCTGGTCGCGATCTCTTTTGCCGAAACGGTTCGGATCGATCTTATGGGCTATCTGTTCGGCGACATTCTTGCCGTAAGCCGTGGCGATCTGCTGTGGATTGGCCTCGGCTCGACCATCGCTCTGGTAATGCTGCTATGGCTGTGGCGCCCCTTGCTGGCAATCACCGTGCATGAGGAGCTAGCGCAGGTGGAAGGGGTAAAGGTTGCGCGAACGCGGTTGCTGTTTATGGTGCTGATCGCGCTGGTCATCGCCACCGCAATGAAGGTGGTCGGCATCCTGCTCATCACCTCGCTGCTTATCATCCCCGCGGCCACCGCGCGCCACTTTTCCCGTACCCCTGAACAGATGGCGCTGCTTTCCGCCCTTGTTGGTGTCCTCTCGGTAGGGGGCGGCCTCTTCGGCTCCTACCGCTGGGATCTACCCGCCGGGCCAGCGATTGTCACCGCCGCGGCGTTGCTGTTCTTGCTTACCCTGCCGCAACGGCGCCAGCACTGAACAAGAACATCCTGCAATTCGCTATAATCCCCCTCCTACCACCGAAAAGCAGGAACCGACATGGACCCACGCGAAGATCTCGTTCGTCACTACCAGTGGCTTCGCCAGTATGGCAACAACGATTCCCATAGCGGCAACGCTTCAGTACGGGTAGAGAATGATATGTGGGTCACCCCCAGCGGCGCCTGTGCCGATACGCTTACTCCCGACCGGTTGGTACGCTGTCAGCTCGACGGCACGCTTGGGGAAGGGGCATCACTCGATGCTCGGCTGCATCTTATGATCTATCAGCGCAACCCTAACACCCACTCGGTGCTTCACAGCCACGGCCCGTATACCGTTGCCATGACCATGGATGGTGAAGATTTCGTTCCGCCCGATTTCGAAGGACAATACTATTTTGATCGTATCCCGGTGATCACCATTCCTTATCACCGCTATCTGGAGGAAGCCGCCGATCAGGTCTCGGAAGTACTGGCGCAATACCCAATCATGGTAGTGCGCGGCCACGGTGTCTATGCCCAGGCCGAATCGATCAACCTGGCCTATAAATGGACCTGTTCCCTGGAACTCTCTGCCAAGACGGCCTTCCTGGCACGCCAGGCGGGGACACTAAAAAATCCCTAACGCAAAGGCACTTAACAAGAGGCCACGATGAACCAACACAAAATTCCGGTGGTGATGACATTGGCCGGCAACGATCCGACCGGGGGCGCCGGCATTCAGGCCGACATCGAGGCCATCGCCAGCATGGGTGCTCATGCGGCGCCGGTGATCACCGCGCTCACCGTACAGGACACCCTCAACGTGATGCGCCTCGAGCCGGTAGACGCCACGGTGATCATCGAACAGGCACGGGCCATTCTCGAGGATATGCCGGTCGCCGCCTTCAAGATCGGGCTCACCGGAACCCTGGAGAATATCGAGGCGATCCATACCCTGTTGCACGACTATCCGGACATCCCTGTTGTCTTCGATCCCATCCTGCGTGCCGGGGGAGGTAGCCGACTCACCAGCGATGAGATGCAGGATGCGATGCGCGAACTGCTGTTTCCCTACACCACCGTCCTCACCCCCAACAGCGAGGAGGCGCGCACCCTGGCCCATGAGGCAGACACCCTCGATGCCTGTGCCCAGGAGCTGCTCGATAATGGTTGTGAGCTGGTGCTGATCACCGGTACCCATGAAAACAGCGAAACGGTGGACAACCGCCTTTATGGTAACCACCGCATGCTGGAAACCTTCTCCTGGGAACGGCTACCGCACAGTTATCACGGTTCCGGCTGCACCCTGGCCTCGGCCATCGCCGGCCTGCTGGCCCAGGGGCTGGAGCCCTTTACCGCAATCCATGAAGCCCAGGAGTATACCTGGGAGAGCCTGAAACACGGTTACCGTCTTGGTATGGGCCAATACCATCCCAATCGCCTGTTCTGGGCAAGAAGTGAAGAGGAGAGAGAATGAAGACACTGCCGCGTGGACTTTACGCGATCACCGACAGCAAGCTGCTATCCCCCGAGCGGATGGTCGAGGCGGTGGCACTGGCCATTCAGGGCGGTGCAGTGATGATCCAGTACCGCGACAAAGGCGACGATCCGATGCGCCGCCAGTGGGAGGCCTCTGATCTGAGCAACATGTGCCGTCCGCTGGGAGTGCCGTTAATCATTAACGACGATGTGGAGCTGGCCGCCCAGGTGATGGCCAAGGGGGTCCACCTGGGTAAGGAGGATGCCGACATCGCCTCCGCGCGTGCCCAGCTCGGCCCCAACGCAATCATCGGCGTCTCCTGCTACAACGACCTCGACTGTGCCATTGCCGCGGAGAAAGCCGGTGCCGACTACGTGGCCTTCGGCAGCTTCTTCCCCTCAAGGGTCAAGCCCGGCGCGGTCAAGGCCGAGGTGGAACTGCTGCGCCAGGCCAAACAGCACCTGGGCATCCCGGTGGTTGCGATCGGCGGCATCACCGCCGACAATGGCGCACAACTGGTAGAGGCCGGTGCCGACATGCTCGCCGTGATCACCGATGTCTTCGGCCAGGCAGACGTCCTCGGTGCCGCTGAAAAAATCAGCCGGCTATTTGAAGAAGAATAATTAACGTAACGAGCACAAAGACGTTAAAACGCCAAAAAGAGAAATCCCTTTTTCCTTCGCGTCACGGCGTACTTTGCGTTGAAACTGTTTGAGATAAGGAATAAAGCAATGCCCCATTCACACGAACTTTTCGAAGCCGCCCAAAAACACATTCCCGGTGGCGTCAACTCCCCGGTCCGCGCTTTTAAAGGCGTTGGTGGCGAGCCGATCTTCTTCAAGCGCGCCGAGGGTGCTTACACCTTTTCTGAATCGGACACCAAATATATCGACTACGTCGCCTCCTGGGGGCCGATGGTCGCAGGCCATGCCCATCCGGCGGTGATCAAGGCCGTGCAGGAGACCGCTGCCCACGGCCTCTCTTTCGGCGCACCCACCGTGCTCGAAACCGTGATGGCCGACAGGCTGTGCGAGCTGGTGCCCTCGATGGATATGGTACGCATGGTCAGCTCCGGCACCGAGGCAACCATGAGCGCGATCCGCCTAGCCCGTGGCTTCACCGGTCGCGACAAGATCGTGAAGTTCGAGGGGTGCTACCACGGCCACTCCGACTCGCTACTGGTAAAGGCCGGCTCCGGGGCACTGACCCTCGGCGTCCCCAGCTCTCCCGGTGTGCCGGCGGCACTCGCTGAACACACCCTGACCCTGCCCTACAACGATATCGCCGCGGTCAAGGAGACCTTCGCCAAGGTCGGCGGACAGGTCGCCTGCATCATCGTCGAGCCGGTCGCCGGCAACATGAACTGCATCCCGCCGGTGCCCGGTTTCCTCGAGGGACTGCGTGAAGTGTGCGATGAGTATGGCAGCGTGCTGATCTTCGACGAGGTGATGACTGGTTTTCGCGTTGCCCTCGGCGGCGCCCAGGCCCATTACGGCATCAAGCCCGACATGACCACCCTCGGCAAGGTCGTCGGCGGCGGTATGCCGGTCGGCGCCTTCGGCGGCAAGCGCGAGATCATGGAGCACCTCGCTCCCCTCGGCCCGGTCTACCAGGCCGGCACCCTCTCCGGCAATCCGGTGGCAATGGCCGCCGGACTGGCGACCCTGGAACTCGCCTCCGCCCCCGGCTTCTATGAGGGCATCAG
>JBFEWO010000196.1:0-3479 GCA_041546305.1 Thiohalomonadaceae bacterium | reverse complement strand
TGTTGCCGGCCAGTTAGTTAATGATAATGCCACTGTCAGCCCCTTTTCCGGGGTGACTATTACGGATGCCGATGGGGATAACGTTACCACCACGGTGACCCTGGATGATAACGCAAAGGGTCTTTTTACTCCCGCCTCGCTGGCCGCCTCGGGATTTACCGGCAGCGGTCCCTATAGTCTGGCACTTACCACCCCTGCCAATGCCCAGGCGGCAATTCGCCAGCTGGTCTTTGACCCGACCGATAACCGGGTGACCCCTGGGGCAACGGAAACCACGACCTTTACGATTACCGTCAATGATGGTACGGCGGATGGTACGAACAACGGCACCTCTGTGGTTTCGAGTTCGATCAACGACAATCCTGTGATCAGTGGGACACCGGCGACTACGGTGGCGGGACATACCGCCTATAGCTTCATCCCGGCGGCGAATGATGCCGATGGTGATCCTCTGACTTTCAGTATTACCAACAAGCCGGCGTGGGCCAACTTCAATACCGCAACCGGGGAGCTCTCCGGTACGCCGACCAATAGTGATGTCGGCACCACCACCGGTATCCTGATCGGTGTCAGTGACGGCACGGTTGTCACCTCGCTTGGTGCTTTCGACCTGACGGTGACCGAGAATCTGGACATCGACGGTGATGGCATGCCTAATAACTGGGAAACTGCCAACGGCTTTGACCCGCTGGATCCGAACGATGCGGTTTTGGATAACGACGGTGACGGGCTGACCAACCTTGAGGAGTATCTGGCCGGCAATAATCCGGCAGCCGATGACAATCCACCGGTGGTCACCCCTCCGGCTGATGTTACCGTGGAGGCAACTGGCCTGTTTACTGCTGTCGATATCGGAATCGCAACGGCTGTGGATATTCTGGACGGTGGGTTAACTCCCACGTCAGAGGCTCCTACGCACTTTGCACCGGGCGTACACACCGTAACCTGGAGTGCCACCGATGCAGCGGGCAATACTGGCACAGCCAATCAGGTGGTGAACGTGATCCCGCAGGTGAGTTTTGGCAAGGATCAGATCACGGCTGAGGGGGCAACGGTCAGCTTTAGCGTCATCCTTAACGGTGATGCGGTCAGCTACCCGGTAGATGTGCCCTATACCGTAAGCGGTAGCGCCATGCTTGATGGCAGCGACCACTCACTGGCAAGCGGTATTGCCTCCATCACTAGCGGTACTGAAGCGGTGGTTAGCTTCACGACCGTAAATGATGGACCTGGTGAGGGTGATGAGACCATTATCGTTACCATGGGGAGCCCCACCAATGCAGTCACCGGTTCCAGATCCAGTCATACCATCTTACTGGTTGAGGGCAATGTTGCACCGCAGGTAGGGCTTGTGGCTGACCAGGGACTGGGTAATACCCGTATCGTGACCCAGATGAATGGCACGGTACAGGTATTGAGCACCGTCAGCGATGCCAATGTCATCGATACCCATAGCTATGACTGGAGCGGTAGCGACAACGCCCTGGTGGATATTGATGGGGCGGCTGATACCTTCACCTTCGACCCCTCAGGCCTGACGCCGGGGCTCTACACAGTACGCCTGAGTATCAGTGATGGTACCGAGAGCGGCGAGGCTGAGCTGGCGCTCAATGTGGTAGCCAGTGCCCCGATATTGAGTGCTGCAGATGATAGCGACCGTGACGGCATCAACGATGTTTCCGAGGGTTTCGGTGATACCGACAATGACGGTGTGGCCGACTACCTGGACGGTCCTGGGCAGTCCAATGTGCTAGCGGAGATCCGGGGCATCAGCAATCAGTTCATGGCCGAGACCGAGCCGGGTTTAAATCTAGTGCTGAACGCAGTGGCAATGCAAACCCATGTTGGTCAGGTAGAGGTCACTATGGCGGATATCGTCAATGCCGGTGGTCCCGCAGATGAGTTACACAGCTATTCAGGTGGCCTGTTCGACTTTATAGTTACCAGGCTGCCGGTTGCCGGTCAGTCGGTCAACGTGGTGTTCCCGCAGCGTGCACCGGTGCCAGCCAACGCGGTCTACCGTAAGTTGATGGGCCGCATCTGGCAGGACTATGTGGTGGATGCCGGCAACGCCATTGCCTCCGCCGCGGGTGCTGAGGGTTTCTGCCCACCGCCTGGCGATGCAGCCTATCGCGCAGGCTTGACCGAGGGCCACTGGTGTGTGCAGGTGACCATTGAGGATGGCGGTCCCAACGACTCCGATGGCAAGGTCAACAAGCGCATCGTCGACCCCAGTGGTGTCGGAGAACGTCTGACCGCGCCGGTGGATGTGGCTGTTAGCGGCGGAGGGGGAGCGCTGCACCCGCTGTGGCTGCTGCTGGTCCTTTTTGGCATGACGCGGTTCGTGTCACGCCGTGAAGGGAGCGGGGCGCAATGCGAGTCCTAAGCGTGCTTGGTAGTGTCGCTTTATTGTGTTCAATGGGCGGAGTCAATGCTGGTGAGTGGGTATTTGGTGGCAGTGTTGGCAATGCCAGTGGTGACAGTGGTGCCAGTGAACTCAATGCGCATCTGGCAGCCCGGATGATACCCGTACTGCCTGGAATCTCTATCTGGGATACAACTACCTGCCGCTCTTTGGTGTCAAGATTGGTTGTTCCGATTTAGGGGAGGTGACAACCCGTTATAGCGGGATGGCTACTGACATCAACACCTTTTTGAGTGCTGCCAATGATATCCACCCACAGACGGCCAGTGGGTGGAAGTTATCGGGTGTCTATCGTCACCCGCTGGGTAAGGACTTTACGGCTTCTGCGAATATCGGCGTCTTTGCCTGGCAGGCTGATTACAGTCTTTCAACAACCGCGGTGGAGAGAAATGTCACCAGCCATGGTGTGGATGGTCTGTTTGGGGTCGGTGTAGAGTACCAGGTTTATCCCGAGACCTCCCTGCATGTCGATTATGAGGTCCTCGATATTGATGGTGAGAATTTATCCGTGTTCTCGCTGGGGGGCGGTTACTGACTGAAGTAGTTGTTGAGATAGAAGTGCCTTAGTGCAAAGCACAGGGAAACGGTGATTTAGCTTGGGGGGACGTCGAGAAATAAAGACTTGACTGCAATGTAAGTCATTGTTTTGTTATGTTTTCCGGAGAAAGAAAGAGTTCGACCATAGCTATTCCTGCGCGCATAAACTCTTATTTTTCCCCTCTTTGTCCAGAGACAACCCCACAAACTCTGGATTATTACCCCGGTTGGTCGCTACAATCGAGGAGTCTGAATAATACCAACGCATAAGGACAGCATTACTTATGAATATTGATACCAATTGGTTGGAACAAACCGTTTTCGCTCGCAAGTTGTCCGATGAGGAGTTGGCTGCACTGGGTTCGATTATGCAGGCCGGGCGGGCAGCTCAGGGGGAGGAGATTGTTTCGCAAGGGGAGCCGGGGGGGATCCTCTATATTTTGCGTTCTGGAACTGCCGTGGTTCAGCATGAGGCACCTAAGCCTATTGATGTTGCCACGGTGGGTGAAGGGGCTGT
>JBFEWO010000062.1:0-14694 GCA_041546305.1 Thiohalomonadaceae bacterium | reverse complement strand
GTTGCCTTCGGATATTTTCCTGCGAGAAAGGCTGCGAGGCTGGATCCGATCGATGCGTTACGACATGAATAACCAGTTCAAAGTTGAAAGTTAAAGGTTGAAAGATAACACTCACCTCCTTTGAACCTTGAACCTTGAACCTTGAACCTTGAACCTTGAACCTTGAATCTTGAACCTTGAACCTTGAACCTTGAACCCATGAGAATCCACATTCTGCAACACGTGCCCTTCGAAGGCCCTGGCAGTATCGAACAGTGGGCTGACGCAAACGGTCATACGCTCAGCCAAACCCGTCTTTACGCTGGTGACCACCTACCGGCTTTGGATCGTTTCGATATGTTGCTCCTCCTTGGCGGCCCGATGAGCGTACATGACATTTACGAGCATGTGTGGTTAAAAGCCGAGAAGTGGTTCATTCAGCAGGTTATCGATGCGGGCAAACCGATCCTGGGGATCTGTCTTGGGGCGCAACTCCTTGCCGAAGCCCTTGGTGGCAAGGTCACTCCTGGCAAGGAAAAGGAGATCGGCTGGTACCCCATCACCCTCACGCCGGATTTCACTGCTACCGCACTCGGGCAGCAACTGCCTGAGGTGATGGAGGTCTTTCACTGGCACGGTGAAACCTTCAGTCTCCCCGAAGGCGCTATACGCATCGCCTCGAGCACGGTGTGTGAAAATCAGGGATTTATCTATGACAACAAAATCGTTGCTCTGCAGTTCCATTTGGAAACCACTTTAGCTAGCGCAGAAAGTCTCATTATTAACGGCGCGGATGAACTGGTCACGGCGCCCTTCATCCAGAAAGAGGATGAAATACTCGCCAATCAACAACGGTTCACTGAAATCAATCGTCTGATGCAGGTTTTCCTGGAGTATATGGAGACATTGACGATGTCTCCAAAGTGACAGCCCGTGAAGGCTGACAGTTTCAATTGAAAGTTCACTGTCAACACGTCACTTGCTGAAGAAATTGACAACAGCGATCGCCATTAGCACCTCACATCATTCCTGTTACCACCGGGTTGTATTTATCCTTTTTCGATTCAAAATTCGAATGCATTGTCTACACTTCGTTTATTGAAAGAGAACAACACCGTTCTTTCCCTTACACATTTCCCATCCACTTAGACCATGTACCGGGCTGTCCGGACTTACCGGACCATTGCCCCTAGACAGGGAATGTTTCTTTGGCTACACGACTGGAGGAACATTTTATGACCAACTCATGGCAGGACAGTATCTATCAGCAGCGAGCGGAACTCGCCGAAGTGCTTCGCACGCCTCTGCTGCTACTAGCAGATAAATGTGTTCCACACTGGGGTAATCGACTCGCATTAAATCAGGTACTACGTGAGAACCATGCCACTATCCCCTTCTGCAATTTTCTCTATGCCGTTACCACGGAGGGAGTGCAAATCAGTGATAATGTCGGTGCAACGGGTATCCAGCGCGGCCATTATGGACGCAATCGCTCAGACCGACCCTACATGCAGGAAAACGTGCCCGCATGGGGTTATTTGTTATCGGATGCCTACATCAGCCATTTTACCCACCATCCGGCACTGACCGCCCTGCAGGTGGTGAGTAAGGGAGATAACGACCTCGGCTTCATTGGTGCGAATTTCATGTTACGTGATCTGCCGGTGACCTCTACGCTCTATGATGAACCGGAAGAGTGGCGCCAGATAAAGGGGGATCCGGCTATCCGTGGCACCGTATTCCAACAGTGCCGTATCGAGAGTCCGATGGATCAGAACATGGAACAATCCCTCTCCATCCTGGAAGAATTATTGACCGAGCGCGGGGTGTTTCAGTGCCAAATCCATTTCTCCAGCAGCCAGGTCATTATCTGGATGAAGGATGATCCGTATCGCTATCGTATGCTGGATCACAATGCACTCAGTGACCCGGATATCTGCCTGGTCTATCCGAGCCAGCCCTATGAATCAAACACCATCATCCCGCAAGATGATATCAGCAGGATACTCGACACCATGTGCACCCTGCGACTGAGCGATGAAACCATCTATTTGCGCACCGCATCCATCAATATTTTCAACGGACTGGTCAGTCTGACCTTTTCCTGCGATGGCACACACTACATGCGCTATAACGAATTATTGGAGAAGCAGACGAACTTCTGGTTTGGGACGGCGGGATAGAGTTAGAGCTTGATATTTCAGAAATAAAACCGCAGGCGCAAACTCGCACTATTTGCTAGGTGACCGAATTCCGATTGCGGCTCGTCCACACGATTAAGGCCTTTGCCATTGGCCAATATTACCGACATCAACAGATCGGATTCGTTACTCACCGAATAGGTTGCATAGAGCTGATGAAGCAAAGAGATGTGTGATTGATTATTCTCATCCCGCAGCGCACTGGCCAGCAGGGTATAACCACCTTTCAGCAGCGGTGTTAGATCGCGCTGCAGCGACATCCCTAGAACCTGGCGGGAGAGATGCTGCTGTAGTCCATAGACCACCAGCGGATCGCTGCTCATTGCACCCAGTTCATATTCATAGAGTGCGCCACGACTATTGTCATACCACTCCAGAATGATCGAGGTGCCATTTTCGAAGAGATAATCAATGCCTGCGATCCAGAAAAATGCGCGCTCATCGCTCTGTTCGAGTTTGTAGTAAAGCCCCTCGACCCGCCAGCCCATACCTCCCAGCGCACTCTCGAAGGCAGTGCCAACGACTTGATTGCCAATCACCTTACCGGCGACCAATGTCAGCTCAGAGGATTCACCGAGCTGACTGCGGTAATGAAGCGCAGCACTGTCCTCAATCTCGGGTTCGAATTTGGGTCCAAGCACATATGCCCCGGTCAGGGAAGAAAAGGCGCCGGGGTATGCATCAACCGTGATCGCATCGATGCCTGGTTTATAGTCGGTATCGAGATCGGTGGGGGCAAAGGCACCAAACACATTAAGCGGCTGCCAAAGTCGTCCGCTGCCCCAATCGATGGCCTGACGCCCTAGCGCTAGCGTATAACGGCCGAGGCGTTTCCGATAAAAAAAACGATCGTATTCAAAATCAAGAGACGTTGTGTTGTCGGTATCCCGCTCGTCGAGCAAGCTAAATTCGGCATAACGATAACGAAACAGATCGCTGGAGTGAACAGCATCGGCAGTAAATCCATTCAGGTGCTGACGCACGGTGCGCAGATGTATCGACCACTCGGACGCTGTCTGTACGTCGTCGAGCATCAGTCTCACACTCTGCTGGTCTGCGCTGAGCGCATTACTCCCGGTCGACTGATAGCCGAAATCCCCCGCATCAGCCACCGCCGTGGTACCTAGCATGGAGAAGCGGCCGGTGAATTCGACAGCATGGACAGTCGGCGCCAACAGCAGCAGTAACAGGATCGCGATACTGCTACGGTAAGGCATGGTACTGTTCAATGAGCTCATCGCTGGCGATAACACCATCGCGCAAAGTGATGATGCGCTCTGCCCTTTCCATCACCCGAGGGTCGTGGGTCGAGAAGAGAAAGGTGGTTTTCTCTTCGTGGGAAAGCCGGTGCATGATATCGAGCAGTGCGGTGGCATTTTCCGAATCGAGGTTGGCGGTCGGTTCATCCGCTAACACCAATCGCGGCCCGGCCGCTAACGCCCTTGCCACGGCGACACGCTGCTGCTGACCGCCGGATAGCGCTGCAGGGCGACGGTGCATGATCGCCTTGAGGCCGACCATTTCCAAATAGTGCTCTGCCCGTTCGCGTCGCTCGTCCACATGACGTCCCTGCAGCACCATCACCAGCTCCACATTCTCCAGTGCGCTCAGCACCGGCACCAGGTTATAGGCCTGGAAAATAAATCCCAGTTGAAACAGCCGAAAGTCCGACAACTCCCCTTCGCTCAACTGACTGATATCGGTGCCGTTGAGGTGGGCGCTACCGCTGGTAGGCGCATCGAGTCCCCCGATAATATTAAGCAGCGTTGTCTTTCCCGATCCGGAAGGGCCAACCAGGGCGGCGAATTCTCCCTCCTTGAGCTTGAGATCGATGTGTGCGAGCGCCTGTACCTCCACCTCGCCCTGACGGTAGCGTTTGCCGATATCGTTAAGTGTCAGAAGTGCCATAAGACATAAACCTTTTATTAATCAGGTGCGAAGTGCCTGTACCGGTGTCACCCGCGCCGCCTTGATCGCCGGATAGATCCCGGACGCAAGCGTGGCAATAAAGACAATGGCCGTCAGCTGGATCACGCGCTCATGAGACAGTTCGGTATAGACAATTGGGTCCATGAAGGTCCCCATAATCGAGGTGCCCTCTGCCATCAGCGCCGAGAAATCGATGCCGTGGGTGGAAAACCAAAGGTGCATGCCGCCGCCAACGACCCAGCCAACTCCCACCGCCAGTAGGCTGAGCAGCAGCGATTCGCAAAACACCAGCAGCAACAGGTGATGACGGCTCAATCCCAGTGCGCGCAACAGACCGAATTCACGGGTGCGCTCGAGCACACTCATTAACACGGTATTGATAATGCCAAACACGACCATCACCAAAATGATAATGAGGAATACATAGTTGCCCGCATCATCGATGATGATAAATTGCACCAGCTGCGGCATCATCTCCCGCCAGTCGAGCACCGCAATGCGATCGTTTGCCACCGCTTGTTTAAGTACCGTTTTCCAATGCTCCAGGGTGTCGGGATCATCGAGAAAAACGGAAAAACGGGTGATCGGGTCCTGTGCCGGATCCGCCCCCTCCCCTTCGAGAAAGCGACGTGCAAACCCAAGACTGCTGAGGACAAGAAAATCGTCCAGCTCCTCGACACGGGAGTCGAAGATACCGCGCACCCGACCGAGCTGCGCCTGAGAATCGCCCCCCTCTTTGCCTGCCATCAGCACCACTTTGCTGCCGACCCGCGCCTTGAGTTTGCCGGCCATGCCATCGCCGATCACGATGCCGCGAACATCATCCGACTCCAGCCACTCTCCTTCGATAAGTTGCGGCCTGAGCATCGCCACCCTCGGATCACCCGCGGCGGCCATCCCTTCCAGCGCGGCGCCCACCGAATTGTTGGCGGTACTGGCAAGGACCTGTAGTGAAATACGCGGTTCGACGCTACCGACAATTCCCAGGGCTTCGATCTTGTTTGCCAACGCCTTGCCGTCGGGTAAATATTTGTGATTGGCCGGTGCCTCAAGATAGCCGCGCGGCTGCACTGCCAGATGGCCCTCACCGAGATTGATGGCATTGCGGATCATCGAATTGTGACTGCCGTCGCCGATTCCGATAAATAGCACCGCCAGACCGAATCCGATGGCGATGGAACTCAGGGTAATCAGGGTGCGACGACGATGGCGCCAGAGGTTGCGCCAGGCCAGCATCAGAAGGATGCGCAGCGGCAGGTGACTGTGCTGATGTTTCGGCAACGAACTCATCGCATCACCTCCGCCGGCTTTAACCGCACCGTGCGCCACGAGGGCATCAGTGAGGCCAACAGGGTAATGAGAATCATCAGAACACTGGCATAAACCACATCGTAGGGCTGCAGATAACCGGTCATTACCGGTTCGAAAACCATCCCCGCCCAATCGTAGCCGTCGGGCATTGATTCACTGAAGTCGATGCCATGCTCCTCAAAATACCCAGCGATAAGCACCCCGAGCAGTGAGCCGACCAGCGCCGACACCAACGCCAGGAAGAACGATTCGAGCAGCACCATCAGCAGCAACCAGCGTCGTTTCATGCCGAGGGCAAGCAGGATGCCAAACTCATGGGTACGCTCATGCACCGCCATCAACATGGTATTGAGCATCCCCAGTGAGGCAAGCCCGACGACGATAAAACCGACGATCAGCAGAAAGGTATTACTCAGCTCCAACATGTCAGCCAGCGTTGGGCTCAATTCGCGCCAGTTGCGTACCAATGGTGCCCCGCCCAGTTCGTCCAGCGGCTGTTGCTGCACCAAACGCTTGAGTTCTTCCCGGAGTTCCGCCTGTACGGTTTCCAGCGCCGTTGGGTCATCCAACCTGATGGCCAGCTCATGAAAGCCATCCTCCAGATACATCAGTTGCTGGAAGGACTTGATCGACATGAGCACACCCATGCGATCGAAATTGGGCTCCAGGGGCTTGAGCACTGCCGCGACCCGATAAAGCGCATTGCCAATGCTGCCATCAGCCGCCTGGGTGACCAGCACCAGTTCGCTGCCCTGGCCAATCTGCATATTCTTCGCCAACTGTGCGCCGATCACCACATTGTCTCGCGGCAGGCCTTCGGCACTGGGTGAGGCCGGACCGAACTCAATCTTGCCGCTTCTCACATGATCGAGCATCAGGGTGACTTGAAGCTCCCGCTCAGGGTCCACCGCCTTGATCAGGACTCCGTTGGAGGTGTCCCGGGTGCTGGCCAGGCCGGCGGCATAAAGACGGGGCGCCACGTGTATCCCATGATTGTCCTGTTCGATGCGGGTCATGTATGACCAGGGCAACGTGGCATAGAGGTCCTGATCATCGACAAAGGCCTGGCGGTGAATCTGCAGGTGGCCAGTAGAGATCTCTGTGGCAAACTTCACCATTTGGCGGCTCATCCCCTCGAGCAGTGATGCATAGAGGATCACCATGATCAGGCCGCCGGCCAGTGCCGAGATCGTAAGAATGCTGCGTACCGGATTTCGCCAGATGTTACGCCAGGCGATATACAGCAACATCGGCAAACGACTGAGCACGGAAGCATTATGATGGTGTTGCATGGAAAAGCTCAACGGCGCTGCTTCAGGTTCTGCAAAGAGAAGAAGGATTCCTCCAGCGGCACGCCGAACTCGATATCGTGATAGACGATAACCGTGGCCTCGTCAGGCTTGTCCTCCGGTTGCAGCGCCAGACGCATAGGAATGGTGCGCCCCTCGATCTGTTCGTGCTGCTCAAAGCTCAGTGTTCGCACCAAAGCGCCCTCCTCGTCATAGTAAAGCGCCTGGAGGGGCGCGAGGCTTTGCTGATCAATGGTCATCACCACCTTTCCCCATACCACAGCAGCATCGGGTTTGGGTAAGGAGGTCACCTCATAGATCGCCTTGCCGTCCCGCTCGCCCTCAAAACTGATCTGAGAAGTATAATCGTCCTCGAAAGTGCTCTCCTTGATCAGATCATCATTGGTAAAGTGACTCCCCATCCAGGAGCCACCCATCATGCTGGCAGGGACCTTGGTCACCCGATTGATCTTCGGCAGGTAATTCCAGATATTCTCCTCTACCTTGAGGGTGGCGATGCCTCGGTCCTTGACCGGCTCGCGAATGACGACCAGAGAGTAGTCCTTGCCACGGGACCAGGCCTCCATGGTCATAGTGCGCTCATAACGGCGGGTCTTGACCGTCATCGACATGTTGGCTTGCGAGGTTTCACCACGCCAAAGGCGGTCGATGTGGCGGATCAGCTCCTCGACCTCCATCCCCTGTACAGGGAACGCGGCAAGCAACAACGGTAGAAGCACTGCGGCTATTGCCGTTTTTCTCCACGCTGCCTTTGGCACAAGCATGTTGCCCTCCTTCCGCAAACTCTTTCACACTACTTCACACTACTCTAACACGTCACGAGCGCCTTTGTGACTACTCGGCGAGCGCCACACTCTTCACCTGAGCAAACACCTCACGTCCCGGTTTGAGATCTAACTGGACATAAGACTTGCGGGTGATCCTTGCCAGTAGCGGGACCGATGCGTCGGGCCCCAGCCCAAGACGGACGAGCATTTGCCAGTCTGTCATTGGCGCAATTTCCAGGACTTTTGCCGGCAGCACATTGAGAATACTGCTGTCTTTTTGCGGACTCAAAGCGATGCTCACATCCCGGGCATGGATCCGCACCCGCTGATGGCTTCCTACCGTAGATTCGATCAGACGGGTATTCACCGTACCACCTGCCGTATCGAGTTGCGTCATGTGATATTCCGGCTGATGGGCCGATACCACCGCGTCGAGAATGGACTCGGCCTCCTGTCCTCGGGCAATCGACAAATCGAGACGCGTCATTACCTCGGCGATGGGGCCCGATGCCTGCACTTTACCTTGCTCCATTAACACCAGGTAATCAGCCAGCCTGGCCACCTCATCGGTCGAATGGCTAACATAGATCACCGGAATCGAAAGCGCGTCATGCAGCCGCTCCAGATAGGGAAGGATCTCTTGTTTGCTGCGCTCATCCAGTGCAGAGAGCGGCTCATCCATCAGCAACAGGCGCGGGCTGGTGAGCAGCGCCCGGGCAATGGCAACCCGCTGGCGCTCTCCCCCGGAAAGACGCTGTGGATTGCGATCGAGCAAGTGCGCAATGCCCAGCCACTCCACCACCTGCGCCAGCTCGATCTGGCGCTCCGCTGGCGGAATACGCTGCAACCCGAAGGTGAGATTTTTCTTTACACTCAGGTGGGGAAACAGACTCGCCTCCTGAAACACATAACCGAGCGGCCGGCGGTGAATCGGCAAAAAAACCTTTCCATCCTGCCACACCTCACCATTAACCATCAGCCGCCCGCTAAATCTCTCCAGCCCCGCAATACCGCGAAGCAGCGTGGTCTTGCCTGAGCCGGAGTGACCGAACAGCGCGATCACCCCACGCCCCGGCAATTGCAGGTCTACATCCAGATTGAATGCACCCAATGACGCCTGAAAACGTGCTTCAATCCGACTCATAGATGATCACTCCGGCTAAATCGACCATTGACCAGATAGAGCGTCATCAACACCAGGAAGGCAAACCCGACCATCCCGGCAGAGAGGATATGCGCCTGTCCGTATTCCAGCGTTTCCACATGGTCGTAGATCGCCACCGACAGCACCTTAGTCTCGCCGGGGATATTGCCGCCAATCATCAACACCACACCGAACTCGCCCACCGTGTGCGCAAATCCCAACACCATTGCCGTCAGAAAGCCGGGGCGAGCCAGCGGCACCGCCACATAAATGAAGCGATCCCAGGCCGAGGCGCGCAGCGTGGCCGCGACCTCCAGCGGCCGTCTTCCCAGTGCCTCGAAGGCATTCTGTAGCGGTTGCACCACAAACGGCAGTGAGTACAGCACCGAGGCGAAAACCAGCCCACTAAAGGTAAACGGCAAAGTACCGATCCCCAGGGCCTGGGTCAGTTGTCCGCCCGGACCGCTCGGTCCCAGAAAGATCAATAAATAGAAGCCTAGCACCGTTGGAGGTAGCACCAGGGGTAAAGCCACCACGGCACTGATCGGATGTTTGAGCCGTGATTGAGTCTGCGATAACCACCAGGCGATGGGGGTCCCCACCAGCAACAACAATACGGTGGTCAAACTTGCCAGTTTCAATGTCAGCCATACCGGCTGCCAGTCAAATGCCATGTTTACTCTCCCGAGTCATGTATTGGCACGGCACACACAGAACACATAAACGGCACAAGCCGTGTGATCAGGAACCGACATTTCAGTTCACGCCGTAACCGTAACTGGTGATCACTGCACGCGCTTCAGGGCCATGGAGGAATTCTATGAAGGCTTTGGCTGCTTCGTTATCACTGCCCTTTTTCAGCAACACGGCCTGCTGTGCAATCGGCTCGTAATAGGCCTGCGGAATTTCCCACACGCTGCCGTTGCTCTGCTGCCATGCCTTTACCTGGGAAAGGGCGACAAAACCGACATCCACATTTCCGGTAGCGGCAAATTGGAAGGTCTGGGCGATAGAGTCACCACGAACCAGTTTCGCTTGAAGGTTGCGCCAAACTCCGAGGTGTTCCATCACCTGTTGTGCGGCGAGGCCGTATGGGGCGGTTTTTGGATTGGCGATTGCGGCCCGATTGAAGTCCCCCTTTTTAAGGAAGGACTCACCATCGGAAAACATCCCCGCCTTCGGGCTCCACAGTGCCAGTTTACCAATCGCATAGGTAAACCGGCTCCCTTCGACTGCCAGCCCCTCCGTTTCTGCCTTTTTCGGTCGCTTGCTGTCGGCCGCCAGAAAGACCTCGAAAGGAGCCCCATGTTCGATTTGAGCATAGAGTTTGCCTGTGGAACCGAAACTGACCTTAACGGTATGCCCGGTTGCTTTTTCAAACAGTGGCACGATATCACGAGTCGCATCGGTGAAGTTGGCGGCCACCGCGATGCTGACATCGTCCGCCCAAGCAATATTCGCCGCAACGGTCAGGCCAACAACCAAACTGACCCGGTAAAGTTTTGCCGCAAATAGTGGAACAAGGTCTTTCATGTTTAAGACTCCTTTGATCCGGGGGGATTAATCATTCACTGCCAGAATGACACTGGATGCCTTGATCAGCGCGCAGGCAGCCACGCCCTCTTTCAGGCCAAGACTCCGGATACTTTCGTTGGTGATAATCGCAGTCAGGCGTTTGCCACCCGCCAACTCGAGGCCAACCTCACCATTGACGGCACCCTCGATACAGCTGATTACGGTTCCGCACAATTTGTTTCGCGCACTGGCGCGCAGTGAGTTATCTGCCAATACCAGAATCGGTGCAGAGGCCTTTACCAGAGCGTAAGCCTCACGCCCCTTCTTGAGCTTGAGCTCCTCAATGCTCTCCTTCGTGATAATCGAGACCACCCGCAAGCCATCGCCGATATCCAGCTCGACCTCACCGTTGACCGCCCCTTTTGTTACCCTGGCGACCTTGCCGATGAACTGGTTTCTGGCACTGGTTTTCATTGCAAATCTCCGCATCAGCTGGTTAAACCGTTCAAAGTCGGCGATACCTTCACTCAGCCGCGAAAGAAAATGACGGTATTCCTCCTCAACCATCCCGAACATCTCAACGGCACGCCGCCCCTCATCGGTCAGAGAGGTTCCACCGCCGTGCCTGCCGCCGGTCATTCGTTCCACCAGCGGGTGATCCGCAAGGTTGTTCATGGCATCGACCGCCTGCCAGGCCGCCTTATAGCTCATACCCAGAACACGGGCTGCCGCCGAAATCGATCCCTGTTCATCGATTTGCCGCAACAGTTCAATGCGACCGTGACCAAGAAAGGCCTCTCCGGCCTTATCGACCCAGAGTCGACCTTCCACCGTACTGCCGGAACTTCCCTTCCTTCGTTTTCCTGACATCTTGTTGCCTCTTGATACGTTATTTCCTCCTGGGAATAACGATAGGTAATTCTACACAATTGTCGCCTTGGCTACAGCAGCCTGTCAGATGGTGAACAGTCCTTCAGAGAATTCGGAATAAATTGCGCTATATCCCTCAGTATATAGCGATATCAGCAAAGCCTGCGCCAGGATGCACCGCGTAAAAAGACTTCAGGATTACCGGTCTTTTAACCAAGCGGCCAGAAGGCTGTCCATTCGAATGATATGAAGCCGGAATCGTTCAGGAAGACGTTCCCTGATATAGGCACGGCTTATCAGGAGTCTGCGCTGCTGGAATTGTCTCATTTCCTGCAGCATCTGCCGGTGCTCAGTTAGATGCTCTGCAGCATGAATAAAACCGCTTTCCCGCATCATACTCTCCTCCTCGGAGAAATGATCCTCAGTATGCGCGATAAGCTTGGCATAGAGTTCAACATACGAGACATCTGTTGCAGCACTCAGGGCAGTGACCAGCTCAGCCAGTTCCGCATGAATCGCATCAATTTCGCGATGATGGACGTCAACGTACATACGAAACCACTACAGTCATCCTCAATTCCAATTCACTCGCAGTCCTGCGGAGCTAAAACTACAGGGCAATTCTCCCGTGCTACATTCCATGAGCCTTCCTGCGCATCAACTGAAGATAGTCCCTGAGATCGCTCATACAGAGAATCAGGCGACGATCATCATCGAACAACTCGAGGGCAAAGGGCTCGCTTCGGTGGTAACCGCGAAACGGATAGAGAAACTCTTTGGGCAAACGGGAATTGGGTGGGACAATGGCCACCATCTGTTTCCAGGCAACACGGCACTGCTCAGCAACTTCCTGGGTTTCTTCAAACTGGCTATCGGCCAGTCTGTTCCATTGAAGAATACGCCAGTACCCCTCCCATTCCTTCATGCTAGTCCTCGATCACGCGCCCTCGATATACCCGTTTGGGTTTTGACTCTGTCGCCTTATCTTCTGCAGCAGACGCAGCTTTTGCAGCAGTTTCACTAACGGGCAAGGGCGCACCGCGGTACATCCTCACCCCTTCCGCTTCACCGTGTTCAGGCCTGGGAGTATCATCGACTTCAGGTACCAGCGCACCGCGATAGATGTTGGCACCCTGTGACGCGAGCTGACGCAACTCACTTGGTCCGAGCAATCGGGTAAAGGTATCCAGATATTTGATGATCTCCTCATTAAAACTGTCGACAGCAAAGTTGATGAGACTGACGATATCCTCATCGCGAGACATCTTCACTTTGCCGCCAACCTCACGCTCATAGATGACGCTAATTTTCGCCAGCGCCAGCCTGGCATCCAGCGGCATGTCAAACGGTACCATCCTCGTTTTCCCCCTTGGTAATTAGGTACATGAGGTGTTGCTTTTATTATTAGTCCTCGAATGTCTCTGCGATCACAACCCCTGTTGCCAGGGCAAAGTCATTGGTTAAGGTCAGGCAGTGATCGCTACTGCCTACCAGGTAAATCGCAAATCCTTCCGAGGCGTGTACCGGCTTCCCACTGTGGATATCGTCTTCACTGCATAAGGTGAAGCGAACACCGGGAAACGACTGCTTTAACTCATCCTTGAGAGACTCATCGATTACCTTGCCAGTCGCCAACCCTGCCACCTTGTCAACCAGCACTTCATCGATAATCATTCCACTGCCTCCTCTTCCTCCCGCTCGAAGCGCACACGCTCTTCAGCGCTTTTCCCCATAATCTTGGCCAGCCAGGGAGGTGGGTTCTGTGCGAGAGTATTTCTGAGCGCTTCAATCGTTTCAGTAGCTTCTCCGCCGTTGGGAAACTTGATCGGGTGGATATCCTGACGAATCACCTTAGCCGCCGCGGGACCACCGATCGATACCACATAAAGCACATCGGAGTCGGCGATTTGCTCGGCACGATAGGAATTCTTGTCTTCACTTTTACTGGGGGCACTCGCCATGGAACGAATGTCGATCAGGCGGGCTTCCTCAGCGGAAACCTGATAAATGAGAAATCGGGCACAGGAACCGAAATGTCCATCCAGTTTCTCGCCGTTATTCGAGGCAACTGCAACGCGGATAGAACCGGGCATGTCACCGTCCTGGTAGGCCTGCGGTGTCGGCAATGCCTCATCGCTGACCTCGATACTGTTCTTTCCCCACAGAAAATCCAGCGCATGTTTGATGGCCGGCAAGGGGGTCTCATTGAAAAGGGTGTCCGCGGCTTCCTGCAATTCACGAACGGTGAGGCGACTGAGTTTCTCCTCGGTAAGAGGCATGCCCAATGCCTTGACCAACACCTGCATCAGCTCAACTGATTCGATGTCGGGCAGAGCACGGGCAGCCAGACCGATACGGAGCGCCACATCGCGGGATATGGTGAGTCCGCTCATGGTCTTTACGCCGGCAGGATGCAGCCGTCGATCGGGCAGACTTCTTCGCACTGGGGTGCGTCGAACTCCCCTTCACACTCGGTGCAGGCATCTGCATCGATGATGAAGGTCCCTTTCTTTTTCAGTACGGCACCCATCGGGCAGACCGGCAAGCAGTCACCACAGGATGTGCATTCTTCAGCAACGATAGTCATGGCCATGGTTCAGTTCCTCCAGCTAATTGCCCACAAAATTGTCTATTTCCTTTCCGTCGTTGTTAAAAAATGTCCTCAAAATGCTCATTTACTAGATGTAAACTCCGCTTTTTCGGCCATTTTTGCCTAGCCGGAAAGAAAATATCCTAATTTCTTCTAGTACCCTGAATTCATTACAGCCGCTTTGCACGCAAGGTGATGGGAAGTTTTGGCGCAGGTTCCATCGGATCCAGATAAAACTTGGAACCGTCGGAGAGCTCCACTTCACCACCCCACTTCTCGGGGCTGTTGAACTCCAGAGTCGAGATGGTCTCTTCCAGGTCCTTCTTGGCGACATAGAAAGAGAGCTCACCGCTGTCTGTTTCACGAATCATTACACTTGGCATTGACTCACCCTCGTGTTGGAAGCCACCGGGTCACGAAACCCTCCCATGACCCGGTGGTGACTACTACTTAGCGAACCAGGTCGTAGTTGTAGTCGGTGGTCCCCATACCGCGGGTCTCTTCGTCCAGACGCTCCAGGACCGAGTTGACCAGGGTGGTGAGGATCTGCATAGCGCCCTCGTAACCCATGGTGGTCTGACGGTGCAGGTGGTGACGGTCGAAGATCGGGAAGCCGAGGCGAATCAGCGGAACCTCGAACTCCTTGCCCTTGTACAGGGTGTCACGCTGGATGAACTTGCCGTAGCTGTTGCCGATCATGAAGTCCGGCTTGTTGGTGAACATCAGCGAACGGAAGTGCCACAGGTCCTTACCGATATGAACCTGGGTATCCTTACCGTAAGGAGAAGCTTCCAGCATCTTCTTCATCGCCTTCATCCAACGCTTGTTGGCGTTGTTTGCCAGGACATCGGTCGGCTCAATACCCAGTTCCAGCAGGAAACGGGTCATACCCATGACGAAGTCCGGGTCACCGTAGAGGGCGATCTTCTTGCCGTGAAGCCAGGTGTGGGAGTCCTGCATCATGTCGACCAGGCGGCCACGCTCAAGCTCCAGGCTGGCCGGAACCGGCTTGCCGGTGATCTCGGAGACCTTCATCAGAAAAGCATCGGTCGCTTCCAGACCCATCGGGATCTCGATC
>JBFEWO010000046.1:0-18464 GCA_041546305.1 Thiohalomonadaceae bacterium | reverse complement strand
TACTACTTCTGGGCGACAGTGAACGGCAAGAAGGTCTATGTTCAGACGCCGATCGGCCGTAGCTATATTGAGGAAATCAAGCGCTAAGGTTCTGATTAAGAAAAAGGCCCGGTTTAACCGGGCCTTTCCTCTATGGTGGCTATGACTAGATTCGCCCCCGCGCCGCTTGCGGGGGACGCACTTCAGTGCGCCCGAAGGGTGGTGGCTTTGCCGCCATCAGCTCGTGGCCCCATCAATCAGATCCGGCGGGGTCAAGGCGAAAAAAAACGGGGTACCCAAGGGTACCCCGTCGTATATGGTGGCTATGACTAGATTCGAACTAGTGACCCCATCATTATGAGTGATGTGCTCTAACCAACTGAGCTACATAGCCATGTTTTGAGAGGGCGCAATTTTGCGGTGTTGCGCCCCATCTGTCAAGTCCGGAAAGGCGGTTCAGACGTTGAAGCGGAAGTGCATCACGTCACCATCCCGTACCACATACTCTTTACCCTCCAGGCGCAGTTTGCCCGCCTCCTTGGCGCCCTGTTCGCCATTGAAGGCGATGAAGTCCTCGTAGGCGGTGACCTCAGCGCGGATAAAGCCCTTCTCGAAGTCGGTATGGATGACACCGGCGGCCTGTGGCGCTGTCGCACCGACCGGAATCGTCCAGGCGCGCACTTCCTTGACGCCGGCAGTGAAGTAGGTCTGCAGGCCAAGCAGTTTGTAGCCGGCGCGGATCACCCGGTTCAGGCCCGGCTCTTCCAGGCCCAGTTCGTCGAGGAAGGCCTTGGCTTCTTCGGCATCCAGTTCAACCAGTTCCGATTCGATGGCGGCGCAGACCGCCACCACCTCAGCGTTCTCCTCGGCGGCCAGTTTGCGAACGGCGTCTAGACGGGAATTGTTTTCAAACCCGTCTTCGGCGACGTTGGCAATGTACATGGTGGGCTTGATGGTCAGCAGGTGCAGATCGTAGATGTGCTCCTGCTCGTCCTCGCTAAGGCCGAGGGTACGTACCAGCTTGCCGTCGGCCAAGGCGTCGCGCACCTTTTCGAAGACCGCCAGTTTCGCCTTCGCTTCCTTGTCACCGCTCTTGGCGATCTTGGCCACGCGCAGGATGCCTTTTTCCACGGTTTCCAGATCGGCCAGCATCAGCTCGGTGTTGATCACCTCGATATCATTGATCGGGTCAACCTTGCCGGCGACATGAACCACATTGTCATCCTCGAAGCAGCGTACCACCTGGGCGATGGCATCGGTTTCGCGGATGTTGGCAAGGAACTTGTTGCCCAAACCCTCGCCCTTGGAGGCGCCGGCAACGAGTCCTGCGATATCGACGAACTCCATGGTGGCCGGCAGCACCCGCTCGGGTTTGACGATAGCGGCGAGCTTATCCATCCGCGGATCGGGTACTGGCACCACACCGACGTTCGGCTCGATGGTGCAGAACGGATAGTTTTCCGCCTGGATGCCGGCTTTAGTCAGGGCGTTAAAGAGGGTCGACTTACCGACATTGGGCAGTCCGACGATACCGCATTTGAATCCCATGTTTTAATTTCCAAGTTCTAGGTGTAGTTGCGGCATCTTGCCGCGGTTTGCCTGACGCGAAACCCCTGTCGCGGCATGAAGCCGCCCCTTCAGGTCATTTCTTCGCATGCAATTGGTTCATCGCCTTTTGCAGGTCGCCGTCGACTGCCAGGGGCAGGATGTCCACTGTATCGTCGATCGCCTCCTCAATCTGCCGCTGTTCATCGGCGGGTGCCTTACCCAGCACATAGCCGGTGACCTGGGAGCTGTGGCCGGGATGGCCGATGCCGATGCGCAGGCGCAGGAAGTCACGACTTCCTCCCAACTGGGCAATGGTATCACGCAGGCCGTTATGACCGCCGTGACCACCCCCTTGCTTCAGGCGCACGGCGCCCGGTGGAAGATCCAGCTCATCATGGGCGACGAGGATGTTTTCCGGGGCGATTTTGTAGAAACGGGCCAGCGCCGCAATAGCCTGACCGCTTTTGTTCATAAAGGTCATCGGTTTGAGTAGCCACAGCTCCTTGCCATCGATGAGTACCTTGCAGGCCTCACCATGGAACTTGGTCTCACTCTTGAAGCTGCCGCCATGACGGCGGGCAATGGCCTCTACAAACCAAAAACCGGCGTTGTGCCGCGTCTGCTCATACTGTGCCCCGGGATTGCCAAGGCCGACAATGAGCTGGATCTGCGACGCCAACGCCGGTGGTCTCCGTTTGCCGGAAGGCGAGTATTACTCGCTTTCGCCCTCGCCAGCCTCTTCGGCTTCCTTGCTGGCACGGGTTTTGTGAACCGCGGCGATGGGCTGGTTGTGACCCTCACCGTGCAGCAGTTCAACCAGTTCGACACCGGCAGGGAGCTTGATGTCGGTGAGGTGGAGGATCTGCTCCATGTCGAGGCCGGCCAGGTCGACTTCGAGGAATTCCGGCAGGTCCTTGGGCAGACACTGGACTTCCACTTCGGTGATGTTGTGGGTGACCAGTCCGCCTTTCTTCACGCCGGGCGCCTGCTCTTCGTTGATGAAGTGCAGCGGCACAGACATCTTCAGCTTTTCCTTATCGGAAACGCGCATGAAGTCGGCATGCAGGATGATCGGCTTGGCCGGGTGGCGCTGCAGATCCTTCAGTACTGCCTTCTCTTTGCTTCCGGCCACATCGATGTTGAGGATGTGGGAGTAGAAGGCCTCATTTTCCAGGTGGTGGAACAGGTCGTCGTGATCCAGGGTGATGGATACCGGCTCCTTGTCTGCACCGTAAAGCACTGCCGGAACTTTGCCTTCGTGACGCAGGCGGCGGCTCGCACCTTTCCCCAGGTCACTACGGACTTCGGCAGTGATGTTGAAGTCAACTTTGCTCATCGTGTTTCTCCAGAGTCATAGATAAAAAACCACCGTTAACGGTGGTTACTGCCATCGCCCGCGACCAGGCGATAGCTCCTTGCCAGGGCCATAACGGAGGTCCTGAACCGTTTAAAGCCGGTAAACCGGCATTAATCCATGTACAGCGAACTGACCGATTCGTCGTTGTTGATGCGGCGAATGGTCTCGGCCAGCATCTCGGCGATGGAGACCTGACGGATGCGGCTGCAGGCACGGGCCTCCGGGCTCAAGGGAATGCTATCGGTCACTACCAGCTCATCCAGCTGGGAGTTCTCGATGTTTTCCACCGCCGGGCCGGAAAGCACCGGATGGGTAATATAGGCCTTCACCTTGGCGGCGCCATGCTGCTTGAGCGCATTGGCTGCCTGGCACAGGGTGCCGGCGGTATCGACCAGGTCGTCAATCAGTACACAGCTGCGGTCTCGCACATCTCCGATGATGTGCATGACCTGGGCGACGTTCGCCTTGGGTCGACGCTTGTCGATAATGGCCAGATCCGCATCGTCCAGACGTTTGGCCAGAGCTCTGGCGCGTACCACGCCACCGACATCTGGCGAGACCACCATCAGGTTCGGATCCTTGCTCTTCCAGATGTCGCCGAGCAGGATCGGCGAGGCGTAGACGTTGTCCACCGGGATATCGAAAAAGCCCTGAATCTGGTCGGCATGTAAATCGACGGTCAACAGCTTGTTGATCCCCACCGAGGTGATCATGTTGGCAATGACCTTGGCGGTGATCGGCACGCGCGCTGAGCGCGGACGTCTATCCTGACGGGCATAACCGAAATAGGGAATAACGGCGGTGACCATGCGGGCGGAGGCTCGGCGCATTGCGTCGGCCATCACCAGCAGTTCCATCAGATTGTCATTGGTGGGAGCGCATGTCGGCTGGACGATGAAAACATGCTTGCCGCGCACGTTTTCCAGAATCTCGACCATCACCTCGGCATCACTGAACTTGCCGACGATAGCCTTTCCCAGCGGCATGTCGAGGTAGCCTGCAATATCCTGCGCCAACTGCGGGTTGGCATTGCCCGCAAAGACCATCATGTCTGACACCATGAACCCCTTACTGATGCGGCATATTTGGCGCTGCCGCAGATTGCCTCAAGCGAAAAAATGGCTGGGGAGCCAAGATAAGAAGGGAGTCTTCTCCCTCCCAATCGGTGTCGTCTTTTGACGACGGTAATATGGCTGGGGCGCCAGGATGATTCGGCGCTTGACGCCTCACCCTTCGGGCCGACGCCGCTACCGCGCCGTCGTTCCCTCGCACTTCGTGCTCGGGTCGAACCTTGCAGGTTCTCATCCTGCCTCCCCAATTTGTCGAAGATAGCCTTCGGCAAATGGTATATGGCTGGGGCGCCAGGATTCGAACCTGGGTATGACGGGATCAAAACCCGTTGCCTTACCGCTTGGCGACGCCCCAATAAACTCTCTAGAAGTACCGATTCTCCCTTTGCAGGAAATCCTATACTTCAATGTCCGTCAGCCGCTGCAACAGCGGTGATCGGTTACATCCTCTGGCGACAAAGCCTTGCCAGCCCTGCGGCCTGGCAGAGAAGACCTCTCTGGCTCGTTCTTGCTGCTCGAAAGCCGCGAAGACGCAAGCGCCGGTGCCGGTCATCATAGCTTTGCCGTGTTGCCCAAGCCACGCAAGGGCTTCTGCCACTTCGGGATGCCGTTTTTCCACCAGGGGTTGGCAGACATTTTCGCCTTGCCCTGTGAGAAAGTCGCGTATTGTGATGGCTGGACAATCCCGTGTCAATTCCGTGGCGCTGAAAATTTCTCCTGTCGGTACCTGGACCGATGGGGTGAGTACCACAAACCAGGGTTCAGGCAGCTCAACGTCAGTCAGTTTTTCGCCGACGCCTTCCGCCCAGGCGGCGTGTCCATGGATGAACACGGGCACGTCTGCTCCGAGCTGCAGGCCAAGCTGCATCAGTGTCTCCTCGGGCAGATCCAATGACCAGAGGTGGTTGAGTGCCACCAGGGTGGTCGCGGCATCGGAACTACCCCCGCCGAGTCCGCCTCCCATGGGTAACTGTTTGTCGACTTGGATGTCTACGCCCTGTGTGCAGCCCGTAAAGTTTTGCAACAACCGTGCGGCACGTACTACCAGGTCGCTCGCTTCGGGGACACCGGTCAGTTCCGACAGGCGGTTCACTACCCCGTCGGGGCGGAGATTGAAGTGCAGCTGGTCTCCATGGTCGAGAAACTGAAAGACCGTCTGCAGCAGGTGGTAGCCATCTTCACGCCGGCCGGTGATGTGCAGAAACAGGTTGAGTTTGGCCGGTGCCGGCCAGGGCGCTGATGGCATCAGTGCTCCTGCTCCGTTGCAGGTGCCGACAGTTGCCACTCACCGATAACCAGGCGCACTTTGGCCTGATGGTTGTTGACGAATACCCGGCCAGGCAATTCCACGCCTTGTTGTGTTTCATAGTTGAGGAATGAGATCTCCCACCCCGCCTGCTGCAGATGGCTGAGACGTCCATACTCATCCAGTGTTTCGACCGCCTCTCCCGGGGCGGGAAGCCCTAGCACCCAGTAGCGTAGCGAAGCCACTGGGACTTTCCAGCCGAACTGCTGGTATAGCAGTAGTCCGGGATCCTCGGCGGTGGCGGTTTCACCTTCGCTAGTATGCAATTGCACACTGGCGGCATCACCCTGCAGCCGCAAGGAACCCTGCCCGAGTGGGGCGGTGATATGAATGGTGTATGCACCATCATGCTGTTGCCAGTCGAGGCTGGCGTGCCAGCCCTCATGACCGGTCTGGATACCCAATCGTCCGCTCAGGCGCCAGCCGTGCAACGCCGCAAGCTGGCGTTGGTGTTGCTGCCAGGCTTGTTGAGCGTCAGCAGGCTGAGGGCGGGAAGGTGCCATGGAGCAACCGGCGAGCAGCAGGAGCAACAGTCCCGTTGCGAGGCATTTATTCATGGATTAAATCGTTCGACCGTCTGTTGTAAAACCTTGTGTTCCGGCGCGAATTTCAGGGCCTCGTTCCAGACCCGTTTCGCCTCTTCTTTCCGACCCCTGGCCCACAGTACCTCGCCCAGATGTGCCGCGATTTCCCCGTCCTCGAGCATGGCAGCTGCCCGTTCGAGGTATTGCTGCGCCTCTTCCAGGCGTCCGAGGTGGTAAAGCGCCCAGCCCAGGCTGTCGAGAATGGCCGGGTCGTCGGGATTCTGCTGGTATGCCCGTTCGATGTAGCCAAGCGCTTCACGGTGGCGGTTGGTCCGATCTGTGAGGGTATAGCCCAACGCATTGAGTGCCTGGGTATTGTCAGGGTCATTATGCAGAATGCGTTTGAGATCCTGCTCGAGGATGTCGAGGCGATCAAGTTTTTCTGCGGTAAGAGCTCGGGCATAAAGCAGTTGTCGGTTGTCGATAAACAGCACCAGTGCTTCGTCATAAAGGTCCATCGCATCTTCGTAACGCTCTTCACTGGCGAGTAACTCTCCTTCGGCCAGATAGCGCTGGACTTGCTCATTCGGTTCGGTAAGTGGCAGCTCGTGCAGATAGGCACGAGCCACATCGACGCCTTGTTCCTTTGCGATCAGTCGGGTCACCTGCAACTGGGCATCGAGAAAACGCTCACCCATGGGGACAGACTGATACCATTCGATTGCCTCGGCTGGATGTTTGCGGATTTCGGCGATCTGACCAAGTGCAAAGCGGGCTTCTGCCCCCTGCTCAGGGGTGTCGATGAGCCGTTTGAAGTGGTTCTCGGCAATATCGTTGTCACCTGCTTCGAGGGCTAGCAGGCCAAGGGCGTAGCGCACATCGGTGTTATCGGGCTGATGCCGTATCAGGATCGCGAACTCTTTGCGCGCTTCGGGCAGATGGCGGGCATCGATCAGCATGCGTGCATAGGTCAGGCGGAGCTGGTCATTGTCCGGATCCTGTTTTACCGCCAGGCGAAGACTCTCCAGGGCCGCCTCATCCCTGCCTAGGCTATGCAGGACGGAGGCCTGGAGCAGCCGTGCCTGGCTGTGTTCCGGCTGCTTTTCCAGTAGTTGGTCGAGGAGTCGGGCTGCCTGTTCATTCTCTTCCAGTTGGTGGGCCAGTGAAGCTTGGGCATAGAGCGCGTCGGGTTCCTGATCGCCCACGAGTTCCTTCATCATCCCCAGGGCACGAGACTTGTTCGCATCGCGAGAGAGCAGGTTGGCCAATAGCAGATATCCCTCAGTAGGGTCGGCTGCGCTGAGTTCCAGGACCTTTTCCAGGTAGGGTCTGGCCTCGTTACTGCGGTCGTTGCGGATCAACAGGGCTGCGGTGGACTGATAAGCTTCGAGTTCTTCGGGACTGAGTTCCACCCACAACAATGCAGCCGTTAGGGCGGTATCTGCATCTCGGGCATAAATGGCAATGCGGGTGGCGCGCTGCGCAAGACGCGGATCCCGGGTTTCCTGGGCCGTTTTAAGATAAAGATCAGCGGAGAGACGCAGCGCGCCACGCTGGCCAGCAAATTCCGCCGTCAGCAACTGATAGGTCAATTGGGGGGTGAGTTCTACCTCCGGTAACGGGATTGATACGGGGGGAGTCGACGATGACTCGGCAACGGATTCCTGTTGCTGGTCGAGCTGAGGCATGGCGCTACAGCCTGCAAGGAGAAGCAGGGCACCAGTGGATATCAGCCGTTGTCGTGTACTCATCCAAATCTCTCCATAGACCCGCCTTCCGAGGCTTGTCGGTCGGGCAACTATACCCGAGTTTCCCGACGATTACCCAGTGAAGGGTATTGTTTATGCTTGATATTAGTATGCCCTATATCGCAAAATGGCCTGCTTCATTATTATGGTATGACTTCTCGCCTCAATGACACTGCTTGCACTCGGACTCAACCACAAGACTGCTCCTGTAGACATCAGGGAGCGGGTCGCGTTCACGCCGGAGAAGCTCCCTGTAGCGCTGCGTGAGCTCGGTGCGAACGACAATGTCAGGGAAGTTGCCATCCTGTCCACCTGCAATCGCACCGAGCTCTATTGCGGGCTGGAGGGGGACGACAGCCGCACCGTACGCGAGTGGTTTAGCCGTTTTCACGAGCTCAACCCCGAAGATGTCGAACCCTTCTTTTACATTCACCCCGACCGCATGGCGGTACGTCATATCCTGCGGGTAGCCAGTGGCCTCGACTCGCTGGTGCTTGGCGAGCCGCAGATCCTGGGGCAGATGAAGCAGGCCTACAGCACCGCCAACAATGCCGGTACTATCGGCCAGATGCTCAACCGCCTGTTCCAGCACACCTTTAGTGTAGCCAAGCAGGTGCGTACCGATACGGCCATCGGTGCCAGCCCCGTCTCGGTGGCCTTTGCTGCGGTAAGCTTGTCGAAGCAAATCTTCAGTGATCTCTCCAAACACACTGCCCTGCTGATTGGCGCCGGCGAAACCATCGAACTGGTGGCGCGCCATTTGCACGAGAGTGGCATTGGCCGCATTATCGTGGCCAACCGTACGGTAGAGAAGGCACATAACCTGGCGAGCGAGTTCGGTGGTTATGCCATCGCCCTCTCTGAAATCCCGGACCACCTTCACGAGGCGGACCTGGTGATCTCTTCGACGGCCAGCCAGCTGCCGATCCTCGGCAAGGGTGCAGTAGAGACCGCACTCGGGAAGCGCAAGCATCGACCGATGCTGATGGTCGACATTGCGGTACCGCGCGATATCGAGTCCCAAGTGGGACAACTGGAAGACGTCTTCCTATACACCGTAGATGACTTGCAGGAGATCATCCAGGAGGGGCTGCGATCTCGCCAGGAGGCAGCCCAGCAGGCCGAGGAGATCATCGACACCCAGGTGACCCATTTTATGAGCTGGCTGCGTTCGCTCTCGGCGGTAGAGACCATCCGTGACTTCCGTCAGACAGCCGAAGGGTTACGCGATGAGGTACTGCAGGCGGCTTTCCGCCAGCTGCACAGCGGCAAATCCCCAGAGCATGTCATGCAGGAGCTGGCCCGCCAGCTGACCAACAAGCTGATGCACTCCCCCTGCCAGAGCATGAAACAGGCCGGCTATGATGGCCGACCGGAACTGCTGGAGGCAGCGCGCGAGTTGTTCAATCTTAAGAGCACCGACCAGTAATCCCGTGAAAGCATCCATTCTCAGCAAGCTGGAGAGCCTCTCCGAGCGGCTGCAGGAGCTCAATGCCCTGCTCGCCGATGCCGATACTATTGCCAACCAGAAACGCTTTCGCGAGCTCTCCCAGGAGTACGCCCAGCTCAAGCCGGTGGCCGACGCGTATGAGCAGTACCGCATCGCCCTTGAGGACATTAGCAGTGCCGAGGAGATGCTCCGGGAAGAGGATGCCGAAATGCGGGAGCTGGCCGAAGAGGAACTGAAGGCGGCTAAAGTGAAGCGGGATACACTGGCGCTGGAGCTGCAAAAGCTGCTGCTGCCGAAAGACCCGAATGATGAAAGGAACATCTTCCTTGAGATCCGTGCCGGAACGGGTGGTGATGAGGCAGCCATCTTCTCCGGGGATCTGTTCCGCATGTATTCCCGCTATGCGGAGATGCGCCGCTGGAAAGTGGAGGTGATGTCAGAGAGCCTCGGCGAACATGGCGGTTACAAGGAAATTATCGCCCGTATCGAGGGGCAGGGGGCTTACTCGCGCCTCAAGTTCGAGTCGGGTGCGCACCGGGTGCAGCGCGTGCCAGAGACCGAATCCCAGGGACGCATCCACACATCGGCCTGTACCGTGGCGGTGATGCCGGAGGTGGACGAGGTCGAGGCGGAGGAGATCAATCCTGCCGATCTCAAGGTCGACACCTATCGCGCTTCGGGGGCCGGTGGCCAGCATGTCAACCGTACCGATTCTGCGATCCGTATTACCCATATCCCGAGCGGTATCGTGGTCGAGTGCCAGGACGAGCGCTCCCAGCACAAGAACCGGGCCAAGGCGATGGCGGTGCTTCAGGCCCGGTTGTTCAGCTCCAAGCTGGAGAAACAGCAGCGCGAGCAGGCCGCCACACGTAAGTCCCTGGTGGGCAGCGGCGACCGTTCGGAGCGCATCCGTACCTATAACTATCCTCAAGGGCGGGTGACCGACCACCGCATCAATCTCACTCTCTACAAGCTGGATGAAATCCTGCAGGGTCAGCTTGATGAGGTCATCGAGCCGCTGATCAACGAATATCAGGCCGACCAGCTGGCGGCATTGAGTGAGGAAGAGTAAGCCCTCACTTGCCCTCATTCGCGGGGGACCGCTCTCATGAATATCGAACACGCACTTCAGCATACAGCCGACCGTCTGCAGGCGGTCAGCGACAGCGCCAGGCTCGATGCGGAGCTGTTGCTGTGCCATGTGCTCAGCCGGCCCCGCGCCTACCTCTACACCTGGCCCGAACGTGGGCTCGAGAAGACAGAGAGAGAGGCCCTGGAAGCCCTGACCGAACGACGTCTGGACGGTGAGCCGATTGCCCATATTCTCGGCAAGCGAGAGTTCTGGAGCCTGGAGCTGGCAGTCAGTGCCGATACCCTGATACCGCGCCCGGAGACCGAACTGCTGGTGGAGGCGGCGCTGGCGCGTATTCCTGAAGAGGCTGAATGGTCAATTGCCGACCTTGGAACCGGCAGTGGGGCGATTGCGCTGGCCATCGCCAGTGAAAGGACCCGCTGCCATGTCATTGCGGTGGAGCGATCCGAGGGCGCGCTGGTGGTGGCGCGGGAAAATGCCCGCCGGCATGGGCTCGGTAATGTCGAATTGCTCCTGGGGGACTGGTTCGTGCCGCTGGCTGGGCGACGCTGCGAGATGATCCTCTCCAACCCTCCCTATATCCCTGAGGCCGACCCGCATCTGGGGCAAGGGGATGTGCGCTTTGAACCGAGTAGTGCCCTGGTTGCCGGGGCGGACGGCCTGGCCGATCTTGGTCACATTATCGCCGGCGCAAAGAATTTCCTGCAAGATCCTGGTTGGCTATTGCTGGAACACGGTTACGACCAGGGCATAGCCGTGACGGGGCTTCTGCGGAAGGCAGGGTTTGTCGAGGTGGCCGATCTGACCGATTTGCAGGGGCACGGGCGGGTCGCTGTCGGTCGCTGCAAGGTGTGAACCAGGTGTCTTGATAATTTTCCCGTTCCGGCTACGATGAGCTAATGGAAAGGGAAATGAATATCCTGGTCAAGCAACGCGAAATTCGCTTTTGCCAATTGCATGCTGACACCACTCAGGCTCACTCCGCCAGCCTGGTCCTCAGTGACGTGGAGGGCGTTCATCGGGTCCAGCCGATGGAACCTCATCTGCTTCACATTAGCTACGATGTCTCCCTCATCACCCTGAACATCATCGAAGAGGCGCTGGTCGAACTCGGCTACCACCTCGATAACAGTCTGATGTATAAGCTCAAGCGGGCACTCTATTACTACACCGAAGAGACCCAGCGGGCCAATCTGGGGCTGGAGGAGGCCTGCTGTCCCGACAAACAGATGTTCATCAATCACTACCTGCGCCGTCGCCACGGCTGCCGCGACGAGCGGCCGGAGCATTGGCGCAATTATCTGTAGTGTGAAGTTCAAAGTTCGCTCCGTTCCGGCCATTTCGCTTTTCATGCCCTCATGCTCTCCTGTGGTGAATACCGGGTTGTGGAGGTAGAATCCCGGCATGTCTGAGATAAACACACGGATTTTCCCTTGAACGACGAACAACTCCTGCGTTACAGCCGCCAGATCATGCTGCCCCAGGTGGACGTGGCAGGGCAGCAGCGTCTGCTCGATAGCCGGGTGTTGATCGTCGGCATGGGGGGGCTCGGCTCGCCGGTGGCGATGTACTTGGCAGCAGCCGGGGTGGGGGAGCTCCTGCTCGCCGATTTCGATACGGTGGATCTCTCCAACCTGCAACGGCAGATCCTGCATGGCAGTGATGATATCGGTCGTCCCAAGGTAGAGTCGGCACGCGACACCCTGCAGGTACTGAATCCTGAAGTAAAGATAAGCACCTTCAACCAGCGACTAGAGGGTGAGGCGCTGGCCGCGCAGATCCATGCGGTCGACCTGGTGGTCGATGCCACCGACAACTTCGCCACTCGTTTTATGCTCAATGATGCCTGTGTGGCGGCTCGCAAGCCGCTGGTCTCCGGTGCGGCAATCCGCATGGAGGGGCAGGTGTCGGTGTTCCATAATGAACGTGAAGGGAGTCCCTGCTACCGCTGCCTGTATCGCGAGGAGGGCGAGGAAGCTGCTACAACCTGCAGCGAGAACGGCGTTCTTTCACCAGTGGTAGGGATCATCGGGGCGGTGCAAGCGACCGAGGCCCTCAAGGTGTTGCTTGGCATTGGTGATACGCTTGGGGGGCGCCTGCTGTTGCTCGACGCCCTGACGATGGAATGGCGCAGTTTGAAACTGCGCAAGGATCAGAACTGCCCTGCCTGTGGCGCCCATTGATGGAGAGAATCAGCATGACGGATGTGACATTGCCACGTACCCTGATTAACGGCATGCTGTCCCATGCCCAGCACTCGCCGGAGATCGAGGTGTGTGGCCTGATCGCCCGCACGAAGGAAGGCGGCTTTCGGGTATATCCGGTGGCGAATGTGGCCACCGAGGCGGATCACCTGTTCCGCATGGACCCCGCGGCACAAATAGACGCCATGCGCCGCATGCGCGAGGCCGGCGAGGAGCTCTTTGCCATCTACCACTCCCACCCCCATGCCCCAGCCGAGCCCTCCCGACGGGACCTCGATGAGGCTGCCTATCCGGAAGCGCTCTATCTCATCATCTCCCTCAACACCAAAGGGGTGCTGGAACTGCGCGGCTTTCGCATGCAAAAAGGGAGCGTGGAGAATGTCAACCTGACGGTCAATTGAGATCTTCCGGAGCATCTCAAGCATTGCGCTGCCGGAGGATCCCGCTAGAATCCCCTACGTTTTACATAACCCTGATGGAGCTGATACGTGGCTGAAACGATTGATGAACTGACAATTGAATACACCGAGGATGGGATCGTAACCACCAAGGAACTGGACAAGGTGGTGCTCTCCAAAGGGGCCTGGTCCACCATTTTGTTTCGTTACCAGGACTGGGATAGGAAGAAGGAGGAGTATGGCCCGGAAAAGTACTCCATTCGTCGTTACCAGAAACGCGGTGGTGAATATCGCCAGCAGTCCAAGTTCAATATTTCTTCCAAGGATCAGGCAAAACAGCTGATCGAAGCGCTTCAGACCTGGATCAAGGATTAATCCCTGGAGAGGGGGCGAGTAGGCTTTTTTACCTGCCCCACTCTACTATCGAATCTTTCTGTTTGCTCCATCGCCCCTTTTAATACCAGAGTTCGCTGCTAGGCTTTCTTATGTAGGCAAGCAAGATTTGCACAGGCGTTTCCTGTGACCTGATGCATAGCGAGGAGGGGTGATGGGACAGCAAGTTGGTATTGCCAAAGCCGCACACATGTTGGGGGTCAGCCGCCATGATCTTCAGCGCCTGATCCACGACGGAGAACTGAATACGTTTGAGGGACAGGTCGATCTTGAAGAGCTGCGGCGGCGCTATCCGGCCCTGGCATTGAATGATGATCCGGTGAAGGAGCGCATCGATCTCATTCGCGGCACCGCCTTCGGGCGGCGCGTGCGCGAGGCCCTCGTCCCCGAAACCGATGCCCTGGAAATGCAACTGCGTCGGCGCACCACCGATCTGAATGTGGCGCAGGCGAAGATGCAAAGATTCCGTCTCTGTATTGAGGAGCTGGCGCAATTACTCGGCGACCTGAACCGGGATGCTACGCCGGATCAGAAAAAGGTCATCTCGATAATCAACAGCTGGTTGCTGGACAAACTGGAGAGGTAGATTCCTCCGCTTGATGAGCTATACGGTCCGTATCGAGCCCAGTGGGCACCGTTTTACCGCGCTTCCCGAAGAGACCTTGCTGGAGGCGGCACTGCGTTCGGGGATCAATATCAAATACAATTGCTCCAATGGCAGTTGCGGCGATTGCAAGGCCCAATTGCTCGCTGGTGACACCGAAGCCCTGCCTGCAGATTACCGTTTTAGCCTGCAGGAAAAAAATGATGGCTATATTCTGTTGTGCTCCGCGCGTGCAGCTAGCGATTTGGTGATCGCCGCTCAGGAAGCCCATAGCAGTAAGGATATTTCTCTGCAGCAGATTACCGCCAAGGTGGCAAAGATTGAAGAGCGCGGTGAGAACATTCGTATTCTCCATTTACGCACTCCTCGTACGAAAACCCTGCGTTTTCTTGCCGGTCAACACGTGGCACTGACCTTCCCGGATGGAAGTTGTCTCGATGCCACGGTGGCCAGTTGTCCCTGCAATGGCATGCAGTTGCAATTTCACATACGCCGACAACCCAGCGACCCGGCCAGCGAGGTGGTTTTCGGTGCACTGAAGAACGGTGAAACGGTGGATCTCAAGGGACCGTTTGGCGAGATTACCCTGGATGACGATGCCCGACGCCCCTTGCTGATGGTTGCCGTCAATGAAGAGTTCGCCGCCATCAAGAGCCTCATCGAGCATGCAATTAACCTGGATTTTCAGGAGCCAATCAGGCTTTTCTGGTTGGCGGAGGGTGAGATCGGTCATTACCTGGAGAACCACTGCCGCGCCTGGGAAGAGGTGCTGGATGATTACCGCTATATTCCTCTCCCCCTGAATGCGTCGCAGCCTGATGCAGATGAGACCGGTAAACTGCTTGAGCGTATCGGGCAGGAGGTGCCGATTGCGGCGGCCGATATCTATGTGACAGGACCGCAGCCATTCCAGCAGCAGATGCGTCAGTTACTTCTCGACCGCGGGGCGGAAAGCCAGCGCATCTTCCTGCCGCATCGGCGGAGCCTGCGCAAAGAGACGGTTGCGGTGTCCGGATAACATTCCCAGCCCAGCATTCACTCTCTAGTGTACCTTTCCCGTGCAGTCACTATACTACGGCCTTCGACGGCTTGCTCATGGGCCGGTTGTTGTGACTTCCTAGTGAACCTCAAGGAGATTTTGTGTTTCAGACCAATGAGTATTTTGACGGCAAGGTCAAATCCATAGCTTTTCAGACCAGCGATGCACCTGCCACAGTGGGCGTCATGGCGGCTGGCGAGTATGAGTTCGGCACCAGCCAGCAGGAGACCATGCAGGTCGTCAGCGGCAAGCTGACCGTGCAGCTGCCTGGGGAGAGTGAGTGGAAGAGTTTCGGGCCGGGCGAGCAGTTTGTGGTCGAAGCGAATCAGAAATTCGGTGTGAAGGTGGAAGGGGATACTTCGTATCTGTGCATCTATCGTTGATTCGGTTTTCGAATTCGTCGAGGAAGCCCCGCGGAAGCGGGGTTTTTTGTTTGTGTCGCTTGTGCGACGGGTGAATAGAGTACGGGTGAGAGACCCCGTATTAAACTCATCTAAAACTACTACTCATTCCCCCGCTGAAGAGTGGCCTTAATCGCCTCCACCCTCAACCGATGAAGCTCTTCCCCCACCTGCTTTCCGCTAAAGCCCTTTTCTACGACCTCCTTTGGACTGACCTGGACGGCCGCATGATAGGCCTGGCGGATAATCCCGGGCTGGGCGAAGTGCTGATCTTCAAACCCGGGACGACCACGGGAGTCGGCTTCGCAGGCGAGCAGGTATTGCTCCAGCCGTTCCGGACGACGGAAGGCGTCGATGCGCTCCAGCAGGTCGAGCAGGGTGCTGGGACGCAGTTCCTCGGCGCGGTGATAGACGCCGTGATGCTGGGTGACGATGACAGCCAGGTCGCGGTAGTCGCGGGGCACGCGCAGGCGTTCGCACAGCTGCTCGACCAAAGCGACGCCGCGGTGTTCATGTGCGATGTGCTTGGGCCACTCCTCCGGGGGGGTGGTGCCCTTGCCGAGATCGTGCACCAGCGCGGCGAAACGCACCCGGGTGTCTGGACTGAGGCGGGCCGCCTGTTCCAGCACCATCATGGTATGCAGGCCGGTGTCCTCTTCCGGATGGTGGTGTTTGGGTTGGGGGACGCCGAACAGGCGCTCGAGTTCTGGGAAAATGCTCACCAGGGCGCCACAGTTGCGTAGCACCTCGAAAAAGCGGCTGGGGCTCTCCTCACCGAGGGCACGTTCGGTCTCCTGCCAGACCCGTTCAGCGACCAGGGCGTCGACCTCGCCTTCGGCCACCATCTTTTTCATCAGGGCATGGGTGCCGTGGGCGAGGCGAAAGCCCCACTTGCCATAGCGGGCGGCGTAGCGGGCGATGCGCAGGATGCGTACAGGATCTTCGACAAACGCGTTGGAGACGTGGCGCAGGCGGCCCTGTTCCAGATCCTCTCGTCCACCGTAGGGATCAATGATGTTGCCCTCGCCATCCTCCGCCATGGCGTTGATGGTGAGGTCGCGACGGCCCAGGTCCTCCTCCAGCGTGACATTAGGCGCGGCATGAAAGGCAAAGCCGTGATAACCGGGTGCGGTCTTGCGCTCGGTACGCGCCAGGGCATACTCCTCTTTGGTTTCGGGATGGAGGAAGACCGGAAAGTCCTTGCCAACCTGCGTGTAGCCCAAGGCGGTCATCTCCGCCGGAGTGGCGCCGACCACCACCCAGTCCCGATCACGGGGTTCAAGGCCAAGCAGTTTGTCACGGACGGCACCGCCGACCAGGTAGATTTGCAAGGGTTGGTTCCTTTTGTCTTTTGCTGCCGGCTGGCGGCTAGCGATGAAGGTATCTGGGCACTTCGCTTTCCATACTGCGAGGAATGATACCGAATACCGCGGGAAAGTCGCCACTGCAGACATTGTCGACCTGCATGGAAAGATAGTTGTCGCGGGAGAAGGGCTTTCCGGGAAAGTACTCGAGAATATTCGCCTGTTGCCGTGCCATCCAGTCTGGCAGGGGGAGCACAAGGCGCTTGAGACCGAGCTGGCTGGAGGTGAACTGAACCAGCTGCTGCAGGGTGTAGACCCTGGGGCCGCACAGCTCGTAACCCTTGCCGTAGGTCTCCGGGTTGTCGATGGCACGGGTATAGGCCTCGACCACATCACCGACAAATACTGGGGCAAATTTCGCCTTGGCGCAGGCGAGTGGAAAGAGGCCCGGTGTGAGTTTGAGCAGCTTGCCGAAACGGTTGAAGAAGGAGTCTCCATCGCCAAACATGACCGACGGGCGGAAGGAGGTCACGGTCAGCCCGCTGTCATGGACGAGCCGTTCCCCCTCACCCTTGGTTCGTTGGTAGTAGCTCGGGCCATGTCCGGCATCGGCACCCAGTGCGCTCATATGCAGCAGACGGTGAATGTTGTTGGTGCGGCAGGCCTCGACTACCTTTTCTGGCAGTTCCACATGGGCGCGGCGAAAGCCGCGCCCATCGTGTCCCTTTTCATTGAGGATTCCCACCAGATTGATCACCACATCGCAGCCCGCAACCGCCTTGGTGAGAGCTTCGATATCGTGCAGATTACATGCCACCAGTTCGAGAGTGGGCAGCACAAGCAGGTCTCGGTGCTCTTCCCGTCGTCGGGTCAGCACGCGCAGCTGATGGCCCTCCTCTGTCAGCCGGGCACAAAGATGATGACCGACAAAACCGCTGCCGCCGAGAATGCAGATGGTGTGCTGTGTCATGAAAACTCCTGTACTGGTTATTCTTAGCAGCGAAACTGTAAGTCAGGCTGTAACCTAGTATTATCTTAGGAAACAAGACAAACATTTTCCGGGATTTGGCATGTCCTATACCTCGATCAATCCAGTGAACGGCGAAACGCTTGGAGAATTTCCCCTTTGGGATGCCGCCGAACTTGAGGCGGTGCTCTCTTCGGTGGCAGAAGCCGTACCCAATTGGCAGGCAACCGTTCTGGAGGAGCGATGCACGCTGATGCGTCGGGCTGCAGAGGTGTTGCGTCAACGCCGGGATGAGCTGGCGCGCCTCATTTCCCTGGAGATGGGCAAGCTGTTTCGCGAGGCGCAGGGGGAGATCGAGAAGTGCGCCTGGGTTTGTGAATATTATGCTGAGAACGCAAAGGCGTTGCTGGGCGATGAGATGATCGAGTCCGATGCCAGTCGCAGTCTGGTGGCCTACCAGCCACTTGGCACCGTGCTGGCGGTGATGCCGTGGAATTTTCCCTTCTGGCAGGTTTTCCGCTTTGCCGCCCCGGCGCTGGTAGCCGGCAACACTGGGGTGCTGAAGCACGCCTCTAATGTCCCCCAATGTGCACTGGCTATCGAGTCGGTGTTCCGTGAGTCCGGCTTCCCTGATGGGGTCTTTCGCACCCTGATGATCGCCGCCTCAGAGGTAAAGGGGGTGATTGAGGATCCGCGTATTCACGCGGTGACCCTCACCGGCTCGGAACCGGCGGGGAGGGCGGTGGCGTCGGCGGCCGGTGCGGCCTTGAAGAAGTCGGTGCTGGAGTTGGGAGGCTCCGATGCCTTCATCGTGCTGGAAGATGCGGATCTTGACCTGACCGTCCAGCAGGCGCTGGCTTCGCGCTACCTGAACAGCGGACAAAGCTGCATTGCTGCCAAGCGATTTATCGTGGTGGAGGCCGTGGCTGCGGCCTTTCTGCAGCGCTTCAAGGACGCCGTCGAGGCACTTCTACCCGGTGATCCGCTGGCGGAGAAAACCACCCTGGCGCCGATGGCGCGCGTTGATCTGCGTGATGCGCTGCATCGGCAGGTGATGCAGAGTGTGGAGCAGGGAGCCG
>JBFEWO010000066.1:0-13748 GCA_041546305.1 Thiohalomonadaceae bacterium | reverse complement strand
GGTGGCCAGCTGGGCCAGGAGCTGCAGCGCTCGGTTCCCGATAATGTTCAGCTGCATGCCATGGATAGCCGCAGTCTGGATGTGACCGACAGGTCAGCAGTGCATAGTACGATTAAACAGCTGACCCCTGATGTGGTGATCAATGCGGCGGCCTATACGGCTGTAGACAAGGCCGAGGAGGAAAAGGAGAAGGCCTGTGCCGTCAATGCCGAGGCGCCGCGCTATATTGCCGAAGCCTGTGAAGGGTTGTCTTGCCGTATTATCCATATCTCCACCGACTTTGTGTTCGACGGCAGCAAGTCGAGCCCCTATCTGCCGGATGATCCGGTCAATCCGCTCAGTGTGTACGGGGCCAGCAAACTGCAGGGTGAACAGAACCTGCCGTCTGAGGCCTTGATCATTCGTACCTCCTGGCTCTACTCCGCGCTGGGCAACAACTTCGTCAAAACCATGTTGCGCCTCATGGCGGAGCGGGAACAGTTGGGGGTGATTGTCGATCAGGTTGGCACGCCAACCCATGCCAAAGGTCTGGCGGAGGCCATCTGGGCTTTCACTGAAAAAGAAGAGGGTGAAGGCATCCATCACTGGAGTGATGCAGGGGTTGCCAGCTGGTACGATTTTGCCGCCGCGATTATGGAGGAGGGGCTGGCTGCTGGGTTGCTGCAGCAAGCGATCGCGGTTCGTCCGATACGCACCAGTGATTATCCGACGCCGGCGGTGCGTCCCCAATACAGTGTGCTGGACAAGACAGCAACCTGGGGACTGCTGGGATGCGAGCCTGTGCACTGGCGCGTCGCCCTGCGCCGGATGCTGAAGGAAATTGGCGCCTGAGCTGTTACGGAACGACAGTACTCAAGGTCGTTCAAAGGTGTAGAGGATATCCGCGCCGCTATTTTGCCCGCCTTCGCCTTGCACCTGCCAGTGCTCTGTCAGCTGATAACGCACCAGCAGCGAGTAGGCATCTTCATACACCCCGACCCCATAGCGCACATAGAGACGTGGAGAAAGATAGGTGCCCAAAACGACCCAGGGGGATTGGGTAGTGGGATCGGCCTCCACGCTTGCCTCCTCCAGACCGAATTGCCGCCCGATGTAGCCGGCAAGATAGTTACCGCCAATCAATCCGGCCGTGTTGGCCGCACCCGCCAATGTTTCCCCTTCGCTCTGGCCAGCGGTGCCCATGGGATGTCCCAGGGTAAGGTAGGAAAGAATATCGGCCTGGTCCATCGGCGGCTCGGAGTAGAGGCGTAGCAGGGGTTTTTTCGCCGTGCCACTGACGTATATTCCGGCGATCACATCGCCTATCTTGCGTGATGCCTTGATATCAAGATTTGGGTTGTCGACCGGGCTGTCTGCAAAGTTCAATTGCCCGTGTTCGGTACTGAGTTTTGTGCCAAAGCTGCTATAAGTACTGCCGGGGACAATATGCAGTTGCCCACGTGCACGGGTGAGGCTAGCCGGTTCATCGATTAACAGTAAATCCCCGCCAACACGGCCATCAAAACCGTAGCCGATAAAGCGAATCGTCTCTGCTGCGGTCATACGAATTCGGGTATAGATGCGCCAGCGCTCGGGCATGGTTTCTTCTTCCTCCCGGGTGACGATCACCACATCTTCCGAGGGCTTTACCGCCAGACTGATATCGGGCGGTTCAAGCCTTGCTGAGGGGATGTCAATTGCCCCTTCGAGACGAACCTCGCGGCCGACGATGCTGGCCTTCAGATCCGGGGAAATGGTCATGCGCGCCTCGGGAATGCGCGCCACCTCAAAATCGGTCCCTCGCAGGGTTAGTTCCAGGCCCCAGGCACCGGTATCGGTGGGAGCCAGCTGGCCGCTGAGTGCCAGATTGCCACCACCAGAACGGGCTTCCCCGCGGATCTCCATCCTCTGCGATTCAGTGCCGCTGGCGGCCAGGCGAATATTGGAAAGCTCAAGTCCCATGCGGGGAATATCCAGTTGTCCCTCCTCGAGTTGTGCATAACCGCTCAGGCGTGGAGTTTTCAGTGTGCCCGCAAGTTGCACATCAGCCTCCAGCCGGCCTTGAAAATTCTGCACTTCGGTTACCAGCGAGGAGACAAATCCCAAATCGCTTATCGATGCAGCAAGTCGAGCGGTGAGCGGCTGCTGCAATGGATCTTTTGGCAAACCGCTGACAAGTGAACTCTGTATTGTGAGTGCCACGGTGTCTTGCTCGGTAAGCGACAGGGTGAGCTCGCCATTCAGGATGCCCTTGGGAGTGCTGGCGCGTATGACCGCACCGCGGTAAGACAGGGCGAGATCGTTGTCATCCAGTTCAGGATTAAACAGTGCAAACTGTCCCGGCCCAATGGTGAGATCCACTTCTAGGCGTGTTCTGTCCTGAGCTAGAAGCTCCAGGCTGGCCTGGCCATCAAGTTCACCGGAGATCTTGAAACGCTCCGGTAGATGAGGCTGAAGCAGGTTCAATGGAAACCGTACGCTACGCAGGCTGGTACTGAAACGATTGTTACCCTCCCAGCCAGCTTGGGTGCATAGGCTTGCTGTTTCCCGGTTCAGGCAGAACTCCTGCAGATTCAGCATTTGGGAGGTCATGGCAAAATTTGCCGGCTTTTCCAGTAGCCATAGACCGAGCTGACTATCGTCAATCCGCAGTTGGTTGAGCATTCCAGCCCAACGCCCCTCGGTATAGCTCGCCGATAAGCCCAGGGTAAGGTGCTGGCTCGAGTTAGAAACGTCGAGCGTGATATCGTGTTTTGCCAGCGAACCGCGACCTTTGAGGGTGATGGACTCCTGCGGAAAGCCCGGCAACTGGAGCTGATCGACCTTCAGATCGAGTGAGGAAGAACGTCGGCCTTGGAGATCGAGCGCAATTTCAGCGTGAATTTTTTCACTCTGGTATGCCCCATAGCCCAGCTGTTGGGTTTCTATCTGAAGTTCAAGTTTTGGTGTCTTGAGAGGTCCGGTGAGGTTACCTTTGGCTTTCAGTGTGCCAGTGGTTTGCGGCAGCACATCCGCCATGTTGTCGGCCTGCAATTGCCAGTCGAAGGCTAACTTATCGGAGAGTTGCCCCTTTGCCGCCAGGCTTGCCGAACCTACCCGTAGCGCAAGCTCTTTTACCGACAAGGCCTGATTACTTATTTCTGCCTCGCTGTGGCCTTCCAGCTTGCGCTCGCGCAGGGTGCCACTCAGTGCGGGAAGGGAGATGGTCATGGCTAAACCTTCCTTTTCCTGCCGGCCTTGTAGATCGGCGGTAAAGGCAAGCATTCCTGGCCACTGATGCCACTTGACCCCGGGATTAAGCTCCTTGCCCTGCAGTTGGGCTTGCCATCGCAGCTGGGGAACAAGCTCGAGGTTTGCGGTTCCCGAGACGCTACCGTCGAGCAGTTTTCCCTCTAGGGCGGTCAACTGGACGGCCTGCTCATCGCCGCTGCCCTGCAGCTGCCAGTGGCCTGGTGGAATCTGGGTTCCACCCAGCAATAAGTCACTATTGAACAGATACGATTTATCCTCACCGCTGGCAGCGAGGGTACCGCTCTCACTGACAACCGATGGATTTTCCAAGGGCCAGCTCAGCGCCTCCCAGTTTGCCTGCAGGCGATAGCGTAACGGTGTGGTTAAATCGACCTCGCCACTTGCTTCAAGGCGGGCGGGCTCGCCAGGGCGAATCAGTTGCAGTTGGGTGAGGCGGATTTGCCGATCGCCGTAAACCGCATCTGCCTTCAATTCAATGTTGCCCACGGTTTCCACTTCACCGGCGATCTGTGTCGTGGCGGTAAAGGTGTCGAGATTCCCCTTTGCCGACACAGTTCCCCCCAGGGTGAAGGCCGGTGAGACAGGGTAGGGGAGTTGTGAGGAGTGCAGTTGGGGAATGTCGATGCGACCATTCCACTGCAATGCATCGAGCAGATCCTCGGCGGCAAGTTGCAGTGTGGCGGCAAAGGGTGAGATGAGTCGTTGCTGGAGCTCTAGCCGCTCGATATCACCCCGCAATGTCCCGTTGCCCTGCCACGGCTTGTTGTCCGGCTGTGGCACACTCCATTCCAGCTCCAACGCGGTTTGATAACTCTGGCGGGGCCGCAGATTGCCGCGCACGACGAGCGTCAGCCAGTCGCTTTCTAGCCGAAGTGCCTGCACCTCCAGCGTATTCAGACTCGTCTCGGCTTGCAGGGTGATTTGAGTCACCGCCAGTGGCTTGGCCTGATCCAGCCGAAAGATCTCCATGCCGTCGAGACTTGCCTCTTCGATGATGATTTTCAGGGGAAACCCGATTTGCGGCAGGGTGAACTCCGTTGGGGGCTCACTGGATTGAGGTGGCTTTTGGCGTTGACGAAAATGCAGTCCACTTGCATGCAGATATTTGACATGGGCGGTGAGGAAAAACAGCCTGGTGGGAGCCCAATCCAGGGTCAACCGTTCGAGCGTGAGCTGGTTCTGCATGTCTGCATACTGGATACCGCCCAGGGTAAGCGGGCCAGCAAGTCGGCCATGAACCTCTTCGACACTAAGCGGTTCGAGTATCTTGGTCAGTAGTGCAACACTACCGCGCAGTGCCGTTTCGCTAAAGAGCAGAAACAGCAGGAGGCAGCACAATGTTGCAACGCTCAGTAACAGACCACGCCAATGGCGAAAGCGTCTCACAGGTCCGGCCCCAGGGTAATGTGCAGGCGCCACGGACGGTCCTCATCCGTGATGGCCTGTGCCACATCAATGCGCAACCAGCCAATGGGAAGGCGACGGCGCAAACCGACGCCGACACCCTCTTCAAGTACACCGTTATATTCGGCAAAGGCGTTGCCGGCATCAAAGAAAACCGCGGCGCTCCACTTTTCACCCAAAGGATGTTCGTATTCTGCGCTGGCCACGACCAGGTGCTTGCCGCCAATGACATTGCCGGCACTATCCTCGGGTCCAAGTGACTTATAGGTATAGCCGCGGACACTGGTATCACCACCGGCGAAAAAACGTACCGAGGGGGGCAAACGCTCGAACTCGGGTGCCCAACTGGTTCCCAGTTCACTGCGCAGTAAAAATCTTCCATCGCCGGCGGAACGGATCAACTTGGCCCGGAGATGTCCTTGTGCGACCGAGACGTTTGAACCTATGCCCTCGCTGGCACCACGTATTTGCAGATCAACACGACTGCCGCGTTCCGTGATAAGGACATCTTTGGTGCTGAGTCGGCTCCAGGCGAAGGTCGGCATCAGTAGCTTGGCATTGCCGCTTTGCAGGCCGATGTCGTATTTTTCCCGCTGATAGTTGAGAAAATAGCTGCGATGCCAAAGCCCTTGCGCAGTTTCGATGCCCGCGCCGACCAGCAGCGCTGAACTGTCAATATCCTCAGTACGATCAAGATGGTATTCACTACGAATGACGGCGCGATCGGTGGCTGGATTTTCCAGCGGTATGATATAACGCCCCGAGATACTGTCCTTGATCTGCGACAGCTTGAAGTCGGCACCGAGGCGATGTCCTCTGCGATTAACATAACGTCGCTCCATGCCGATGACTCCCCGGGCTCCTGTATCGGTGCCATAGCCTACACCGAGCTGATAGCGGGTACGTTTGTTCATGGTAAGCTGCACGGTAATGGGTACCCGGAGATCAGTCACGGATTCCCGATCAGCCTTGATCTCCACCCGCTGGAAATAATCACTGCCATTGAGACTGTCCTGGAGTTGCAGGAGTTTGGCGGAGGAGTAGGGATCGCCAGCGCTGAAGTGGATAAAACGATGCAGCAGATCCTCCTGTAAAGGGACCTCGCCACGAAAAGTAACGGGGCCGAAGCGATAGCGGGGACCGCTTTCCAGTTGAAGGTCTACCGTTGCCTTATACGCATTGAGATCGACACGGACACTGTGACGTGTCAATTGTGCCTGAAAGTAGCCGCGCTCTTCGGCCAGGCGCTGCAGGTCTTTTTTCCAGCTTTCGTACAGGGCATGATTCAGGGGATCTCCCACGCTCAGGGGAAGCGTCTTACGCAGTTCCCGGAATGCCGGGTCCTGTGCCGCCTCCCCGGAAATATTCACATTGAGTTCGGAGATACGCACAGGGGGACCCGGGTTGATGTGATAACGGGCAAGCCAGCCCTGCGTCCCCTGTGGTGGTTGCAGGTGCGCATCAACGGAGACGCGATAATAGCCAAAAGGGAGCAATGCCTGTTCAATCTCATCGGTGGCCAGCGTGTGCAAACGTCGAATACGTCCTTCGCTCAGAACCGGATGATTCTTTTGCTGTTCGATACTGAGCATGAGAAGGACATTCTCAAGCTCCTTTCCGGATACCCCGCTCACCTCGACAGTGACATTGGTCGCCGCATAGGATGATGCAGTGACAAGCATCAGGATTGTTGCGAAAAAATAGCGCGCAATGTGTTTCATAGACCGGAATGGCCAGGATTCGAATCACACGGTCTGTTTTGCTGCGTATCTTTTTTCATTATTGTTACAGTATCGAAGCAATTGTTGGCGATGTTATACCTGCAGTGTTCTGTTTCGAAATAGTCTCACCAGCCACTTTTCCAGCTCCACCAAAAAAAGTACGGAAGAGGCGATGGCCATAATTACTCCCCATGTCACGGCATCGAGCGGCGTGGTATGAAACAGTAACTGGAGTGGTGGTAGGTAAGTAAAACCTATCTGCATAATCAATAGCACACCAATCGCGATAAGTGCATAGTGGTTTCCAAACAGGCCCTTACGGCTTAAAACCGATTCGTTAATGAAGCGTGAGTTGAACAGGTAGAAGATTTCAAACATCACCAGAGTGTTGACTGCGGCTGTACGTGCCAGCTCGATGGATGCGCCGTTTTCACGCAGCCAGATAAAGATTCCGAAGGTACCGCTCACCAGAATGAGAGACACGAACACAATGCGCCACACCAGAAAGCGCGACAATAGCGGCTCGTCTGGGGCGCGCGGCTGACGTCGCATGATGTTCTCCTCTGGTGGCTCGAAGGCAAGGGCCAGTGCAAGTGTGACGGCAGTGATCATATTGACCCACAGGATCTGCACCGCTGTAATGGGCATCATCCTCCCAAGCGCAATCGCAGCAAGGATGGTCAGCGCTTCGCCTCCATTGGTAGGCAAGATAAAAATAATGGCTTTTTTCAGGTTGTCGTAAACGGTGCGTCCTTCCTCCACTGCATGGGCGATGGAAACGAAGTTGTCATCGGTGAGCACCATCTCGGCAGCTTCCTTGGAAACCTCGGTCCCTTTTTGTCCCATGGCGATGCCTACATCGGCGCGTTTCAGGGCAGGAGCATCATTTACGCCGTCGCCTGTCATCGCCACCACTTTGCCCTTGGCCTGTAATGCCTTGACCAGCCGCAGCTTGTGTTCGGGACTGGTACGGGCGAAAACCGCGGCATGCTCCAGCGTCTTATCGAGTTCTGCGTCTTGCATATCCTCCAGCTCGTTGCCGGTGATGGCCTTGATGTTCTCGCCATCGCCAATGCCCATCGCCCTGGCGATGGCCGCGGCAGTGACGGCATGATCGCCCGTGATCATCTTCACCCTAATACCTGCGGAGCGGCAGTCTTCTACGGCCCGGATCGCCTCCTCGCGCGGCGGATCGATAATACCCACGATACCTATAAGTGACAGACCATCCTCGACCTCAGAGAAGCTGAGGCAGTTCATGGAAGCGTCAACCGGTCTTGAGGCAATCGCCAGCAGGCGTTGTCCACGCTGTGCCATTTGCTCGATCAGTGTCTCCCAGTAACGGCGGTCCAAAGGCACATCCTCACCACGTTCGCGTTGTTGGTGGCACATTTCCAGCACGCGCTCAGGCGCTCCCTTGACATAGATGAAGGCATGACCACTGTGGTCATGATGTAGCGTTGCCATGAAGCGGTGCTCGGACTCGAACGGAATAACATCGCTGCGCGGCAATGACTCCTGTTCGTGTTCCGGATTCATGCCCATCTTCATGCCCAGCACCATCAGCGCCCCTTCGGTCGGGTCACCATGCAATGCCCACTGACTGTCCTTCTCTCGCAGATTTGAATCGTTACAGAGCATTCCGGCTCGGGCGAGTTCGTGCAGTAGCGGATCTTCATCGATAGTCACGGTGTGATCGTTGTTTCTCAGCTCACCATGGGGATCGTAACCGACACCGCTGACCTCATAGCAGCCACTGCCGACCACCACACTCTGTACGGTCATTTCGTTGCGGGTGAGGGTGCCGGTCTTGTCCGAGCAGATCACAGAGACCGAACCCAGGGTTTCCACCACCGGCAGGCGTCGGATGATCACATTGCGCCGTGCCATGCGCTGCACCCCAATGGCCAGGGTGATGGTCATGATTGCCGGCAAACCTTCGGGAATGGCCGCCACCGCCAGACCAACCGCGGCCAGGAACATATCGGTAGCGGAGTAATCCTGCACCAGCACACCAAAGGCGAAGGTTGCCGCAGCGATGAGGACGATTACCAGACTCAAAACATGGCCAAATGCGGTCATCTGCCGCAGCAGGGGGGTGGTGAGGGTTTCGATGCCGGATAGCAGGCCGCTGATACGGCCTATTTCAGTGCTGTCTCCTGTGGCAACAATCACCCCGCTGCCCTGACCGTAGGTGACAAAGGTGCCGGAATGCGCCATGCCCTTGCGATCACCGACACCAGCATGTTCATCAACAGTCGCTGTCGATTTCTCCGCAGGTACCGATTCCCCGGTCAATAGGGCCTCATCGATACGCAGCTCACGGGTGTGGAACAGACGCAGGTCAGCCGGCACCCGATCCCCCGACTGCAGCATCACGATGTCACCTGGCACCAGTTCTTCAGCGATCACAGTTTGCATCTGGCCGTTGCGTCGCACAGCGGCCTTGACCGCCAGCATGCCACCGATGGCTTCCATGGCCTTTTCTGCCTTGCCCTCCTGCATAAATCCAATCAAAGCATTGATCACCACCACCAGCAGGATCACGCTGCTATCGATCCAGTGTCCCAGCGCAGCTGTCACAACACCTGTGATCAGCAGGACATAAATCAGCACGTTGTGGAATTGTTGCAGGAGGCGAAGGAGGGGGCCGCGTTTTTTCTGTGGTGTCAGACTATTGCGACCATAGCGCTCCAGCCGCATCGCAGCTTCGTTCTCATCCAGTCCCTTCTCACCCACGTCCAGACGCGACAAAACGTTATCCGGTGCCAGACTGTGCCACGGAATTGCCGTTTGGGCTTCTTTTTCTTCGGCCATTGACGGTGACTCCTTACCAATCTGTCGTCCGAAAACCCAATATTCAGAATAAATGACTTCACTAACCAAGCCTAGCTTAACGTATGGCGCCATGAAGCCATTCATTGTGCGAGGTTTTTTTATCTCTTGTGGAGTCACTCCCGGGCCACTCCCCGTGGGCCATGACATCTATAGTTAGGCATAGCCCCAGAGAAAAGGGAGAGTCGATGAAACCGTTACTTTCTATCAGCGATCTGTGGGTAGAGGTCGGCGGGAAATCAGTGCTCCACGGTCTTGAGCTGAGCATTCCCAATGGTGAAGTCCATATTCTGTTTGGACCGAACGGCTCGGGAAAATCCACGCTGCTCTCGGCCATCATGGGACTACCCGGCTATGACATCCGCCAGGGCACGATTGAATTCCGTGGCCAGCGCATCGATGGGCTGCCGGCAAACGAGATCGCTGACCTGGGGATCGGACTGGCCTTCCAGCATCCTCCGACAATCCGTGGTGTGCCACTGGAAACCTTTATTCGGTCAATCGATAAGACCGGAATGATAGATGTGGCCTTTCAAGACTTGCATCTGGACAGTCATCGTCAGCGGGAACTGAACTGCGGCTTCTCCGGCGGCGAGCTCAAGCGCTCGGAGATCCTCAAACTTTACGCCCAGTCGCCGGAACTCATTCTGCTCGATGAGCCGGAGTCGGGGGTCGACCTGGAAAATCTCGCCATCATTACCGATGCCATCAACCGCATTCTGGAGAAAAACCATCCTCTGCGGCTGCGTCGTCGCGGCGGGCTGATCATCTCTCACGCCGGCTTTATTCTCAATTACGTGGAAGCCAATCTCGGTCACATCATCCTTGACGGGAAGATCGCCTGCAGCGGTAATCCCCGTGAGATGTTCCAGGAAATCCGCAAGGAGGGCTACGAACACTGTGTACGCTGTCTGGCCAAGTGCACTGGAGGCTAGGAATGAACAGTGAACCGCCGAGCAATACTGAACTGCGTGAAGTGGGTTTCGACCCGGGGCTGGATCATGCAGGTAGTTTTCTGCTGGAGGATAGCACTATCACCCAGGCCATGCCCCTCACCAGGGCATTGGAAATTATGCCGCTGGCCGAGGCGATGAAACACTATCCCTGGATAGAAAAACGGTATTTTCATCTGATTGACAGGGAGCAGGATGATTACACCCGGGAAGCAGCCGCCATCGGTCCTTCCGGCTTCTTTATCCGCATTTTTGCTGGAGAGAAGGTGCTGCTGCCGGTACAGAGCTGCTTTTTGTTGCGTACCCCTGGTCTTCGCCAGGTGGTGCACAACCTGGTCGTGGCCGAGGAAGGATCCGAACTGCATCTGGTCAATGGCTGTACCACTGCCCGATATACCGAGATTGGTACTCACATCGGTGTCACCGAATACTATATCGGCCGCAACGCCAAGGTGACCTCCAGCATGATCCACCACTGGGGCGAAGAGGTGGAAGTCTACCCGCGCAGTGCTGCGCACATAGAAGAGGGGGGGCACTTCGTATCCAACTACATTGTCATGAGCCGGGTAGGGCGGATCCAGATGTATCCCTCCGCGATTGTCGAGCGCGGTGCCACCGCCACCTTCAACTCTGTGATTTACGCCCCGTCTGGTTCCAGGCTGGATCTGGGAGCTCGCGCCTTTTTGCGTGGCCCCGGGGCTGCCGCTGATATTGTCAGCCGCGCGGTCTCTGAGGGGGGCAGCGTGATCAACCGTGGACATATCATTGGCGAGATTGCCGGCAGCCGTGGCCATATGGAATGCAACGGACTGCTGCTGAGAGAAAAGGGGGTGATCCACGCGATCCCTGAACTGGAGGGACGCTCACCTGATATCGCTCTCTCCCACGAAGCCTCGGTCGGCATGATCTCGCGAGAGGAACTCGCTTATTTAATGGCCAGCGGTCTCGATGAAGAGAGAGCCCGTTCGCTAATTATCCAGGGGTTTCTCGAAGTGCCTCTCGCCGATCTTCCTGTCTTCCTTCAAAAAACAGTGCGTGTACTCATTGCGCGGGCGAAGAGAGGAGAGACGGTATAGCGGTAAATGGCCGTGGTGTTTATGTAAGGTTCAACACAATAAGTCGAATCGTTGGAAATTCACCGCTAGGTAGTTACTCCATTGAAGGTCTTTCCATCTCGCGCAGGCCGATCATATTCCCTGATAAATTAGGCAGGGTACTGACCAGTGCAACCAGCACGGATGCGAGATAGCTGAGCGACTGTACCAGTAGCACAAGTACCCACAGCAGCATGTCGGGGGCATCGACATCGAGTTTGAGCGAGATAACCGTCGCTGCGAGCCACAGCCCAAGCAAAAGAACTGTCTCTTCGCGGACCATGGCGAAGGCCGTGCGCCAGTTCTGGCGTTCAGCCAGCTTCGGGGTACGGAAGAAGGGGACACCTTTAGTCACGAAACTGAGCAGGATTGCCCGTGAAATGGTGTGGGCCAGGGAGAGGCCGGCCACCCCGCCAGCCAGGGTTTGTAGCATGGTGGCGCCGATACGGGTTTTGTAGATATAAAACAGTTTGGCCGCCTTGAAGAAGAACAGGGAGAGCGGTAGCAGCGAAAAGATGACCATGGGCGGATCGACATTTTTCGGTGCCAGGAGCATAGCCAGCGACCACACCAGGGCGGCGACATTAAACAGTAGATTGAAGCCATCGGCCAGCCACGGCAACCAGCCGGCAATAAAGTGGTAACGTTGTCCGAGGCTGAGCCGTTTGTCCTTATAACCAAATAGTCCGCGGCTGTGGTGACGCAGAATCTGGACTGCCCCGTAGGCCCAGCGAAAGCGCTGCTTTTTGTAATCGATAAAGGTATCCGGCATCAGGCCTCGACCGTAGCTGCGTGGCAGATAGTGCGCCTCATAGCCGGATTCAAAGATACGCAGCCCCAGCTCCGCATCCTCGGTGATGCACCATTCGGCCCAGCCACCGACCTCTTCCAGCACCTTGCGTCGTACCATCGTCATCGTGCCGTGCTGGATGATGGCGTTCCGCTCGTTACGGGTCATCATGCCGATATGGAAAAAGCCCGAGTACTCGCTATAGCACATCGCCTTGAAGATGCTTTCGTCACCATCCGAATAATCCTGAGGAGCCTGCACGATAGCCACTTTGGGGTCGGTAAACTGTGGTGTCAGGTCGCGCAGCCAGTTGGGATTCACGATGTAGTCACTGTCGATCACGGCGATGATTTCCGCACGCGGATCGGTATGTTGCAGCGAAAAATTCAGGGCGCCAGCCTTAAAGCCAGCCAGGGGTTCAACGTGAAAAAAGCGGAATCGGGCGCCGAGTTGCTCGCAATGCGCCTGCACGGGTCGCCAGACTGCCGGGTCTTTCGTGTTGTTATCGATCACCACGACTTCGAAGTCGGGATAGTTCAATCGGGACAAGGCATCGAGCGTTTTCTTCATCATCTCCGGCGGTTCGTTGTAGGCCGGCACATGCACCGAGATCATCGGCAGTTGTTCATCGGGCAGGTGAGTGAGCTTCATGTCACGGCGGCGCTCACGCAGCCACAGGGTCTCGGCCCATTCGTGGGCCTCAGCCAGCAGCACCAGCAAGATAGCGATCATACCAACCACCAGTAGCACGCCGACAATGAGTGAACCCAGGGTTAGATAGAGGGTGGTGTAGCGGTAGACGATCCAGACGATAGCGGTGGCAGCTAGATAACTGATGATCGCCAGGAAGCTGCGACCTTTACTGCGCATGGTGCTGCTGTCGATGAGTAGCAGGGTAAAGGTAAGGATCGCCAGTGCAATCGAGATCCCGGCCAGCATCATCCAGTGGGGGACGGGAACCACGGGCTGGACAAACTCGAACTTGGGTTGGCGCTCTACATTATATACACCCCAGTAGGCACCGACCGCACCTTCAATATCGGTTTTCCACGGCTGGTCGAATGCCTCCATGATGTAGTAGACGAAGTCTTCCTTTGCCACTCGCGCCAGAAAGTGGCGCAAAAAGATTGCCTGGTTAGCGACCGAGGCGACGGCATCCTCCCTGACCCGGCCGTTACTTGGCCAGCCTACCTCTGAGATGACGACTGGCTTACCGGGATAGGCCTGTTTCAAGCCACGCAGTTCATCGAAGACATAGTCGACAGCGGCTTCTACCTCCTTGCCTTCCCAATAAGGGAGAAGTTGCACCGCAATAAAATCCACATGCTTGACCAGCTCGGGATGTGAATGCCAGATGTGGGCAGGTTCGGCGGTGCTGACTGGTAGCCGAAGTGCCTCGCGAGCCTGGTCGAGGTAGGAAAGCAGCTTGTCGTAATCCAGCAGGCCGAGGTGCTGGGTTTCATTGCCGACGAAGACACGCACTACATTAGAATTGGTGCGTGCAATATCCAGTAACAGGGGAAACTCCCAGGCGTTGCGCTCGTCGTCATAACTGAGATAGGCACCAAGGGCTACATTTAGGTTATATTTGCGTGCCAGTCTTGGGATTTCCGCCAGAGTGTCTTCAACGCTATAGGTGCGTATCGCTATACTTTTCTCTGATAGCAGTTGCAGATCCGCTTCGATCTCTTCCTGGCTCGGATAGCGGTTTTCCCTAGGG
>JBFEWO010000138.1:0-7399 GCA_041546305.1 Thiohalomonadaceae bacterium | reverse complement strand
ATTGTCATCATTGCTGTAGTGTTGATCGAAGGGGGTGAGATCCAGTTCGTGATCGATGAGATAGGAAAGGGAGTATTCGAAAGTGCCAGGGAGAATTTGCCGTTCAAATGAAACCGGGATCATTTTCATTTGACCGTAATCATAGTCCTTGTAGCGGGCCATCTTCCATTCTCCCTGCCAGCAGATTTATTGCTTGAATTCTACCGCATTTTAGGGTTTTTCTACAGCCTCAACGTGAGAGTTAAGCCGCACGAACGACAGTGAGTGTCGGTCTTAACGACTTGTTGGGGCGAGCGTCCAGATCGCTTTCATTTATCCACCACCCTTTCACGATCGAACCTCCTGGTTATTTATGCCTTTAATGACTAAAACGTCAGACACCACGCGGAAAAATAGAATCAACTAAGAGAAGACATCAGAGATGGCCAACAGTAACTTTGTTATGTTGCCAGCTCAGCTGGCTTCTCTTACTTATCATATTTTTTCCGCCTTCACTATTGGCACTTTTCGTTATATTTTGTAGGAATTATTTTTGGTTTTTTTCTATTCTTCTTACTGGCACGCACTTAAATTATTTTTGTTTTCTTTGCGGCCTATCAGCCCCAACAGTGTATTAGATCGCTTACTCAGTATTGATAATACTGTGTAAGCGGAATATTGTGCGATTGAGCGATTCGGACTAGCATTATCTGTGATCTAGTCATGTCCGGGCAGGATGCCCGCCACGCTAAACAAGGAAGGTTCATATGCCAGATTCTCCTTTATCAGTCCCTGATGCTGCTTCTCGCTTCTTTGATAACTATTTGAATTGTTTGATCAAAGCATCCATTCCACAAAAGAAGCGGCACTGGTATGTGAAACGCGTCGAGGAGTTCATTAAGGCGCAAAATGGACGGAAAATCAAGGGGCTATCAGGTAATGATATTGCCCACCATTTTGAGATGATAGGCCGCCAGAATCGCCTTGCTGGTTGGCAATTTTATCAATGTATTGATGCTATTCGGATTCTCTACTGTGACTTGCTCATGTCCCAGGTGTGTCAGGATGTGAACTGGAACTATTGGTTTGATTCGGCTAAACAGCTCGAAGTCGACCACCCTACCACTGCTAGACAACTGACACCTGAGGAGCTGAGTTATATCAAGGAACGCAAAGGTGATGGCCCACTCAACAAGGTAAGACAGGACCACCACGACCTGTTAGTACGTTTCACTACTGAAATCAGGCGAAGAGGTTATGCATATCGAACAGAACAGAGCTATGAGCAGTGGGTCTGCCGCTTCATTCTGTTTTGCAAGAATACCTCACCGGAAGAGGTTGGCGCCAATGAGGTGAAGGCCTATCTGGATTATCTCGTTGTACGACGTAATGTCAGTGCCAGCACTCAAAATCAGGCGCTTAATGCCCTGGTCTTCCTTTACAACCAGGTTCTGGGAAAAGAGTTAGGCGAGTTGGGGGCGATTTCCCGCTCTAAAAGGCCAAAATTTCTGCCTGTCGTACTCAGCCGGGCTGAAGTAAGTGCCTTGCTCACGCAGATGGATGGCTTACACAAGTTAATTGCTTCACTTCTCTATGGCACCGGGATGCGTGTTATGGAAGCGCTTCGCCTGCGTGTTCAGGACATTGACTTCGATTACCAACGGATACATGTTCGCCAGTCCAAGGGGCACAAAGATCGTTACGTTCCACTACCGGCTAAGCTGGTTGAAGAGTTGCATAAGCAAATCAGGTCAGTTGAGCAAATCCATGCCAAGGATATTGCTGCCGGATATGGTGAAGTCATCTTGCCTGGAGCACTGTCCCGAAAGTATCCCAATGCCGGTCGTGAACTAAAATGGCAATATCTGTTCCCTTCAGGGCGCCTTGCCGTTGATCCGTATGGCGGTGCGATTCGTCGCCACCATTTACACCAAAGTGCTATTCAGAAGGCGGTTAAACGCGCTGGTGTTGCTTCCAAGCTCAATAAGCGTGTCAACTGCCATACCCTGCGCCACAGTTTTGCGACTCATTTACTTGAGGCTAATTATGATATCCGGACCGTTCAGGAATTGCTTGGTCACGCAAATGTCTCCACGACAATGATCTATACCCATGTACTGAATCGCCCTGGTGTAGGTGTCTTTAGTCCATTGGATCAGCCACTCACTTGAATGCCGGCTATAGGGGTAAGGCGGTCATCACCGGCCCTCCCACAGGTCATTGTTGTTTGTCGCCTTTACAACAAAACCACATAACCGGACAATCAGTCTCCATAAAATCAACACCTTACGATCCGGCCCGATATTTGCTCATTACCCAGTAAATCCATCAACAGCAGTGGGCGGCATCATGGAACAGCAACTGATCGATACGATTAAGAAAGGCCTCAGCAACGGCAGCATAATCCCCTATCTGGGTGCCCAGGCACTCACCGGTTCAGTTAGCGCACAAACCGGCGAACCGATTCCGGCTGATAGCGACAGCCTGATTTTGGCCATGAACAACGGCAAGCCGATGGCGCCGAAGCTGATGTACGAATTTCCGCGCGCGGCGATGAACCAGGAACTGAAGCGTGGGCGCAGCTTTGTCACCCGCTTTCTCAATAAACTCTATGGCGAGACCGAATGGACACGTGCGCCGCTGCATGATTGGATAAAGGCAATCAAGCCGGCCTGCGTCATCGACATCAATCGTGATCTGCAGCTACAGCAAAGCTACAACGACACACCGCACAACCTGATGATTGGTATAGCCCGTATCGGCGGTACCGACTTCCGCTACAAGCTCTACACCTATGATGGCGCTGCCTATAAAGAGATCACCAATGAAGAGGCTGACCCTTCCCTGCCGCTGCTGCTCAAACCCATGGGTTCGCCACAGCCGGAGGCCAACTACATCGCCTCCGATGCTGACTACGTCGATTACATTACCGAACTGATGGGCGGTTTCGGTGTCCCGAAGTTCTTCAAGGAATACCGTAAGGAAAAACAATACCTGCTGCTCGGTCTTAGCCTTAATCGTGACACCGAGCGCATGGTGCTGGCCGACCTCATCTACGGCCATGCCAAAGAGGCAGGCTGGGCAATTATTCCCGGTGCGACCGATAAGGAAAAACGTTTCTGCAAAAACAAACTGGGGATCGAGGTAATTGACATGCCGCTGGCCGAATTCATGAGTGCCTTCGGTGTAGAGGTACCCGAACCTGTCGAGGCATAACAACATGGCATATCAGTTCAAGTCCTGTGTCAGCCGCGGTGCCTGCACCGAAGATGGTGACCGGTGCCGTGCCTGTGGTCGTCCCCATGAAGAAGTGAATGCGGTTCGCACCCTCACCAACCAGGTAACCGCGTTTATTCAGGAAATGGATTACGACAACAGCGATGAGTTTCTGGAATACCTGAAAAGCAAGGTGGCGAAGAAACTGCGTATGGCAAAATCAGCTTAAGGGAGTGCTGAGGCTCAAGGTGAAGTTCCCTTCAACAATGGGGCTTCACCTCGGCCGCAATCCGCTAATAGAGATAAACCGCGCCGGAGTTACTGGAGCTGACCCCGTCCCCTTGATCACCACCGATGCCGGTCGCCGCGCTGTCTTCATCTGTCGCGCCGATGGCCAGCGTTTGACCATCGCCACTCATCGCCATTGCTGTGCCGAAGTGATCGGCAAATCCGGTGTTGGATGACTTCAAATAGGCATGCTGCGTCCAGAGGCCGGCATCCCGGGTAAAAGCGTAAGCGGCGCCGGCATCGAAGGCTGTATTAAGTGTCTGATCGCCACCCACCCCGGTGGCTGCTCCATCTTCCTGATCGGCGCCGACAGCGATGATATCGCCGTCTGCACTGCCGATAGCCACGCTGATGCCAAACCGGTCGAAAGCCCTCACGGTTTCGGCTTTTAACATCGCCTGCTCCACCCAGTTACCGTTATTGACAAAGACATAGGCCGCACCTGAGTCAAAAGCACTTTTCGTACCGAGGCCATCACTATCCTCAAAGGGGGCTCCGACAACCAGGCTGGTGCCATTACCCGATAGCGCCAGCGCAGTCCCAAAGTTGTCATCGCTCCCGCTGTCGGATGCACGCAATATGGTGGTTTGACTCCATGTCACACCGCCAAAAGAGAAGAGATAGACCGCACCATTATTTGTATTCGTACCGTTATCCTCCAGCGGTGCTCCCACCGCCAACAGCGTCCCCCCGGCATTGAGGCTCAAGGCAGAGCCAAAGCCGTCTCCACTCGCTGCATCGGAGGCCTTCACATAATCCTGCTGCGACCAGGTCGTACCATTACGAATAAAGGTATATACGGCTCCCGAGTTGGCCAAAAGACCGTTTTCGCCATCCTCACCGGGTGCGCCCACCGCCAGGATGTTGCCATCATTGCTCAGCGCCACCGCCCTGCCAAAATTGTTGCCCGCCTCCACATTGGACGCCTTGATATAGGCCTGCTCGCTCCAGTCACCCGCGGCATCGCGCACAAAGAGATAAACCGCACCGGCCCCTGCGGCGAGATCATTCGTGGGATCGGCCGCATCGGCACTCGCTTCATACCGTGCCCCTACCGCCAGCGTATCCCCATTACTGCTCAAGGCTACGGAGTAACCAAACTGATCATTACTGCCTGCATTGGATGCTTTGAGCAGTGCCGGCCCCTGCCAGGCATTCGCTACACGGGTATACACATAGACGGCGCCGGAAGCGGGGAAATTGTTATTGGCCCCATCAAGGGATGATTCACTGTCCTCCGCCCAGGCCCCCACCGCCACGGTATCGCCATCATCGCTGACCGCTAGCGAATGCCCAAAACTATCATTACTGCCGGTATTAGAGGCCTTCAAATAACCTATGGCAGCGCTACTGTCTGTGGCAAAACGTGGAGTGGAATCGATGCAATCGGTTCCGGTGCAGGACTGCAAAATATAACTGGCATTGTTCCACTCCTGTAGATGAACCGCGATGTCATAGTCAAACTGATTCACGGTGGAGGGGAGGTTACCGGAGATGGAAATGTAGCCCGAGCTACCGTCCGGATTCTCCAGCACGCGATAGGTATCCGCACCGGCCACACTCGGCCAGGTAAACAGCAATTGTTTAATGGCGTAATCCACCTCATTAAGGCGTGTCGTGCCAGTACCACCCGTGAACACCGATTCTTTGGAACACGCGCTTAGCAGCGAAAGAAGCGCAAAGACAAAAACCCATTTGCTGGCTGACATGGCGGTTCCTCTCGAAAGTGGCTATCACTTCACTCCTACGTCAATCCTCTTCTCCTGCGAGCAAAGTGGCAGTACCGCCGATAGCGGTCGTATTAACACTTACACTCTGGCCCGTGGCAAAGGCGGTAAGATAGTTCGGCAAGGTGCAGGCCATTGATGTCCTGCCACATGGCAGCACGGCCAGGCAGATCAGTGGCAAAGAAAGGTGAACTGTGATGTTGCGGCTCCCAGGACATACATTTCCTCTACCCCACACCAAACAAACGGTCTTGCTTAAAACATAGCAAAATCCCGATCGCTCGGATCGGTGCTGAGAGCAATATGTCGGGGGGGCTTAACCCGCCTGGCGCAACAGCCGCAGAATGTCGATGTTACTGGCCAGATCCAGCGCAGTGTAATCATCCAGGGATTGCAAGCTGGTGTCGGCCCCCTTTTCCAGCAGAAAACGCACCCACTCGGTCTTGCCGTTGGAAGCGGCATACATCAGTGTTGTCGCGCCGTTGTCGTTCCGGTTGTCGAGGTCCGCCCCGGCGGCCAATAGTTGCTCGGCGATGTTGCGGCTGTCGGCCACCACGGCGGCCCACAGGGCATTGGTGCCGTCCATATTCCGGTGATTGACGTTCACCTCGGCAGCGATAAGCTCCGAAACGATGCCCGCTTCTCCCAGCCGGCTGGCGAGAATGATCGGCGTATCCTGATGCCTGCCGGGCTGATCCAGCTGCTCCGGGTTAAAACCCTTTTCAGCCAACCACCGTGTTGTGCTCTCACTTGGCATGCTATTTCCCTCGCTTCTCAGTGTGATGGCAAAGGTCTTGCATTTATTGTTCCTGAAGCCAGTGACATTCCCTTAAGGAGTGCCATGTGCCTGATTTCATACGGACAATGGCGCCGTATGAAGGATGTAGTAACAAAGAAATGGGAATTTGGTGCCACAATTGTCAGTTATACGACATGGCAGAGAATTCCCATGCTACGGAGGAAGCAGTAATGAACATTGAAAATCTGCAGCAGGGTGATGCGGTCTATGCCGCGGCAACCATCGCCAACGATGGTTCTGTACCGGATGCGGTAGAAGATACCATCTTTGCCCAGCCAGGGACTTTGGGTGTTCTCCTGAATACCGGTCATCTCGAGGAAGACCCGGAATTGATGCTCTACCTGGTCAGCTTTGAGAACGAGGACGGCGAACTTGGTCCGCCCATTACCTGTTTGGCGGAAGAGTTGAGTACCACTCCGCTGGTCATCAACAAGGGATGAAAGAAAAGCAGCCCATCAACATAACGCAGTACCACGAGCGGACCAAGCACCGCTTCGACGGTTTCGCCAAGGGCCCCGATACCATCGATTGGGATGCCCAGCCCGATCCCTTCCGTCGGTACGAAGGAGCGCCTCTAGATGCCCTGCCGCTGGGTGCCGATGAGTTCGGCCTGCCGTTCTCCGCCCTCTATGCGGATGAGCCCATTCCGACGCTTGCCATGGAGCGGGAGACCATTGCGGTCCTGCTGGAACTCTCCCTGGCGCTTTCGGCCTGGAAACAGTACGGCAGTGCCCGCTGGTCGTTGCGCTGCAATCCCTCCAGCGGCAACCTCCACCCCACCGAGGCCTATCTTATCGCCCGTCACATCGACGGGCTTGAGGATGGGCTTTACCACTACCGTGCAGACCTCCACGGCCTGGAACAGCGCTGCCGATTTACTGCTGAGGAAGACACGACGCCCACCCTTTTGCTGGGGTTAAGTTCAGTCCACTGGCGCGAGGCATGGAAGTACGGCGAACGGGCCTATCGCTACTGCCAGCTCGATGTGGGGCATGCGCTGGCAACAGTAAGCTACGCCGCAGCCCTGCTCGGCTGGCACATTACCCCCCTGAATGAGATTGGCGACGAACAGTTGGCCCACTTGCTCGGTATCGATCGTTCTGCAGACTTCAGCGACGCTGAGCGCGAACACCCGGACCTGCTGCTCAGCCTTCATGCGACGCCCGGCGCTTCGCCTGATATAACACAGCTCCTACACGTGACGGCGCATGGCAATTGGGCAGGCCGGGCAAATATCCTCGATAGAAAACACTTCTATGACTGGCCGGTGATCGAGGAGGCGGCCGAGGCCTGCCGCCGGCCGGTGCAAAGCCCACCCAGCACGCCTCATTTCCAGCCTCTTCCTGCACCCTTGCCCTCCCCCTGTGACGAGGCGGCCGCCCGGCTCATT
>JBFEWO010000188.1:0-4058 GCA_041546305.1 Thiohalomonadaceae bacterium | reverse complement strand
TTTGGTGGGCGGTACTGGGATTGAACCAGTGACCCCTGCCGTGTGAAGGCAGTGCTCTCCCGCTGAGCTAACCGCCCGGGAAAGGCGCGCTATAGTATACAGTCACCACTGAACGGTCAACGGGGATTTTCCACCTTAAGGGCATCGCGGCCGGGTAGTGAGGTGAGTATAATCCCACTGACTTTATGATTTGGAATTCATGATGATGCAACATCCGCTGCGAAAAGCAGGAATTCGGCTAGGCACACTGATTGAGGATGCCGGTCTGATGGTGATCCTGCTGGCGACACTGATAGCCGCCGGTCAGGAGCTGATGCAGATGATCGCCTTGCGCAAGGTCGACCTGAGCGATCTACTGCTGTTATTCATCTATCTGGAAGTCATTGCCATGGTCCATGTTTATTGGCAGTCAGGGCAATTGCCCGTTCGGATGCCGCTGTATATAGGGATGGTTGCCTTGGCCCGTTATCTGATTTTGGAAATCAAGGCGATGGAAGAGTGGCGGATGCTGGCGGTGGCTGGCGCCATCGTGCTGTTGGCCGTGGCGGTGTTGCTGGTTCGTTATGGCCATGTTCGTTTTCCTTACGCAGAGACGGATAGAAAGAAGACCCAAATCGACACCGAATAAACCAGAAACAGGCTGTTGAGAGTATGACCATAAAAACCCGTTTTGCCCCCAGTCCCACCGGCTACCTGCACGTTGGCGGTGCCCGTACTGCGTTATTTTCCTGGCTCTATGCCCGTAAGCACGGTGGCCGTTTTGTGTTGCGTGTGGAGGATACCGACCTGGAGCGCTCCACTCAGGAGTCGGTCAATGCGATCCTCGAGGGCATGACCTGGCTGGGGCTGGAGTACGACGAGGGGCCGTTCTATCAGACCCATCGCTTTGAGCGTTATTACGAGGTCATCGACCAGTTGCTGGACAACGGCCATGCTTATCGTTGCAACTGCTCCAAAGAACGCCTGGAGGCGCTGCGCGAAGAGCAGATGAAGCGCAAGGAGAAGCCGCGCTACGACGGCCATTGCCGTAACAAGTTCGTCGACCCCAACGAGCCGCACGTGATCCGTTTCCGCAACCCTGCCGAAGGGATTGTCGCCTTTGAGGATCAGGTACGCGGCAAGCTGGCCTTCAGCAACACCGAGCTGGACGACCTCATCATCAAGCGCACCGACGGCTCGCCTACCTACAACCTTACCGTGGTGGTGGACGACTGGGATATGGGCATCACCCACGTCATTCGCGGCGACGACCATATCAATAACACTCCGCGCCAGATCAACCTGCTGCGGGCGATGGGCGCCGAGCCACCGAAGTATGCCCATGTGCCGATGATCCTCGGCGACGACGGGGCGCGTCTGTCCAAGCGCCATGGTGCGGTCAGCGTGATGCAGTATCGGGAGCAGGGCATTCTGCCCGAGGCGCTGCTCAACTACCTGGTGCGTCTGGGCTGGTCTTATCAGGACAAGGAGCACTTCACCGTCGATGAAATGATTGAGTTCTTCGACATCGAGGATGTCAACAAGGCCGCCTCGGCGTTCAATACCGACAAGCTGCTGTGGCTCAACCAGCATTACATCAAGAGCGATACTCCCGAGCGCATCGCCCACCTGCTGAGCTCGCATATGGGGGATCTGGGCATTGACCCGGCACTGGGACCGGATCTGGTCGAGGTGGTGGCGGCGCAGCGCGAGCGCGCCAAGACTCTGGTGGAGTTGGCCGAGATTTCCGCGTTCTACTACAAGGATTTCGATGAGTTCGACGAGAAGACCGCCAAGAAAGCTTTCAAGGCTGCGGCGATTGAACCGCTGGAGAAAGCGCGCGAGAAGATAGCAGCCCTTGAGGAGTGGAGCCGCGAGGGCCTGCACGGGTGCATCCATCAGACCGTGGAGGAACTGGGTATCGGTATGGGCAAGCTCGGCATGCCACTTCGCCTGGCAGTGACCGGCGGTTCCCCTGCCCCAGATCTGGACCTGACGCTTTACCTCATCGGCCGCGAGGCAGCCCTGCGCCGTATCGACAAGGCGCTGGAGTATATCCGCCAGCACGGCGGGCAGGAGTAAAGCAACATGGTGGCCCCTGAGTGGGCCACCGTTCACTTTAGCCCATCACATACCGGTATAATGGCGTCAGTCGCCAGATAACATGACAACTGTCATCAGGAAGGTTTCACCACCATGAGCAACAGCGAAGTGTCCGCACCGAGCAACTTCATCCGTCACATCATCGACGAGGATCTCAAGGCCGGCAAAAACAATGGTCGTGTGGCGACCCGGTTCCCGCCGGAGCCCAATGGCTATCTGCACATCGGTCATGCCAAATCGATCTGCCTGAATTTCGGTATCGCCCGTGATTATAAGGGCAGCTGCAATCTGCGCTTTGACGATACCAATCCGCATAAGGAAAACCAGGAGTTCGTCGAAGCGATTCAGAACGATGTGGAGTGGCTGGGCTTCGACTGGGGCGGCAAGGTCTATTACGCTTCGGACTACTTCGAAAAGCTCTATGGTTATGCGGTCGAGCTAATTGAAAAGGGCCTGGCCTACGTCTGCGATCTTACCGCTGAGGAGACCCGCGAGTACCGCGGGACCCTGACCGAGGCGGGCCGCAACAGCCCCTACCGCGACCGTTCGGTGGAGGAGAATCTGGACCTTTTCGCCCGCATGCGTGCCGGGGAGTTCCCTGATGGCGCCAAGGTGCTACGGGCGAAGATCGACATGGCCTCGCCCAACATGAATATGCGCGACCCGACTCTCTACCGCATTCGCCATGGGGTAGTACACCACCAGACCGGCTCCGAGTGGTGTCTTTACCCCATGTACGATTTTACTCACCCCATCTCTGATGCGCTGGAGGGGATCACCCACTCGCTCTGCACCCTGGAGTTCGAGGATCACCGTCCACTCTACGACTGGGTGCTCGATAACATCAGCATTGAATGCCACCCGCAGCAGATCGAGTTCTCGCGCCTCAATCTGCAGTACACGGTGATGAGCAAGCGCAAGCTCACCCAGTTAGTGGAGGAGGGCTATGTGGAGGGCTGGGACGACCCGCGCATGCCTACCATCGCGGGGCTGCGCCGCCGAGGCTACACCCCGGATTCGATCCGCGAGTTCTGCGACCGCATCGGCGTGACCAAGTCCGACAACAGCGTCGAGATGGCGATCCTCGAGAGCTGCATTCGCGAGGACCTGGATGCCAGCGCGCCGCGTGCCATGGGCGTGCTGCATCCGCTCAAGGTGGTGCTGACCAACTACCCTGAAGATCAGGTGGAGATGCTGAACGCCTCCAACCACCCCAAGGATGAGTCGATGGGCTCACGTCAGCTGCCTTTCTGCCGTGAACTGTACATTGACCGCGAGGATTTCATGGAGGAGGCGCCGAACAAGAAGTTCAAGCGTCTTGTCGCCGGCGGTGAGGTCCGTCTTCGCAATGCCTATGTGATCAAGTGCGAGGAGGTGATCAAGAACCCGGACGGGGAGATCATCGAACTGCGCTGCAGTGTTGATATGGACACTCTGGGTGCCAACCCGGAAGGGCGCAAGGTCAAGGGGGTGATTCACTGGGTCTCTGCCCGCCACGGCCTGCACGCCGAGGTGCGCCTGTATGATCGACTGTTCAGCGTGCCGCATCCGGACAGCGACAAGAGCGTGAGCGACTACAAGGAACTGCTCAATCCGGATTCGTTGCGCACCCTGACCCGCTGTGTGCTCGAACCGAGCCTGGCCGAGGCGGGGGAGGGCAGCCGCTACCAGTTCGAGCGCGAGGGCTATTTCTGTTATGACGCGGTGGCTTCCACCCCGGAGCGGCCGGTGTTCAACCTCATTGTTGGCCTCAAGGACTCCTGGGCCAAGATTGAACAACAGGGCTAGCGATAAAAAGGAACCATTTGCCCATAAAAAAGGATTGCTAGGAGGCAGTGCATTTGTTACATTTTCGCCCGCGTCAGGGAGACAGGGGTTGTATCGGGAACGGATGATTTTTCAGGAAATTTTTCCGGATGAATCATCAAAACAGGCTTGACACCATCAGCCAGTTCTCTAGAATACACGCCTTCCTT
>JBFEWO010000142.1:0-7215 GCA_041546305.1 Thiohalomonadaceae bacterium | reverse complement strand
TCGTGGATGTTGGCGGTGTCCTTGTAGCCGAAGCCCTGTTCCGGTGAGAGCATGAACTGCTCCCGGGAACCGGCACTCATGCCAAACAGTGACTGCTCCAGCCCGGGCAGGAGGTTACCATCGCCCACGGCAAAGGCCAACGGGGCATTGTCCTCCCAGGTAGAATCGGCCACCGTGCCGTCCTCCAGGGAGATGCGGTAGTGCATCACCACCTTGCTGTTCTCACCGATGGCGTTATTGCTCAAGTACTCGCTCCTGTTTTCTCAGATTCATTCAAGCTCCCGGTGCGCCCTTCTACAGCCATCGCGGCTGGAAGCCGCCCCTACATACAGGCCCGGCCTGCCGGGGAGACTTTGCGCTAGTGTAGCAGAATGTCTGACAGCAACACTTGGGATTATTTCCCCTTCTCGCCACGCAAGCTGTCGATCACCAGCATCACTGCCCCGATAAAGATAGCCGAATCGGCAATGTTAAAGGCCGGCCAGTACCACTGCTGATAGTAGAGCTGGATGAAATCGACAACGTAGCCGAGGGTGATCCGATCCCAGACATTCCCCATGGCCCCGCCCAGCACCAGTGCCAATGCCAGCGCCAGCCACACCTTTTCCCCTGACAGCCGCTTGAGCCAGACCAGAATGATCGCACTGATCACCAGCGCTACCAGGGCAAAGAACCAGCGCTGCCAACCGCCAGCCTCGCTCAGGAAACTGAACGCCGCGCCGGTGTTGTGCAGCAGCGTCAGATTGAAAGAAGGCAGCACCGCTACCGGAACCCCATAGTCGAGGGCACTACTGGCCCAAAGCTTGGTCAGCTGGTCCAGCACAATGACCAGGAGCGACACCCAAATCCATTTCAACATACGCAAATCCTAGGCAAACTGCCGTACCTCGCCCTCACCGGCCACGTTATCCACGCAGCGTCCGCACAGTTCGGGATGCTCGGCGTGGCTGCCGACATCCTCGCGGTAGTGCCAGCAGCGGGTGCACTTCTGATGCGCACTGGCCGCCACTGCCACCCAGAGTTCATTGCCGCTCTCCAGGGTGTAATGAGCCGCCTCAGCCGGCGGTGCATTGCTCACCAGATTCACCTCGGCGGTTGAGGTAATTAGCACGAAACGCAGCTCATCCCCCAGTCTGGCCAGCTTGTCATGGATCTCACGACCACAATAGAGGGTCACCTCCGCCTGCAAATTGGCACCAATCTCACCGGCATTACGCAGCTGCTCCAGTTCACGATTGACGGCGTCACGCACCTCAATCACCTCGCCCCAGAAGGCAAGATCCAGCTCCCCGAGCCGCACCTGCGGGAATGGATACCAGTGCTGGAGGAAGACTGAGTCACCGCGCAAACCGGGCATGTGCTGCCAGATCTCCTCGGCGGTGAAGCTAAGTACCGGTGCCATCCAGCGGCACATCGCCTCCAGCACGTGGTAAATAGCGGTCTGTGCCGAACGACGGGCCAGGGAGTCAGGCTGGGAGGTGTATTGACGGTCCTTGATCACATCAAGGTAGAAAGAACCCATATCGATGGAGCAGAATTTGAGCAGCTTCTGGTAGATGAGATGAAACTCGTACTGCTCGTAGGCAGCCAGGATTTCACGCTGCAGCTCAGCAGCGCGAGCCACCGCCCAGGCATCCAGTGGTAACAGCTCGTCGGTACGCACCATATTGGTCGCCGGATTGAAAGCGCGTTCGCCCTCGTCGCTCTTGCCCAGATTAGCCAACAGGAAGCGGGCGGTATTCCGGATACGGCGATAGGCATCGGCGGTGCGCTTGAGGATCTCGTCAGAGACGGTCATCTCACCGGTGTAGTCGGTAGAGGCGACCCACAGGCGCAGGATATCGGCACCGAGGCTATTCACCACCTTCTGCGGTGCCACCACATTGCCCTTGGACTTGGACATCTTCTGTCCCTTGGCATCGACGGTAAAGCCGTGGGTAAGCACTGACTTGTACGGTGCCTTGCCCGTGGTGGCCACCGCAGTGAGCAGCGAGGACTGGAACCAGCCGCGGTGCTGGTCGGAACCCTCAAGATAAAGATCGGCAGGACGGTGCAGACCCTCGCGACGCTCCAGCACGCAGGCATGGGTCACGCCTGAGTCGAACCAGACATCGAGGGTATCCATGACCTTGTCGTAGTTGGTCGCAGCATCCCCCAGCAGTTCAGCCGGCTCGAGATCAAACCAGGCATCGATGCCCTTCTCCTCGACGCGCTTTGCCACCTGCTCGATGAGATCCGGGGTATTGGGATGCAATTCACCGGTGACCTTGTGCACGAACAGAGCGATTGGCACGCCCCAGTTACGCTGGCGCGAGATACACCAGTCAGGACGATTCTGCACCATGCCCTCGATGCGGGCCTGGCCCCAGCCAGGCATCCATGCGGTCTCTTTAATCGCAGCCAGCGCCGCCGGACGCAGCCCGTTCTGCTCCATGGAGATGAACCACTGGGGCGTGGCGCGGAAGATAATCGGGGTTTTGTGGCGCCAGCAGTGCGGATAGCTGTGACGCAGCGCCTCGGCGTGGACCAGCTTGCCGTGTTCGCGCAGCACCTCCATCACCGCATCGTTGGCCTTGAACACATGCTGACCTTCGAACAATTCGGTGCCGGGCAGGAACTTACCGTCGCCGCCGACCGGATTGTCCACCTCGAGGTTATAACGCAGGCCGGCGACATAGTCCTCCTGACCATGGCCGGGGGCGGTGTGCACAGCACCGGTACCGGCATCGAGAGTAACATGATCGCCAAGAATGATTGGCACCTCGCGATTATAGAAAGGATGCTGCAGTTTGAGCCCTTCCAGCGCGGCACCGTTGCAGTAGGCAATAACACGGTAATCTTCGACACCATAGCGCCCCATCGCCTGCTTAAGCAGGCCCTCGGCCAGCAACAGCCGTTCGGGGCCATGCTCACCGACACCATCGCATTCCACCAGCGCATATTCGAGCTCCGGATTGAGCGCCACCGCCTGGTTGGCCGGCAGGGTCCAGGGGGTAGTGGTCCAGATCACCACCGAGATCGGCCCTTCACCCGGATGCTCTGAGGCCTTGCGAACACGTCCCAGGAAGGCCTCGTCGTCCAGCACCTCGAAGCGCACGTCGATGGCCGGTGAGGTCTTATCCTCGTACTCCACCTCGGCTTCGGCCAGGGCCGAGCCACAGTCGGTGCACCAATGCACCGGCTTGGAACCCTTGTGCAGGTGCCCCTTGTCGATGATCTGGCCGAGGGTGCGAATAATGTCGGCCTCGAATTTGAAATCCATGGTGAGATAGGGATTGTCCCACTCACCGAACACGCCGAGGCGTTTGAAATCCTCACGCTGACCTTCTACCTGCTCGCGGGCATAGCCACGACAGGCGGCACGGAACTTGTCGGCGGCGACTCCAACGCCGGCCTTGCCCAGCTTTTTCTCCACCTGCAGCTCGATGGGCAGGCCGTGGCAATCCCAGCCGGGCACATAAGGGGCATCGAAACCGCTCAGGGTCCGTGACTTGACGATAATATCTTTCAGCACCTTGTTCACCGCATGACCGATATGGATATCGCCATTGGCATAGGGTGGCCCGTCATGCAGGATGAATTTTTCGCGCCCCTCGCCGGCGGCTCGCAGCTTGCCGTAAAGGTCCATCTCCTCCCAGCGCTTGAGCATCCCCGGCTCACGCTGGGCGAGATTGCCGCGCATGGGAAAATCGGTCTGCGGCAGGTTCAGGGTGTCTTTATAGTCCGTCACGGTCGTCTCACTTCTCAGTCGAATCGTTTTTTCTAAACGCGCGCGGCGAAATATTGCCTCGCCTCATCGGCATCGCACAGAATCTGTGCTTTCAAAGCATCAAAGGACTCAAAACGCCGCTCCTCGCGGATACGGTGCAGAAAGTCCACATGGACATAACGGCCGTAGAGATCGGCCGAAAAATCAAACAGGTGCACCTCCAGTAGAGAGCGGGTGCCATCCACCGTTGGGCGAGTACCGACATTGGCCACGCCAGGGACCGGCTCTCCCTCGATACCGAACATCTCCACGGCGAAAACCCCATCCACCGGGGTTTTCTTCCGGTGCAGGAAGATGTTGGCAGTAGGAAAGCCAATGGTCCGCCCCAACCGGTTGCCATGGGCCACCCGCCCGCTCATACGATAGGGCCGCCCCAGCATCTGTGCGGCGAGGGAGAGATTGCCCGCCTGCAGTGCCTCACGAATTCGAGTACTACTGACACGCTCACCATTAAGGCTGAAGGTGTGCATATGCACCACCTCGAAACCGTGCGCCTCGCCCGCCTGCTGCAGCATCGCGAAGTCCCCGCGGCGTCCCTTGCCGAAACGAAAATCATCGCCCACCACGAGATAGCGTAGTCCAAGCCCGTCAACCAGCACCTGCTGAATAAAGGTTTCCGGCTCCAGCTCGGCCAGGGTGTGGTTAAAGGGCAAACAGAGCACGCGATCTACCGAGAACCGCTGCAACGCTCTTACCTTTTCACGAAATCGGGTCAGTCGCGGTGGTGTATCGCCATGGCCGAAATACTCCTGCGGCTGCGGCTCGAAGGTGATCACCGTGGTAGGCAGGCCCATGCTCGCCGCCTGTTCTGCCAATTGACCCAGCACCGCCTGATGGCCGAGGTGGACCCCATCGAAATTACCGATGGTCGCTACGCATCCGTGATGCCGTGCACGCAAATTGTGTAAACCGCGAATCAGTTCCATGCCGAAACTCGGAAATCCCGAAAAATCGGGAAGTATAACCCGTTTCTGCTCCTTTCTTCGATGCTAATCAACTCATACGTCCCAACAGCTGACGGGGACGGATGCCGAGGATCAACAAGGCACCAAAATAAAGGACTACTGCCCCGCCAATCAGCGCGGCCAACTGAGCGGCCCGCTCGGTGGCAGCCAGTGCAAACCATTGCGTCAGTTCTCCCCGCCCCCACCAGAGAAACAGCACGAGCACCGCGTTGGCCAGCAGCATCCTGAGACCAAACAAGACCCAGCCCGGCTGCGCCACGAAAACACCGTTCCGCCGCAAATGGAAAAACAGCATGCCGGCATTGAAAAAGGCCGCCAGCGAGGTGGCCAACGCCAGCCCGGCGTGGGGACCGGCCAGCCCAGTCATCACCATCGGCACGACAAACGCCAGGTTCATCACCATGTTGGCCACCATCGCGTACACCCCAAAACGCACCGGAGTACGAGTATCTTGGCGCGCATAGAAACCTGGTGCCAGCACCTTCACCAGCATAAAACCCAGTAGCCCGATGCCATAGGCCATCAGACTGAGTGTGGCCATCTCCACGTCGCCAGCTTCAAACTCACCGTACTGAAACAAGGTCGAGAGCATCGGTCCGGCCAACAAAATCAGACCCACCGCTGCCGGAATACCAATGAGGAAAACCCAGCGCAGGGCCCAGTCCAGCGTGCGACTGAATTCTTCCGGGTTATCTTCGGCATGACGTTGCGACAGGCTGGGCAGGATCACCGTCGCCAGGGCGATGGCAAAGACGCCCAGCGGAAACTCCACCAGGCGATCCGAGTAGTAGAGCCAGGAGACACTACCGGTCACCAGGAAGGAGGCGATGATGGTATCAAGCAGTAGATTGATCTGCGCCACCGAAGAGCCGAAGATTGCCGGTAACATCAGTCGGAGAATGCGCTTCACCCCCTCGTCATGCCAACCCCAGCGGGGACGCGGCAACAGCCCCAGCCGGGACAATGAGGGAAACTGAAACAGCAACTGCAGCGCCCCGGCAATAAATACTCCCCAGGCCAACCCAACCACCGGCTGTTCAAACTGCGGCGCTAACCAGAAAGCACAACCGATGAGCGACAGATTAAGCCACACTGGAGTCACCGCCGGGACGGCGAAGCGGCCGTAAGTATTGAGTATGCCGCCGGCAAGCGCAGTCAGTGAGATAAACAATAGATAGGGAAAAGTGATGCGCAGCATCTCGGCGGTGAGGGCAAACTTCGCCTCATCACCTGTGAATCCCGGGGCAAACACGCTCACCAATGGATAGGCCCCAAGGATCGCCAGTAGTGTTAACAGCAACAGGACCATTCCCAGACTGCCGCTGACATCAGCGACCAGGCGCCGTACCTCGGCCTGGCTCCGCAGAGACTTATACTCCGAAAGCACAGGTACAAAGGCCTGGGAGAAGGCTCCCTCGGCAAACAGCCGACGCATGAAGTTGGGGATCTTGAAGGCGACGAAAAAGGCATCCGTACCGGCACCTGCGCCGAACAGGTTGGCAAAGACCATATCGCGAGCGAATCCGAGCACTCGCGAGACCATGGTAAAACCACCTACCACCGCGGTAGAACGAAGCAACCCCCTACTCACAATTTTCTACCCTATAATGCATAAATCACAGTGCGATGACTGGCCTTTCTTTACAAAAGGGGCCATCATATCGCGACCGTGCCACCCGCGTCATGACCGGGAGATCAAAAGTGAACCGGCCGTTGACACAGGGGGCAAAAGCATGCATATTATGCGGCCCTTGACTTGAGTATCAGGAATTTTTGGGAGTAATCACCTTGGCCAACTCAGCACAAGCCAGAAAACGCGCCCGTCAGGCCGAGAAGCGTCGTGAACACAACGCCTCCGTCCGCTCTGCTATGCGCACCAGCATGAAGAAGGTCATCAAGGCTATTGCAGCCGGTGACAAGGAAGCCGCAAAAGCTGCCTACCAGGCCGCAGTTCCGGTTATCGACAGCAGCTGCGGTAAGGGTCACCTGCACAAGAACACCGCTGCTCGCTACAAGAGCCGTCTGAATGCTCGCGTTCGTGCCATGGCCTAATTGGCCTGCACGGGCAGCAATTAAAAAAGCCGGTCACTGACCGGCTTTTTTATTTTCTCCTCTTTCTGTCAGGTTCGCTAACAAAGCACCAGATTGTCCCGGTGGATCAATTCCGGCTCGTCCACATAGCCAAGCAATGACTCGATGCGGTGGCTCGGTTGGCCCTGGATCTTGCGGGTCTCCTGGGCACTGTAGTTAACCAGTCCACGGGCGATCTCGATACCTTGCTCATCGACACAGGAGACCATCTCGCCGCGGCCAAAATCTCCACTCACAGCCTTTACGCCGACCGGTAACAGGCTCTTGCCTGCCTCTCGCAACACCTGGGCTGCACCGGCATCCAGGGTCAGACGCCCTCGCAGCTGCAGATGACCGGCCAGCCACTGTTTGCGGGCCAGCAGCAACTCGGTATCGGGAATAAACAGGGTA
>JBFEWO010000155.1:0-6425 GCA_041546305.1 Thiohalomonadaceae bacterium | reverse complement strand
CCACAGAACTCAACCAACTCGTTGGCCAGGGTGCCGAGCGGCACTTCGAGATTGGCCGGAGTTGAGATGGCACCGCCGCTGACGGTGACGATACGAGAAATGAGTGGACGGTCGTGGCGCAGGGCCTGTTGCACCGCATAGGCGGTGGCGACGTTATGCACAATCACGCCGATGTCCGCGCCCAGGCCACCGGCCGGAACCTCCAGGCCGGTAAGGGTCTGAATCATCTGTTTTTCCGAACCCATCGGGTAACGGGTCGGCACGCCGACCACCTCAATCTCAGGGAAGTCGGCACTGGCTTCGCGCAATGCACACTGGGCCGCCGGTTTGTTGTTCTCCACAGCAATAGTGGCGCGATTACACTGCAGCGCCATGAGCATCAGACGAACCCCGTCAATAATCGGCCCGGGCCGTTCCTGCATCAGTCTGTCGTCGCAGGTGAGGTAGGGTTCGCACTCACCGCCATTGATGATCAGGGTATGGATACGGTGCTTGCTGCGCAGGTTGAGCTTGACCGCGGCGGGGAAGGCCGCGCCACCCATACCGACGATGCCGGCTTCGCCGACCTTCTGGGCGATCTCTTCCGCACTGAGACTGAAGGGATCGATGGGAATAATATTGTCGACCCACTCATCCTTGCCATCGGCCTCGAGGATGATGCTCTTCACAGGCAGGCCAGAGGGGTGGGGCGCGGTGTATTCGTCGATCGCTACAATCATGCCGGAGGTTGAGGCATGCACCGGTGCGGAAACGGGGCCGTTGGCCTTTGCCAGCAGTTGCCCCTTAAGCACCCGCTCGCCGACCTTCACCACCGGTTCGGCAGCGGCACCAATGTGCTGCTGCAGCGGCAGGTAGAGCCGCTTCGGCACCGGCATGAGTGTGATCGGCAGTTCGGTGGTGACCTTGTGTTCATCCGGGTGGACACCACCCTTGAAGCGAAACAGGCGCATGCTGGGTAACTCCTATGCCGCTTTGGCGACAGCTTCGTTTTGCGGTTTCGGCCAACGCCATTCGGGTAGGGTGGTGGGCGGCACGAACATCTCGATACACATGGTCGGGCAGACATCGACGCATTTGCCGCAGCCGGTGCAGGCCTGCTGCATCACCACATGGATCTGCTTGGGTGCCCCGACGATGGCATCGGTCGGGCACTCGCGGAAACACTTGATGCAGCCGATACAAAGCGCCTCATTGACCCGTGCCAGCATCGCCGGACCATCCTCCATGGCCGAGGCATCGAAGCTCACACCAAGCTTTGCCGCCAGGGCTTCTGCCAGGGCTTTACCTCCAGGCGGGCAGAGCGTGACCGGGGCCGCCCCATTGGCGAGTGCCTGTGCTGCGGCGGGACAACCGGGGAAACCGCATTGGCCACAGTTGGTCCCGGGTAACATCGCATCGAGCTCGTCGACAATGGGATCGCTTTCCACCTTGAAGCGTTTTGCCGCCATCCCGAGCAGGAAACCGAGGAACAGGCCAAGAATGGTAAGTGCGACTATGGCGTGCATCGTTATCTCCTTGTGCGTTTATTTAACCGGCAAACCCGAAAAACCCATGAACGCCAGCGACAGTAGGCCAGCGGCAATGAAGGCGATGGGTGCACCTGCAAAGGCGGCTGGGACATTCGCCAGGGCCAAACGCTCACGAATGCCGGCGAACAGCACCATGACCAGGGTAAAGCCTAGCGCGGACCCCATGCCGTAGATAAAACTTTCCATAAAACCGTTGTCTTCCTGCACGTTGAGTAGCGCCACACCGAGCACGGCGCAGTTGGTGGTGATGAGGGGCAGGAAGATCCCGAGTAGCTGATAGAGCAGGGGGCTGGTCTTGCGCACCACCATCTCGGTGAACTGCACTACGGCGGCGATCACCAGGATAAAGGAGAGGATGCGCAGGAATTCGATGTGCAGGGGGACCAGGACAAATTCCTCCAGTAGCCAGCTGGCCACTGAGGCGAGGGTCAGGACGAAGGTGGTGGCAAGCCCCATCCCCAAAGCGGTGTCGAGCTTGTTGGAGACACCCATGAATGGGCACAGGCCGAGGAATTTTACCAGCACCACGTTGTTCACCAGGGCTGTACCCAACAACAGCAGAAGGTATTCAGTCATAGCAGTCCTCTTGGGGGGCGTTGTCATCGCGCTTTGTTGCGATGGCCTTTGTTTGTGCTGATTTGCATCAACCATGCCACACGAGTTCGCTGGGACTTGCAGAGAGAAAAAACACTGGAAATGCATGGTTTTGACTTCATCGCACAAAAATGGTGCGTGGTTGATGTGTCAATTTGTCGCATTTGTACGGTGGGGGCAGGTGGGGTTTGTCGTAAATACGACATGGGACAAGGGCGGACGTCCCACTACTGGTGATGATTGGATGAAGAAACCCTGGCGGGCATGTGTTTTGCAGGAGTGATTACAACACCGCATGCAAGGTCCATCGATATGCCAGAGTTAAAAGAGAATACACCGTCTGTTTCCACCCAGGCATTAAGCTCCCTGGTGGAAAGTTATCTGCATGCCCCATCAGCCACTCTGGCAAAAACATTGCGCTCGATTCTTGCCGAATGGGAAGCCGATCAGGAACAACCTCTGCCCCCGCACATCCTTGAGAAGGCTGTCGAACAGTCACCGGTCGCAGTGTCCATTACCGATCTCAAAGCCAATATCCTTTATGTCAACGCCTGCTTTACCGAGGTGACCGGCTATTTACCCGAGGAGATCATCGGTGAGAATGAATCGGTGCTCTCTTACAAATCGACCCCGCCGGAGGTTTATCAGGCGCTGTGGCAGGCATTAGTTGAAAAACAGCGTTGGAGTGGGGTGTTGGTCAACAAACGCAAGGATGGCAGCCGATATCTGGCGGAGTTGTGTATCACACCGGTACTCGATAACAGCGGCGAGCCGACACACTATCTCGGTATCCATCGCGACATCACCTCAGTTTTTGCACTCGAGCAACAGGTCAAGAACCAGAAAGCGCTGATTGAATCGGTGGTCGACTCGACCCCGGCGGTGATGGCCGTGCTGGATACCGAACAAAAAGTGCTGCTGGATAATCAGGCCTACAAGAAGCTGGTGGGAGACATGCGCGGCAGGGAAGCGGCGCATGCATTGCTCGAAGGGATTTCCAAGGGCGACGCGGAGTTTACTTCAGTGCTCGAACAGCGTCGTTCCTTCCATGAAATCGAGGTGCCTTGCCATATGCGCGGTAGGGATGAGCCACGATGGTTTCTTGTTTCAGGCATCTGGTTTCGCGAGCAGTCATCCAATGCGGATGCTTTTTTTAGCGGAGAGAAAGTCCCCTATCTGTTGCTGGTAGCCCAAGAAATCACTGCACAAAAGCAGCAGCAGGAGATCATTCGCCGCAATGCCATGCGTGCTCTGATGGCCGAGGAGGAATTGACTCAGGGGGTGAGAGAAACGTTGGCCGCCGCGGTGTATCAGCTGGAGAGCCCGTTTAATATGCTCAATGCCGCCCTGGACATGCTCCAGCGGCGTGAAGCGAAAAATGCCATGGACGGGACGTTGCTTTCGGTCCTCAGCGAAGTCCGTGAGCAGGGGACAAAGACACTGGAAAATCTGCGCAATGCCATTCCGAATGTCACGGAAATTGAACCCTCCACGATTAATCTGAATCGCATTATTCACGATGTACTGCTGGTCTCTACCGAGCGTTTGTTGAGTCAGGGCATCATTATCGATTGGCAGCCATCCTCGACATTACCCCCGATAGTGGGCTGGGAGCCGAAGCTTCGCAGTATGGTCAAGCAATTGCTGGATAACGCTATCGAGGCGATCACCGGAGGTGCGACCCAAGCCCGGGAAATTATTTTGCAGACCGATGCCGAGGATGGCTGGGTAAGCCTCAGTATCTACGACTCTGGCCCAGGTATCCAAGAAGGTTTACGACTCAAGGTATTTGAACCCTTTTTCTCCACCAAGGAGCAAGGACGGGGAGGGCACACAGGCATGGGACTGAGCTTGGTACAGGAAGTTGTAAACCAACATGCTGGAACGATTGAAATTGATCCGGATTACAGTGATGGCTGCCGCGTGCAGATCCGTTTTCCGGTAGAAAGACATTAAGCGACGGTAGCGATTATGAGCATAATGAGTTTCAACGATGCGAGCTGTGACCCTAAAGCCTGTCTTATTAATACCGAGCTGGAGACACTCTATCGTGTCAGTCAGGTGCTGAGTCGTTCACTGAACCTGCATGAAACCCTCGATGGGGTGCTGCACGAACTGCATCAGTTTGCCGGTATGCAGCTCGGCATGGTGACACTGAAAAATCCCGACTCCAGCGAACAGTCTGTTGTGGCACTCTATGGAGTGGAACCGCAGCGTGTTAGCAAAATAAGCTATCGCTCGGGAGAAGGCATTGTCGGCACGATCCTCGCCAGCGGCCGGAAGATGGTCACCGAATGCCTGGGTGCCGAGCCGAATTTTCTGGACCGTCTCGGGATTTATGATGCCGGCCTGCCTTTCATCGGCGTTCCGATAAAAATCGGCGATCGGGGTGTGGTGGGTGTGCTGGCGGCACAACCGATCAACGGCAGCGAGGAGGAGCTGGAGGAGCGTTCGCGTTTTCTGGAAATGGTTGCCAACCTCATCGCCCAGAGCGTGCGTCTCTCCTGGCAGGTGGCGGAAGAAAAACGCGATCTGGCCGATGAGCGCGATCGCCTGCGCCGTGCCGTACGCTCTAATTACGGCTTTGACAACATGGTGGGGCGTACGCCAGTCATGCGGCGCGTGTTCGAGCAGGTGCGCCAGGTAGCCAAGTGGAACACCACGGTTTTGATCCGCGGCGAGTCGGGTACCGGTAAGGAACTTATTGCCAATGCCATTCATTACAACTCCCCACGTGCCAGCGGCAATTTTATCAAGCTTAACTGTGCGGCCTTGCCGGACAACCTGCTCGAATCGGAGCTTTTCGGTCATGAGAAAGGCGCTTTCACTGGGGCCTCTACCCAGCGTAAAGGGCGATTCGAACAGGCCGACGGCGGCACAATTTTTCTCGATGAAATCGGTGAGATTTCACCCACCTTCCAGGCCAAGTTACTGCGTGTGCTGCAGGAGGGGGAGTTTGAGCGCATCGGTAGCAACAAGACCATCAAAGTGGATGTGCGGATTATTGCCGCGACCAACAGGGATCTGGAATCGGAGGTGGAGGAAGGGGATTTTCGTGAGGACCTATATTACCGCCTGAACGTTATGCCTATCACTATGCCGCCACTGCGTGAGCGCACGGAGGATATTCCCGAGTTGGCAAACTTTCTTATCCAGAAAATCTCCAAGCAGCAGGGGCGTGAGCTGAGTATCACCGAAAGCGCACTACGCCTGCTGATGCGGCACATCTGGCCGGGTAATGTGAGGGAGCTGGAAAACTCCCTTGAGCGGGCCGCGATCATGAGTGAGAACGGCGCCATTGACCGTGAGGCCATCACTCTAAGTGGTATCGATGAGGCGGCAAGCATTTCGCCGACCAGGCGTAGCGAAGCACCGTTAAGTTCGGATTTAAACGATCCCGACCTCGATGAGCGTGAACGCATAATCGCTGCGCTCGAGCAGGCCGGATGGGTGCAGGCCAAGGCGGCGCGCTTGCTGAATATGACGCCGCGACAAATTGCCTATCGGATCCAGACGCTAAATATCAAAGTGCGTCGGATTTGACCGGCTCAAACGCAGGGGACGGGGGGAGATGCAGGGGAGTCTCCTGACAACAAGAAAAAAGGTAAAGAAGACGGATATCACCAACGAGATGGATTTCCTTTGTTCCCACGCAATGCGTGGGAACGTTGTTTTTACGCCTTACCTCTCATGCCACAATCGTTCTCCCGGTGTATGGATTATTGTCTGACTTTGCGCGGGCAAACAGCAGCTGACAGCGCCTCGTCAATTAAGGGTACTTGGCACTCTTTACCACACATTGTCGTTTCCTCCTTGTCGTGTTTGCCACAATCAAGTTGGAACGAATTTGCTAACACATTGAAATAAAAAAGAAACAAAAAGAGGCACGGCCTTTGCTCTAGAAACTATAAACGAATGCAGCCGTGCATGGGGCAGGCTGGGACGATGCGGAGGACCGTTATGGATCTCAAGGTATTGGATACATCGGGTGGGGAGCAGGTCAAAAAGGGGTGTTCAGCCTCGGGCTGTGGTGGGAGTGACGATCAGCTCAGTCATTTGCCGGAAGAGATCCGGCAGAAGGTCCACAATCATCCCTGCTATTCGGAACAGGCCCACCACTACTTTGCACGCATGCACGTGGCCGTGGCGCCCGCCTGCAATATCCAGTGCAATTACTGCAACCGCAAATATGACTGTGCCAACGAATCCCGCCCCGGCGTCGTCTCCGAACTGCTCACCCCGGATCAGGCGGTAAAGAAAACCCTGGCGGTCGCTGCCAACATTCCGCAGATGACGGTACTT
>JBFEWO010000150.1:0-6614 GCA_041546305.1 Thiohalomonadaceae bacterium | reverse complement strand
GACGGTGTATTGGCTGTGATAGTGCGTGAATGGCAAAGCGGGAGAGGAAAGCATCAACCTCCATCAAACACCTCATCCGTATGCCTCCTCTTATTACTAACCCATAAAACCTTTAGGTCCAATGACATGGGACACATCGGCGCGGACTGCTTTGCAATGCAGACACATGGATTAATTAATTAGATGAATAGAGCGTGATTTGTTGCACTATTACGTTGCATACTAATCGGTAGTTCTCTGCATGGTAACCATCGAGTTAATATGGCCAGGGGAAAGTGCCGGCTTAAAGGAAAAATTACCAGAATATTGCGCTACAAAGGAAAGTGACCAGGTACATTATCGATAAAACAGTATTGGTAAGTGCCTAAACAGAAAAGGTATTACTAGTGGTAACAGGGGTGTATGTACTTCAATCAAGACCTCCTGCCACTGAATATACAGGGAAAAAAAGCCTGGTTGCATACTGGGAACTTGCCCGTTTTCCACAATTACTCGGGAATGAGGGCATAATGCCCGCTACTCAATGTTAGGCCTGTTTTTAATTCATGGCTGAAATACGAGAGAAAATTGATACTGACGATGTTGCGGAAGTTGTTGCTCTCGCAACGGAGGAACTTCGTAGTGTGTATCGCAGGGCCACCAACGTCGATAGTTCTGTTATGCCAAAAACCGAACAGCATGTAGCGTCTTTGGTTGCGGTTGAGCGAGAGCTGATTGTTGGTGTTGTCGAATACTGCCGAAAGGCTGATTCGTTGTATGTCAGAGGGTTAGCAGTACATCCACAGATGCGGCGACTTGGCATTGGTAAGGCGCTGGTCCGAGAGGTGGAAGCCATCGCAGCTCAAGAGGGGAAGCCAATGGTTACTTTGAGCATGATTAAGGAAACCGGCAACCTAACGATCTTCGAACGGCTTGGCTACTATGTCATCAACGAAGCTGCAGCAACTGGATTCGAGGGGGTGGATGGACATCCTGTTACAAAGGTCGAACTGGTCCGTATGCTGGCCTGGCACCATCTCTGAAAGGGACTGCCGCCACTCAAAGCGAATTTTCGGGTGAAAAACAAGAGGGATATGGATGCTCACAAAAAAACACCAGGAACAATATGACTCATTTTATGAGTCAACACACAACAATGAGTTCTTAAATGAAAGAACTGAAGTTCTAGTTGGCCTATCTGCTGCCATTGCGATGAATTGCGCACCATGTACCGCGTACTATCTAAAGCAAGCGAAAATTGCAGAAATATCAAAAGGAGAAATCTCAGAAGTGATTGCCAAGGTAATGGCTGTTGCCGCTGGGCAAAAGCGCCTTCAAGTACAGGAGTTGATTCAACGTCATGGTATCAACCTCGATACATATAACTAATCGCTCTAACACGGCATTCCATATGACCCAATGCCAAAGCGCTCCTGTTGTTGCTGTACTGCAGTACTCTGGATTTGATGACTACTAAACACCACTATCTCATTCACGTAAACGGAGTGTGTTTCGCAAACGTTGTAAAAAGCTTTTGGTTTGTTAGTGAGTGCTGTAGGCCAGTGGCGTTTGCTGAAAAAAACTTGCCTATTTTTACTCATCGTGAGTGTATATACATTTTATGAAAAGAATATAAAGGCTATTAGGTGCAAGTGATGAAGAAAATAGACATCAAACTCGCTTCCGGTGTGATGATGGCCTTGTTGTCTTGTGCCGTCGTGTTTCATTTTCTAGTTTTGGTAGGGGTCTTTCCTCACAATATTGTGTGGGGAGGTCGTTTGGAAGGTGCGATCCAACTGTACATATTTGAGACAGTGTCGCTAATACTCAATCTTGCAGTTGTTTTCGTGGTTGGTATAAAGGGAGGGTATATAAAACCCTTTTTGCCTAACAAGGTTGTAACCTCGTCGCTCTGGATCTTGGTAGTGTTGTTTTCACTAAATACGGTGGGAAACCTGTTCGCGGATAGTAAGCTGGAAATGCTGTTGTTTACTCCTCTTACACTCCTTAGTACCATCCTCTTTTACAGGATGGCTATTGAACCTTAATGGATATACATAACAATGCCGCCAATACAGGTGGTAAAAAAGTGGCACTGATTCGTTACACAAATTTTCGCTGCCGGTTATGGGTAATTGTAGTGAGCATGGGAATGGAGGCTCTATCGCGATTGTTCGGATATGGAAGGTGGGTATTGCTAAAGGCATGATCGAGGCGCTTGAGAAATTTGCGAACGAAGTATCCCTTCCAATGTTTAGGCAGTGACCTGGGTGCCTTGGTGTTATTTTTACCCGTAGCGATACGGTTTGTGCAACGATCACATTCTGGGAAGATGAAGCATCGATAAGGGCACTCGATACGTCCGCCGGGTATTAGTCCGTGGTACGCACAATAGAAGAAAGTGGAATTCTTGAGGGTGAGCATCTTACGGAGGTTCACCACTCGTATGGTGGTTTCTTAGGAAACCATAAGACATTCATCCCATCTGACCGGTGAAATGAATACTACTCAACTGCTTGCTTTATGCCATCGGTGACACGCCAGGTGCAATAGCCAACCTAAGCGGCCAGTAGGTCGCGCCTCAACTTAACCGTTCACTCTGGTTCTCCCACTTATCCAGTTACTATTTCGGCCCTGCTCCCCTCACTGACACTCTTTGTCTCTTGGCGCTGCCTTGTCGCAGACGGCGTCGCAATCACTGGATGTCTACACTTATTCAGGCGTCTTCCTGTGGGGGAACGGTTTGCGCTTTTGACCGGGGATTAGTATCGCAGGGAGATCCTGCCGGAACATGGGCCTATCTAGGGTGAGAACGGAGTGAAAAAGGAACCCACACCATTAACAGGTGAGTTACTGCTGGAGAGGATCCCGGAGGGTGTTCTTCTGACAGTCAGTGGCGACTGGACGTTACACCATTACCCGGCGCTGCGACAGTCCCTTGCCGGGGTATCGCTGCAGGAGGAGGCGGTGGTGAGTCTCGACCTCAAGGGACTGGGGGCGCTGGATACTTCTGGCGCCACGCTTCTTGCCGGGTTGCTGGGAACTGAACGGTTGCACGCCCTGACGGAGCTTGCACCAGAGCTATCTGCGGAGCGCCGTGACCTTCTCCTGACTGTGGGCAAGGTGCTTGAACAACCGCCTTCCGAAGGGCGCAAACCCGTCTATGAGTTCGGGGATATCCTGGCGCATATTGGCCGCGCCACCGAGGATGTATGGCGGAATGCGATCACACTGCTGGATTTTATGGGGCGAACACTATTGACCCTTTTGAGTCTGGTACCACGCCCATGGCGCTGGCGATTTACCGCTTTGGTTAATCAGATCGAGCAGACCGGCTTTAACGCCGTACCGATCGTCGCCTTGCTGACCTTTCTAGTAGGGGCGGTCGTAGCGCTGCTGGGCGCCACAGTGCTTGCCGATTTTGGGATTACCATTTATACGGTGGATCTGGTGGCCTATTCGTTCCTGCGCGAATTCGGTGTGCTGCTTACCGCGATCATGCTAGCCGGGCGGACTGCCAGCGCCTTCACGGCGCAGATCGGTTCGATGAAGGCGAATGAGGAACTCGATGCGCTGCGCGTACAGGGGCTGGATCCGATCGAGCTGCTGGTGCTGCCACGGGTGCTGGCGCTGATACTAACCTTGCCCTTGCTGACCAGCATTGCCGTTATAGCGGGTTTGACTGGTGGGGGCGTCGTTTCCTATCTGTCGCTCGAGATCCCGGTGGCACGCTACCTGGAAATCATCAATACGGTGCCTATCCGGCATTTCCTTGTCGGTCTGGTCAAGGCACCACTGTTCGCATTCATCATTGCACTGATCGGGTGTCTGGAAGGATTCAAGTCAGGCGCCAGCGCCGAATCGGTAGGACTGCACACGACCTCGAGCGTTGTCCAGTCGATCTTCATGGTGATTTTGCTGGATGCGGTGGCGGCACTATTTTTCATGGAGATCGGCTGGTGACTAGTACAAGTGACACCGAGCCGCTCGTTCAGGTGCGGAGTCTGAGTAATCGTTTTGGCGCCAATGTGGTACATGAGGGTCTCGACTTGGATCTCTTTCGCGGCGAAATCCTTGGGGTGGTGGGTGGTTCCGGCACTGGAAAGTCGGTGCTGTTGCGCAGCATCGTCGGGCTGCAGCGCCCTGCCGCGGGCGAGGTGCGATTTCTTGGTGAAGACCTCTATGGGCTGTCGGAACAGCGCGGGGCGCAACTGCGACGCCGCAGCGGTGTGCTCTTCCAGCAAGGGGCGCTGTTCTCATCCCTTACGACACTTGAGAATATCGCCCTGCCGTTGATCGAGCATGCGGGTCTGCCGCGGGCGGATGCCGAGTCGCTGGCCAGGGTTAAACTTGCCCTGGCAGGCTTGTCGCTCGAGGCGGGTATGCTCTATCCCGCTGAGCTTTCCGGGGGAATGGTCAAGCGAGCCGCCCTGGCACGTGCTTTGGCACTGGACCCGGAACTGCTGTTTCTCGACGAGCCTACCGGCGGACTCGATCCGATTGGTGCCTCCGCCTTTGATCGGTTGTTGTTGACCCTGCGTGATGCCTTTGGTTTTACCGTCTTCATGGTTACCCATGACCTCGACACTCTTTACACCACTTGCGACCGTATAGCGGTCTTATCACGCAAACGCGTGTTGGTTACCGGTAGCCTCGAAGAGGTGGCTGCCGTTGAAGACCCCTGGGTTCAGGATTATTTTCATGGCCCAAGGGGCCGTGCTGCGCAACAGGCTGCCCAAGCGGCCGGGGAGGTGCGTTAGATGGAGACGCGTGCGCACTATATCCTGATTGGCCTGTTTACCGTGGTGGTGTTTGCAGGTGCGATGTGGTTCACCCTCTGGATGGCGAAGCTCGGACCGGCGGAAGAAGCCGATCTTTACGATATTGTGTTTCGCGAGTCGGTGACTGGCTTGTCGATTGGCAGTCGTGTGCTCTACAGCGGAATCCACGTCGGTACGGTTGAACGGATAATTATCGATCCCAACGACCCACGCCAGGTGATCGCCCGGATTCGTGTCGCCAGCACCACTCCTGTTAAACAGGATACCCGTGCCGAACTGATCCTGGCCAATATCACGGGTGCCTCCGAGATCCAGCTGAGCGCCGGTTCTCCAGAGAGCCCGCCGCTTGAGGGTAAGGACGGGGGCGTGCCGAAAATTATCGCCGACACTTCACAAATTGCCCGTCTGAGCAGTTCGCTCGCGGAGCTGTTCAGGGATCTCTCGACACTGTTAGAAAACAGCAACCAAATTCTGTCGGAAGAGAATGCGGAACATCTGGCAAGCAGCCTCAAGCACCTAAGTGAATTCAGTGGGGTTCTTGCCGAGCAAAGGGAAGAGATCCGCCGTGGTTTGCAGAGCCTTTCCCGGCTCAGTCAGGAGGCCGAGCGGCTGGTTCGGCAGGTCAATACTCTGGTGGATGGTCACGGGGAAGCATTAGTAGCAGACAGTGCCAGGACTGCGGCCTCACTACAGAGTGCTGCCGCCACGTTGGAACGGTTGCTGCGCGAGAACGAGGCGGCCATGGTGAACGGCATGCAAGGACTCAATGACCTCGGCCCGGCGCTTGAGGAGCTGCGCCGGACGATGATCTCACTGAGGGAGGTGACACGGCGCTTTGAAGAAGATCCGGGCGGCTATCTCTTTAGCCGCGAGCCTGTCAGGGAGTTTAGCCCATGACGACCTTGAATCGGCATTGCCGCCTGTTGTTATTCTTGCTCATGGTAGCAGCCTTGGCTGCCTGTAGTGTTCTACCCCGACCTGCACCGCAGGATATCTATCGCCTGCCTCCTTCCTCTGTTAGCTCCTCTCCGGGTGAGGCCGTTGATCGTGCTTTGCGCATCAGCCGACCTTCGGCGAACGGTCTTCTGCGCGGTACGCGTATTGTGGTCGTACCAGAGGGAAATCGTCTTAGCGTCTATGAGGGGGTTCGTTGGAGTTCTCCGGCACCTAACCTGTGGCGCGACCACATGCTCGAAGCCTTTCGCAACGATAGACGTATTGCACGGCTGAGCCGTGCGGAGGAGCGTTTAAAGGCCGATATTGAGTTGGGTGGGGAACTGCAAACTTTCCAGGTCGAATACCGAGAGGGACTACCCGAAGTGGTTATTCAATACGATGCGTATCTGGTGGAAATTGCCAGCCGGCGTATCGTCGCTAGCCAACGGTTCACCGTTACGGAGAGAGTGGACGGTGGGAAAGTGCCAGCCGTGGTGGCGGCCTTCGGTCGCGCCTGCGATACAGTGGCCGGTGAGCTGATAGACTGGACGCTGCAATATCTCGAATAGATAAGGCCTTGGCACAGTACAAAGAAAAAGGGGTTACCTTACCAGTAACCCCTTTGTGTTTGGTGGAGGCGGCGGGAATCGAACCCGCGTCCGCAAGCCCTCTGCCATCGGCTCTACATGCTTATCCAGCCTATTGTTTTAACCGGCAGCAACCCGACTGGCAGGGCAAACTGACGGCGATTCCGGTAAGGTTTTAGCGACTCTGCCCCGGACGAGCTTTGTCGCGATCCTGTGAGAAATGACCCCCGAAAACCTGAACGCACAGGCACGGCTTCAGTTCGGAGGGCACCCTACTGGGGTTTAAGCAGCGAGTGCGTAGTTGTCGTCGTTGGCAACTATGATTTTGCAG
>JBFEWO010000173.1:0-4993 GCA_041546305.1 Thiohalomonadaceae bacterium | reverse complement strand
GGAAAAGGGAGGGCTGAGTGTATTTTGTCTGGAGCTTGTTATTGCTGGTAGTGGCCAATGGCGCGCCAATTATTGCTGCCTACCTGTTCGGGCAGAGATGGGCCTGGAGGGTCGATGGTGGGCGGGAGTTTTTCGATCACCAGCCATTACTGGGCGAATCAAAAACATGGCGCGGGCTCATTGCGGCCATAGTCGGCTGCTGGGCAGCAGCCTTGTTGATGGGACATCCGGGAAATCTGGGTGTAACGTTCGCCGCCTATGCAATGCTCGGCGACCTGTTGTCGAGTTTTGTTAAACGTCGTTTGCGCGTACCGGCTTCGGGCAAAATGACAGGATTGGATCAGGCGCCTGAGGCTATCTTCCCCCTGCTAATGCTGCGGGGGGAACTTGGCCTTGGGCTATCTGATGTCATCCTGATAACGGTGATATTTATCCTGCTCGATCAGGGCCTCTCGTGGTGGCTCTACCGCTGGAAGATCCGCAAGCGGCCCTATTGAAGTCGGCTCTTATCAGGAAAATTGCTCCCGAAAGCGCTCTACAAAGTGCGCAAACTCAGCCGCGGGAAGATGATTGATCCCTGCTGCGGCAGCGCGTCCTCCGCCTGTGGCAAATTCGCGGCAAAGCGCATCGGCACCGGTTTTGGTCGTCAGAGGCGCTCGGATGCTGACACGGAAGGCACCGTCCTCAAGCCGTGTGAGGATAGCGTGAGCCCGCTGCGGGTGTTGACGCGCCAGCAGGTTGCCGTAGACACCACTCACCCGTCGGGTCCAGGGCTTATCGGGGAGGATGAACAGGGCGCATGTTTCCTCCTCAAACTCGGCCTGGAGGGCCTCTGCCTTGCCCATGTCATCCGCATAACCGGTACGCAGTGTCTGGTAGGCCATGTCGTTATTGATGAAATCGAAGGGATTGGCATAAGGACGAAGCCGCAGGGCCAGTTCCTGCGGTGGAAAGAAAAGATCTGGCAAATCGTTGCCGTAACCGTTGTAGTTGAGATAGGTACCGAGTTCGCATAAGGCAGCCAATTGTGCCTCGCTCAGGTCGAGGGATGCAGCGGTACGGCGGGCGGCTTCATGGAAGTTGTCACCAAAAGCGCCGGCAACGGCCCAGGCGCGGTGAGCACCATCGAGCCAGGCATCGACCAGTAAACTGGTGCAGGTCTCCGGAGAGGTGTCGATGTGAGTGGTAAGGCCAGGATGCTGCGGAATATCGCCGGCGAAATGGTGGTCAAAATATTCCACCTTGGCGCCAGTGGATAGAATGCGCTGTAGATCGATGCGGTTTTTGTCCAGGGAGATATCCAGCACACTCAGGCTATCCCCCTCACTGGCCGTGACCCGTTCAAGCAAGGAAATATCGCGCTTGACGCCGGTGACCAGCACGGCATCTTCGATGGGATTGGCCAGGCGCAATTGCTGCAAGGCACAGAGACCGTCGGCATCGCCGTTGAATACATCGTAGTGTGTCATTGTCTTTTCTCTAGTGTTATCGGATTCTGACCAGTGCCTGCCCCTCGCCGCGGGGATCGCTGGCTGCTAGGACCTTGTCGTTTTTACGATCCCACATGACCGCCTGCATGTTACCCCAAGTGGAATCGGCCTTGCTCAGATGGTGCCCTAGGGCGGTAAGCTCAAAGGCCTCGTTCTCGCTAAAGGCATCGGCTTCATAAAACACCCTGTCGGGAAGGTATTGATGATGGAAGCGTGGGGTGGCGACCCAGTCGGTAGGCGTCTTTCCATCGGCGTAATCGAGAATGCCAAGCAGCACCATGGTGATAATTCGGCTACCGCCCGGTGTGCCGAGGATAGCGATGCTGTCGGGACTGCTGACAAAGGTCGGTGACATGCTGGAGAGCATGCGTTTTCCTGGCGCAATCGCATTGGCCTCGGCGCCAACCAGACCATAGGCGTTGGGGGAGCCCGGCTTGGCGGAGAAGTCGTCCATCTCATCGTTGAGTAGTACTCCAGTACCACTGGCGACAAAACCGGAGCCGAAGGGATAGTTAATGCTCAAGGTAGCAGAAACGTAATTCCCCTCTTCGTCGAGAATCGAGAAGTGAGTGGTGTGATTGCCGCCAGGATTACCCGTGGCAGTGGGGAGCTCACTGCTGGCGGTGGCCCGGTCGAGGCGGATGGAGGCAGCCAGGCCCGAGGCATAATCCGGGTTGGTCAGTCGTGCTACTGGTACGGAAACGAAATCGGTGTCGCCCAGATATTCGGCACGGTCACGGTATGCTCGGCGCATCGCCTCAATGATCAGGTGGTTACGCTGTACCCGGTTCAGATTCTCCAGCGGGTATTGCGCGAGGATATTAAGCATAGTGGCAAGCGCCACTCCGCCGGATGAGGGTGGCGCTGCCGAGGTAACAGTGAGGCCACGGTAATGGCTGCGTACAGGCTCACGCTCAACTACCCGGTAGGAGTCGAAATCGGCCTGCTGCCAGATCCCGCCAGCCTGTTGCACGGCTTTTATCAGTTGTACGGCAACCTTGCCTTGATAAAAACCAGCTGCGCTATCGTGTGCCATTGCCTCCAGAGTACTGGCCAGCTCCGGCTGCCTAATAAGGTGGCCGAGGGGCGGGACCTCTCCCTCGATGAGAAAGATCCTGGCGGCATCCTTCGAGGCGCGTAGGGCATCCAGGCGAAAGCCGGCCATGCGGCGATAATGTTCGGTTACCGGGAAGCCCTCACGGGCGTAGCGGATAGCCGGTGCCAGCACCTGCGAGAGCGGCAGTTGGCCATAGTGTTTGCTGATGTGTGCTAGTGCCGCCGGGGCTCCCGGAATGCCTGCCGAGAGCGGACCATCCATAGAAGCGCCGGTGATGACCTCGCCCTTCTCATCCAAATACATATCGCGGCTGGCCGCCAGCGGTGCACGCTCTCGCCCATCCACCATAGTTTCAAAGCCATCTTCGGCACGATGCAGCAGCCAGAAGCCACCACCGCCAATCCCAGAGCTGTAGGGTTCGACCACCGCCAGCGCCGCGCTGACTGCGACCGTTGCATCGAAGGCGTTACCGCCGGCAGCGAGGATTTGATGTCCGGCTGCGGTGGCCAGTGGATGGGCCGAGGCAATCGCCGATGCAGGCGGCTTCTGGCCGGCAGCGAGGGCCAGCGAAGGGAGTAACAGCAGCAGGAGGAGTAGACGCTTCACGGTTCGATGTCCTTTCATGGCCATGGCAACAGCATCGCAGTTGGCTTCGGTGTAAACAAGGTGTTATCAGGCGAGTCGGGAATATGAGGCGGACCTAACGAAAAAGGTCCCAAAAGGGACCTTTTCTTGCCTGTAACAGTAGTGAACTCAGCTTTCGGACTGCAGCTTCTCGTACTTGGCCTGAAGTTCGTCCTTGGACTCGGTGTGGTCGGGATCGACAAGGATGCAATCTACCGGGCAGACTTCAATGCACTGGGGCTCATCATAATGGCCGACGCATTCGGTGCAGAGGTTGGGATCGATCTCGTAGATCTCGTCTCCCTGACTGATAGCACCATTGGGGCACTCGGGTTCACATACATCGCAGTTAATACATTCGTCGGTAATCATCAGTGCCATGGCACTCTTTTCCTCCTGCAATTTTGCCAAATATGGCGAGTACAATCGCGCATATTAGCGCAATCTGTTATTAAGTGCAGCCTTAACCTTCGCGTCGACGAAATCGGCGACCTCCCCTCCCAGCGCGGCGACTTCCTTGACCAGGCTGGAGGAGATGAAGGTGTATTTCTCCGCCGGTGTGAGGAACAGGGTCTCCACATCCGGCGCCAGACGGCGGTTCATGCCTGCGAGCTGGAACTCGTACTCGAAGTCCGAGACGGCACGCAGGCCGCGTAAAATCACACGGGCACCCTTCTGGTGGGCAAAGTCCGCCAACAGGCTGTCGAAGCCGCATACCTCGACATTCTCCAGTCCGACAAGCACCTCCTGGGCAAGTTCCACCCGCTCATCGAGATTGAACAGAGGCGTTTTCTTGGGATTGGCCGCCACGGCCACCACGACCTTGTCGAAAAGGCGTGCGGCACGCGAAATGAGGTCACTGTGACCGTTGGTGATGGGATCAAAGGTCCCAGGGTAGATAGCGGTAACAGGCATCTCAGTTCCCGGTGATTCGTGGCCGCCAATGATAGCAGTTTTGGGTAGTTGGGGTGACTATAGGGAGGTTCAAGGGGCCTTTTTATGCGGGATTGCGATTATTTCTGTACCTCTGCCAGGTAATAAGCCACTTGCCCGGCCTTTTTACTGCGCAACAACTCCCAGCCCGGCGGGAGCTCGGGTTCCCCCAGCTCTGATTCCGTTTCGATATAGACCCGGGCCCCCTCAGCGACCCAGCCACCATCGGCCAGGAGTTTGAGTGCCGGGGCAAGCAGTTCCTGGCGAAACGGCGGATCAAGGAAGACCACATCAAAGGTAGAGGATGCCCCGCGGAGCCAGGCAAGGGCATCCCCCTGATGAACTTCCGTATTGCCGGCCTGCAACAGTTTCAGATTTTCCTTGAGTGCCGTTACGGCTTTGGGGTTACGCTCAATGAAAATAACCTTGTCCGCCCCTCTGGAGAGCGCCTCCAGCCCGAGGGCGCCACTGCCACTGAAGAGATCCAGGCAGCGAGCCCCGCCGATGACCGGTTGCAGCCAGTTGAACAGCGTCTCCCGCACCCGATCGGTGGTGGGGCGCAATCCCTCGCCATCGGCGAAGCGTAACTTGCGCCCCCGCCACTGCCCACCAATGATGCGCAGCGTATTGCTGCCGCCCTTGCGTCCGCCTTTACGCATGCTCAGGGTTGGCCGCCGACCGTGACGGTTGCCATTTTGTCAGGGTGAATGCGGCGGGTGAAGGCGTCGCGGATCTGGGGTACGGTCAATGCTTCCACCCGGCTGTTGAAGGTGTCGAGGTAATCCAAAGGCAGATCGTAGAAGCCAATCATCGAGATATAGCCCAGAATGTCGCTGTTGGAGTCGATTTTCAGCGGGAAGCCACCCGTGATGTTTTTCTTGGCCGCGAG
>JBFEWO010000210.1:0-1571 GCA_041546305.1 Thiohalomonadaceae bacterium | reverse complement strand
TATCTTCCAGCTTCTTGGCACGGATGATCTGACCATCAAGCGCTGACTCGCTGGCAGACTTACCATAGGCCAGGGAGATGAGCTGTGAGTAGTAGACGACCGGCATTTCGAACTTGGTACCGTAGGTCTTGTTGATGTTGCTCTGGTAAGACTCAACGTTCATCTGGCAGAGCTGGCAGGGGGTGACGATCATATCCGCACCACCGTCGTAAGCAGCTTCGATGATATCTTTCACCAGTGCGTGGCCCTTTTCCGGTTCGGAGAACATCAGTGCACCTGAACAGCAGGAGACCTTTTTCTCGTAATTGGAAACCGCTTCTGCGCCGCAGGCCTCAACCATTTTGTCGAGATACTGCGGGTTTTCGAAGGACTCACCAGCGATACCGAAGGGACGGTTGGTCTGACAGCCGACGTAACCGGCGATCTTGATACCTTCCAGCGGGTTAGTGACGCCGTTAGCGATAGTATCGATACCGATGTCCTCCATCAGCACCTCGACCATGTGACGGGTCTTGGGCATCTGCTGAGGCTCGATCTTAAGGCCAATCTCACCGAGGGCAGCGTTAATGCCTTCGCGAACGTGGGCGTTTTCGTTAACACGGTCTTCGGCTTCACGGGTGGCGATCCAGCAAGCGGCACAGGGGGCGACGATATCTTTGTCACCCTGCTGCTCTTTGGACAACGCAATGTTGCGTGCACTCAGTGAGAGACGCGGGATCTCGCTACCACCGGCATAACCGATAGAGGCACCGCAGCAGTTCCAGTCATCGATCTCGTTGAGCTGGATGTCCAGCGCATCGCACATGGCGTTGGCGGAGCGCATGAAGTTATCCGCGGAAGCCTTGCTCTGCGAGGAGCAACCGGGGTAGAAGGAATATTCTTTTTTAGCCATTAGTCTCTCTCCTACTTGCCGTACTTGGCTACGTGTTCAGCTTCGAACTCTTCGGCCTTGGCCAGCATCTTGGCGATGCCGGAGCGGTCTTTACACTTGTGACCGCCGAAGTACTCCATCGGGTTCATACGCTTGGTCTTCATCATTGCCATACCGAGCTCTTTGCCGGCAAGGGCATTCTTGATGCCCTGGCCGAACCCGTCCTTGAAGTACAGTCCGATACCAATCTTCAGCTCGTTAACGCGGCCGTTCTGCACGATCGACTTCCAGAAGATATCGCCGAACTTAACGGTGGGCTGCTCCTTGGGGGCCAGACCCAGGCGCTTACCGTAACTCGCCAGGCCGTGCATGATGTGGGTGATCGGCAGGCCGCGCGGGCAGCGAGCGATACAGTTGTAGCAGGAGGTACACATCCACATGGAGGTGCTGCTCAGGACCTCTTCACGCTTGTTGGCGCGAATCATCATGAACAGCTCCTGCGGTGGGTGCTCCCAGTGGTTCTGCATCGGGCAGGAGCCAGAGCAGACGCCGCACTGCATGCACATTTTGACCATGTGGCCTTCTTCGACGTTGGCCTCGACCTCTTGGAGGAAGTTGCTGCGATATTTTTCGATCATCGCCTGATTCATGTCGCTCATGGTGATGTCTCCTTAGAACTTGAATGGGCTCATGCCGATTT
>JBFEWO010000065.1:0-14069 GCA_041546305.1 Thiohalomonadaceae bacterium | reverse complement strand
GCAGGGTAAACATAAAAAGGTCGCCCTTACCGCCTGCATGAGAAAGATGATTACGATTCTGAATGCTATGGTGAGAGACGGAACCACCTGGCAAGAGAAATATGCCTAGGGTCTTGACTTGGGATCACAGTCGCTTGTTAGAGTGCATTCTTTAATAGATCTATGTCGTTGCCGCATATTGCTTTGACATTTCGAGTAATCTTTTCTTCATCCCACTCCCACCAGCTAATCTTCACAAGTTCGCTAACAGTAGCTTCATCAAACCGTTTTCGGATTAAGCGAGCTGGATTGCCACCCACCACAGAATATGGCTCTACGTCGGCGGTAACCACAGCGCGCGTTGCGACTATCGATCCATCACCCACTTTAACTCCAGGCATTATCATGGCGTCGTAACCAATCCAGACGTCGTTTCCAACAACGGTATCGCCTTTGTTGGGCCAGGATTCCGGCATCGCTTGTTCCCAACCATTTTGAAAAATCGGAAATGGGTAATTTGTGAACCAATCCGTTCTGTGATTACCGCCATTCATTATGAACTTGACGCCGGAGGCGATTGAGCAGAATTTTCCAATGATTAATTTGTCTCCGTTGAAATCGAAATGATAAAGAACGTTTCTTTCAAAAGAACTCGGATCGTTGAAATCGTGGTAGTACGTATAGTCGCCGACCACAATGTTGGGGTTATTTACGACGTTCTTTAAAAACACGATGCCAGCTTGTTCACCAAGCGGTATCTTTGTTTTTGGGGATGGTCCATTTTCCATTTTGATTACTCGGTTTTACACTCTAACGTTCTGTTAAGCCGACCGACGGAGCGGGGCTTGTTTTTGTGCTAGACAGCACAAAACAAGTGCCGCGGAGTTGGGTCGGCTTGAACTGGTTGTTATGTGTTTTTCTGCTTGCATATAAACCAACCTATTACACCGCCTGTGCCTGACAATAACAGTCCAGTGGGTATGAAAATGGCTGCGACGATGAAAAAACCAGACATGCCTGGAAAATCAGAAGGTTTTCCAAGTAATTGCCATATAAGATTTTCAAGTGCAATTATTATTGCAATAGGTAGCGCCACCATAAGAGATAACCATACTTTATGTGACTTTGCAGTTAATGCTGTAACCACACCTGCCACAAAAACACCCGCCCATACAAGAAACCCAATACTTGAAGAGGTATCCCCGTACAACAACGCCAGCGATATTGCTGAGATGAGAATATAAACTGCAATTCCCTTTGCTATGGCAGTAACGTTTCTGTTCATCCTTTTACACATAACATTGAGTAGCGGGCAGTTTGCCCTCTATCCCTCATATTTCGGAAAAAACGGGCAATATTGCCTTTAAACCCGCAAATATCTGCGGAGTATCGGGCAAATTGTCCGTATGCACTCAGGCTTATTGCACATATGTGTTCAGGGGGAGGTGTTGATTGAAGTGTACACATCCCTGTTATGTCTATTTATACCTTACAGTTGAGGCACTGACCATATCATGCCTTTCCAGTACCGCAACCAGGTTCTCTCCTTGCAGTGTGATTTTCGGGCGATTTTGCCTTTAAACCCGTAATATCTTTGGAATAGCGGGCAAGTTGCCCGTATGCATTCAGGGGGGCGTCGATTGAAATCTACACATTCCTGTTGCTGTCTCGATCACGACCTCAGCGGTGGTCCAGTTCCTTGGCAACGCCATCTTTACTACGTCGAACAACCTCAACGGGGAGGCAATTCCTCATGAACCGGCAGGAGCCGCCACTCCAATGGACGGCCCCTGCCGATGAATCCATTTTTTTATGACCGAATCCGCTACGCTCCGCCACGCGCGTTGAGGTATGCCCGCTCGGAAACATTGTGCCACTGCATGACCTGATCGCGAAACTGCTTGAACGATGTGTAGACCTTTTTCGACATCGGATCCTTTTCGGCGATCTCTGCCACCACTTCGTCGGAGACCTTTTTCAACTGTGCAAGCACGTCGTCGGGGAATTTTCTCAGTTCGACGTTGTGCTTGGTAACGAGGGTGTGCAAGGCTTCGTTGTTGCGCGCAGTCAGTTCCGACAGGCCATCCAGGTTTGCCACCTTGCTGGCATTGAGGACGATGGACTGCAGGTCGGCCGGCAGCGCCTCGAAGGCCTTTTTGTTGATGAAGCACTCCAGCGTGGTGCCCGGCTCGTGCCACCCCGGGTAGTAGTAGTATTTAGCGGCCTTGTGCAGACCAAAGGCGAGATCGTTATAGGGGCCGACCCACTCGGTGGCGTCGATGGCGCCGGACTGCAGCGAGGGGAAAATCTCGCCGCCGGGGAGGCTGACCGGTGTACCGCCGAGACGCTGCAGTACCTCACCGCCAAGGCCTGGGATGCGCATCTTCAGGCCCTTGAGATCCTCCAGAGAATTGATCTCCTTGTTGAACCAACCGCCCATCTGTACACCGGTGTTAAGCGCCGCGGTGGGCACCAGGCCGAACGGAGCGTAGACCTCTTGCCACAGCTCCATGCCGCCGCCGTGGTAGAGCCAGGAGTTCATCTCCTGGGCGGTGAGGCCAAAGGGGACAGCGGCGAAGAATTGCGCCGCTTCACTCTTGCCTTTCCAGTAGTAGGAAGCGCCATGGCCCATCTCAGCGGTACCACGGGAGACCGCATCGAAGATCTCGAAAGCCGGCACCAGTTCGCCCGCCCCGAACACCTTCACCTCGATACGTCCGCCGGACATTTCGGTGATGAGTTCGGCCAGCTTGTTGGCGCCGGTACCCAAACCGGGGAAATTCTTCGGCCAGGTGGTGACCATCTTCCACTGGAATTTCTGCTGTTGCTGCTCAGCACCGGCAGTGGCCTGTTCGGTCTTTTTCTCACCACAACCGGCAAGCAAGCCCGCCCCGGCGATCATGGAACCTGCGCCGATACCCTTGATCAGATCACGTCTTTTCATCGATCTCCCCTTTCCTGTTTTTATTGTCTGTTAAACCGTCAAACGGACTCTTTGTTGAAATGTTCGATTACACCACTTCCAGCTTGGCATAGGCCAATACCAGCCATTTGCTGCCGACCTCATCGAAATTCACCTGCACCCTGGCTTGCGCACCAGCGCCTTCGCACTGCAGTACGGTGCCCATACCAAACTTGGGATGCATGACCTGCTGGCCGAGTTGCAGGCCGGTTTCATTATCCTGAGCAAGCCCAATACCCGTGGCTTCCCGACGGAACACCGGCTGGCACACACTACCGCGCAGGCGGATCTCTTCCAGGTACTCAGCAGGGATTTCACTGATAAAGCGCGACGGGCGGGTGTATTTCTCATCACCGTAGAGGCGACGCACCTCGGCATGGGTTAGATAGAGTTGTTTCATCGCGCGGGTCATGCCCACGTAGGCGAGGCGGCGCTCCTCTTCCAGGCGGCCGGACTCGTCGATGGACAGCTGGTGCGGGAACAGCCCCTCCTCCATGCCGACCATGAAGACCAGCGGAAACTCCAGCCCCTTGGCGGTATGGAGGGTCATCAGCTGCACCGCATCCTCGTAGGCGTCGGCCTGGCCCTCGCCCGCTTCCAACGCGGCGTGAGCGAGGAAGGCGGCGAGATCATCCACTCCCTCCTCGTCGTCATATTCGAACTGCCGTGCTGCGGAGACCAATTCCTCCAGGTTCTCCACCCGGGCCTGTCCCTTCTCGCCCTTTTCCTTTTTGAAGTGTTCGATGAGTCCGCTGTGCTGGATGACGTGTTCGACCCGCTCATCCAGCGGCTGGCCCTCGGTCTCTCGGCCCAGGCGATCGATGAGATCGAGAAACGCGGCGACGGCATTGGTGGCTCGTGCCGGCAGGCTCTTCTCGGCGACGATTTCCCCCGCGGACTGCCACATGGAGATACCGTTTGCCCGCGACCGTTCCCGTATCGCCTCAACGGTACGGTTGCCTATACCGCGGGTGGGGGTGTTGACCACACGCTCGAAGGAGGGGTCGTCGGCGCGGTTGATCAGCAGGCGTAGATAAGCCAATGCATCCTTGATCTCTGCGCGCTCGAAAAAGCGGAGGCCACCATAAATCCGATACGGCATCGACGCATACATCAGCGCCTCTTCCAGCACCCGCGACTGGGCGTTGGAGCGGTAGAGGATCGCCGCTTCATCGCGGCGATTACCGAGGCGCACCCAATCGGCGATCTGCTCGACCACGAAGCGCGCCTCGTCCAGCTCGTTAAAGGCGCTGTAGAGCTTGATCGCCTCGCCCTCTTCGCCCTCGGTCCACAATTCCTTGCCGAGGCGATCGGTATTGTTTGCGATGAGCACGTTAGCGGCACTAAGGATGGTGCCTGTGGAGCGGTAGTTCTGCTCCAGGCGGATGAGATGGACGTCGGCAAAATCCTTCTGATACTTGTGGATGTTCTCCACCTTGGCGCCGCGCCAGCCATAGATGGACTGATCGTCATCGCCAACCACGAACATCTCGCCGCTGTCGCCGGCCAGCAGCCTCAGCCAGGCGTACTGGATGGCATTGGTATCCTGAAACTCATCGACCAGAATATGGCGGAAGCGTTTGCGGTAGTGCGCCAGCACCTCCGGCTTGTCGCGCAGCAGTTCATGGGCGCGCAGCAGCAGCTCGGCAAAATCGATCACCCCGTTACGCTCACACGCCTCTTCATAGGCCCGATAGACCTTCACCATCTGCTCGGCATGATAATCGCCGTAGCTGTCGATGTGCTGCGGGCGCAGCCCTTCGTCCTTCTTGCCGTTGATGTACCACTGGATCTGCTTGGGAGGCCACTGATTCTCGTCCAGATTCATCTCCCGCAACAGGCGACGGATCAGACGGTACTGATCCTCGCTGTCGAGGATGGAGAAGGCCTGCGGCAGTCCTGCTTCGTGGTAATGGGCTCGCAGCAGCCGATGGGCAATACCGTGGAAGGTGCCGACCCACATCCCCGAGGCGGGCATGCCGAGCAGCCCTTCGATGCGCCCGCGCATCTCCTTCGCCGCCTTATTGGTGAAGGTCACAGCCAGGATGCCGTAGGGCGAGGCCTGACCGGTGCGGATCAAAAAGGCGATGCGATGGGTCAGCACGCGGGTCTTGCCGCTGCCGGCACCGGCGAGGATTAGCAGGTTACCCGGCGGGGCGCATACCGCCTCGCGCTGGGGTTCGTTCAGGTCATCGAGCAGGTCGGAAATATCCATCGCCCCATTCTACCAGAATGTCCGCTCTGCACCGGCACAAGCGCGGTTGTAACTTTGGTCAAAAGGGGTACCGCGCTATACTCCCAAGTTCTCCCAAAAGCCATACACTTGACGATCCCATGACCGAGAACCCCCATTACGAGCGCATTGGCGGCGAAGCCAAAATCCGCGAGCTGGTTGAGCGCTTTTACGAGCTGATGGACACCCTGCCGGAGACGCAGCAAATTCGCCAGATGCACGCCAAGGACCTGCGCGGCTCCAAACAGAAGCTGTTCATGTTCCTCTCCGGCTGGCTCGGCGGTCCCCAGCTTTACATGGAAAAGTACGGCCACCCACGGTTGCGCCAACGCCACATGCCGTTTGCCGTCGACAGCGCCGCTCGCGATCAGTGGATGCGCTGCATGATCCAGGCGATGGAAGATGTCGGTATCGAAGAGTCACTGCGCAAGGAGCTGGAGGCCGCGTTCTACAAAACCGCCGACTTTATGCGTAACCAGCCGGAATAAAACCGGTACCACCGAATATAGTTCATCACCCTCGAGCCCTTACCGGTTGCAGGGGATTCAGCTCCTCTTTACTATGAAATGACCGCCAGACGTGAAAGGAGCCATCCCCTTGCCACAGCTGCAAGCTCTCCTCATTCTTTGCCTTGCCCTTCTGCCTGCGGCACTTTCTGCCGAGGCGCTCCACGATACAGTCATGCTCTCCGACGAACTGGAAATGGACCTGCGCTATTTCCCTGCCGAGGGCGATACCCTGCTGCTCGGGTTTCCCTGTGATCAGGGCACCGGACGCGCCGAAGCGGCGGCCGGCGAGGTACTCGCCCAGCGCGGAATCGAGGTATGGCTCGCAGACCTACTCGGTGCCCATTTCCTGCCCATCGCCCCCAGCAGCATGCGCTCGCTGGAGGGCGAAGAGGTGGCCCAACTGATAGCGCATACAGTGCTGCAGAACGACAAAAGGATTGTGCTCACCGCCAGCGGATACGGGGCGATCCCCGCCCTGCGTGGCGCCCGCCTCTGGCGCCGGCAACACCCGGACGACACGCGCCTGGCAGGAGCCATACTCTTCTTTCCCATGCTCACCGCCCACGACCCGGAACCGGGCAAGCCGGTGGAATACCTTGAGGTGGTGCACAATTCCCGCCTGCCCATTGTGATCATGCAACCGGCCAACACCCCGACGCGGTTTTGGGTGAAAAAACTGCAAAAGACCCTGGAGACGGGCGGCAGCAAGGTGCATGTAGAGTTGCTGCCTGATGTGCGCAACCAGTTCTACTCCCGCCCCGATGCCACGGCAGCTGAGAGTACCATGGCCCAGCGCCTGCCCGAGCTGGTTGAGCAGGCGCTGGCGAAATTACGTACCCTGGAGATTAAGTGATGAGAAAGGTTTTGTTGTTAGTTCTGTTTCTCGCTGCGGACCTGGTGCAGGCCAAAGACCTCAAACCTTATGAGGGCGCTGCCCTGCCGGACTTCACCCTCCAGGACATGCAGGGCCAGGCCCACACCCTGAGCAACTATCAGGGCAAGGTGGTGATGCTCAACTTCTGGGCCACCTACTGCGGCCCGTGCATCAAGGAGATGCCATCGATGCAGCGGCTCAAGGAAAAGATGGCCGGCAAGCCCTTTGTCATTCTTGCCGTCGACATGGCCGAGGAGCAGTCGGATGTGAAAGCCTTCCTCCAGCAACACAACATCAAGGTCGATTTTCCGCTGTTGCTCGACCCGGAAGGGACGGTGGTTGAACAGTGGATGATCAGCGCCGTGCCCACCACCTTTATTCTCGACCCGGCAGGAAAGATTCGTTATGCCCTCTATGGCGGACTGGAGTGGGATAAAGAAGAGGTAATCGCTACACTCAATGCGTTGATGAAGTAGTGTGCACGACGCGGAGCGTCGCTAGCTGTGTTCCCACGCAGAGCGTGGGCACGATAACAAAGGGCTTATCCAATCAACACACGGCGTGGGTGCATTTCCCACGCCGCCAGAACAGATTAACCGCCAAGATAGGCCTGCAGTTCCCGGCCGAAAGTTTCGACTTCGGCAAGAATTTGCACTTTACGCTCATCCGGTGACTCTTCGTTTCGAATACGTTCTATCTCGGCAAAGAAATCGCTGAAGGTACGGTTACCCGCCTCACCCTCGAGGAGACGATGTCGACAGTGTTCCAGCCACTGCGCCTGTTCGTCACCACTCAGTGTCTCTGGATAGTTACGCGCACGAAACCGAAAAAGCATCTCCGGCAGGCGCTTATCGTCGAACACCCACGTTTGGGAGCCAAGCTCATCTATAGCAGTATCATGCACCTGCTGCATCTTGCGCTTGTCGCTGTCGCTGAAAAAGCCGCCACCGTAGAGCAGCAGATCGGTATCCGTTTGCGGCTCGAACTCCTGCGGCGCAAATATCTTGGCCAGCTTTTCGGTGATTTTTCTCCGGGCACCCAATAAGGCCTGACGATTCTGTTGGCACCGAACCAAATCGATGTTCAGGCGTTTCGCCGCCTCACCGGTGAGGGTGCTGAGCGGAGCGATCACCGGGCACTTATTAACCAGGATCTGCTTCAAGGCTGGACGCTCGACTCCCTCCGGCAACTCCGCCGCTGGGGTATACAGGCGCTCGCGCAGTTTCTTATGCCCCAGCTCCAACAACAGGGAAGGATCCTGTGACAGATCGAAAACGATGATGCTGTTCTTGTTCACCGGATGTGCCGCCACTGGCACCACCAGACGGGTGTTTCCATAATCGCTGCCGTACATGCCGGAGGTATGCAGGATTGGGCTCATCTCCTTCAGGTCGAGATACTTCAGCACCTCGTTCTTGCGCCGCAGCTTGTAGCAGAAATCGTACAGCTTGGGCTGCTTATCCTTGATCAGCTTCGCCATGGCGATGGTGGCGTAGACATCGGAAAGCGCATCGTGGGCATGCTCATGACCGATACCGTTGGCCGCGGTCAACTCCTCCAGCTTAAAGCTGGAGCGATCGGCATCCTGGCGCTGCGGCCAGACAATCCCCTCGGGTCTGAGGTCACGGCAGGCACGCACCATGTCGATGATGTCCCAGCGCGAATTGCCGTTCTGCCACTCGCGGCCGTAGGGGTCGTAAAGATTGCGATAAAGGGTGTGACGCGTCACCTCATCATCGAAACGCAGTGAGTTATAACCCACGCCGCAGGTACCCGGTTCAGACAGCTCCTTGTGCACGCGCGCGATGAACTCGTCTTCCGGCATTCCCTGCTCCAGTGCCTGCTGTGGGGTGATTCCGGTGATCAGACAGGACATCGGATGCGGCAGGGTATCGGGCGCAGGTCGAGCGAAGATATTGAGTGGCTCGCCGATGATGTTCAGGTCCTCATCGGTGCGCACCCCGGCGAACTGCACCGGGCGGTCACGCAGGGTGTCGGTACCAAAGGTCTCGTAGTCGTGCCAGTAAAGGGTATTTTCAGCCATTCCTACTCCTCACCAAGCCAGTCCCTTGGCTTGAGATAATTTTCATACAGATTTGCCTCGGGGCTGCCCGGCTCCGGCGACCAGTTGTAGCGCCACTTCACCAGCGGCGGCAGCGACATCAGGATCGATTCGGTCCGCCCTCCTGACTGCAGCCCGAACAGGGTGCCGCGGTCGAACACCAGGTTGAATTCCACGTAGCGACCGCGTCGGTAGAGCTGAAAGTCACGCTCACGCTCACCGTACGGACTCTCTTTGCGCTTGGCCACGATAGGCGTGTACGCCTCGATATAGGCATCGCCGACACTGCGAAGGAAGGCAAAACAGGTGTCGAAATCCCCTTCGTTCAAATCATCAAAAAAGAGGCCGCCGACCCCGCGGGTTTCATCACGATGCTTGAGGAAGAAATACTCGTCACACCATTTTTTGTATTTCGCATAGACCTCTTCGCCGAAGGGTGCGCAGGCGGCCTTCGCGGTTTTATGCCAGGCGATCACATCCTCATGGAACGGATAATAGGGCGTCAAATCGAAGCCACCACCGAACCACCACACCGGCGCTTCGCCAGGCTTCTCCGCCACGAACAGGCGCACGTTGGCATGGGAGGTGGGCACATAGGGATTACGCGGATGGATCACCAGCGAGACGCCCATCGCCTGGAAGGAACGACCGGCCAGTTCCGGGCGGTGAGCACTGGCCGAGGGCGGCAGCTTCTCACCGCGCACATGGGAGAAGTTGATCCCCGCCTGCTCGAAGACTTTCCCCTCGCTCATGAGGCGTACGATACCGCCACCAGTGAGCCCTTTTTCCGCTTCATGCGGCCGCTGCCACTCGTCGCGAATAAATTGGCCCTCGCCATCCTCGGCTTCCAGCGCATCGACAATACGCTGCTGCAGCGACAAAAGGTATTCCTTGACTGCTTCGATATTGATCTCGCCCATGTTCTCTCTCAATTATGCTAGCCGGCGCGGATGATACGGCCGGTTTCCGCATCGCGAATTTCCGTAGGTTGTGCCAGTGTACCCAGCGGACCGTGCAGAATGTAGTCCACCTTCTCGCCCAGTTCTCGACGTACCCGTAACGCACTGCGCGCCGGCTCATGCCCGGCAAGATTGGCACTGGTGGAAACAAGGGGGCCACCAAAGGCATGGCAAAGTGAAGCGGCCAACGGATGGGCGGTGACACGCACCGCCAGCGTACGATGCTCACCGCGTATCCACCAGGGGACCTCGGGGCGCGCCGGCAATAACCAAGTCACCGGACCCGGCCAGGTAGCTTGCACTCGCGCTGCGATCGGTGGGCTCAGGGGCTGTAAATAGGGCTCGAGCTGATCCAAAGCCGAAGCGATCAGGATCACGCCCTTTTGCCAGGGGCGATGCTTGAGCGCCAGCAACCGCATCACAGCATCGGGATTGTTCGGATCGCAGCCGAGACCGTAAACCGCCTCGGTCGGGTAGGCAACGATACCGCCCGCCTGCAGAGTGCGGCGGGCGGCACGCAGGTGAAAACCACTCATTGCGCGTTACGCGAGGCCAAGTTCCTTCTGCACCTCGGCATTGCGCGCGAGGATTTTCTGCTTGTTTGACTCGCGCTCATCGCGCAGTTTTTGCGCCAGTGCCGCATCGGAAACGGCCATGATCTGGGCGGCCAGATAACCGGCGTTCTTCGCCCCGGCCTTGCCGATCGCCACGGTGGCCACGGGGATGCCGCCCGGCATCTGCACCGTGGAGAGCAGCGCATCCTGGCCCTTGAGCGGACCACCGTCCATCGGCACACCAATTACCGGACGTACGGTAATGGCGGAAACCGCACCGGCCAGGTGAGCCGCCAAACCGGCGGCACAGATGAACGCCTGGCAACCGCGTTTCTCGGCATCGGTGACGTAGTCATGAGTTGCTTCCGGGGTGCGGTGTGCCGAGTGAATGCGCACCTCGTAGGTAATCTCGAAGGACTTTAGTACCTCGAAAGTGGCCTGCATCGTCGGCAGATCCGAGTCTGATCCCATCAGAATGGCAACAAAAGGCTTGCTCATTGGTGTTATCTCCAATTAATCGTAGATCTTCGTTGTCACATCGCCCGAGGGCATGGCAAAGCCTTGGGCTCAGGCAGCGCCTACACATCGCCGCTATTCGGCTTCGGCCTCTTCTGCCTCATCAGCTTTTTCATAAGGCTCCGCGTAACCGCAGTCCTTCTGCGGACAAACCTTTTCAGTGCCTTTGCGCTTGGTGGTTTTGACCGTGAGGATCGGCCAGCCACAATCAGGACAGGGCTCATCAATTGGCTCGTTCCATACTGCATAGTCGCAATCCGGATAGGTGGAGCAAGAGAAGAAAATCTTGCCGCGGCGCGATTTGCGACGCAGCAGTGTGCCCTTCTTGCACTGCGGACAGGTGACACCGGTGTCGGCGGGCTGCTCCAACGGTTCGATATGTTTGCAGTTGGGATAAGCGCTGCAACCGATGAACTTGCCATAACGACCCTCACGGATCAGCAACGGCTCACCACACTCAGGACAACTGCGTCCCTCAACCACCTGCGGCTCGCTCTTTTTCTCCTCGGTTTCATCCAGGTTACGGGTGTAGTCGCACTCCGGGTAGCCGGTACAACCGATAAAGCGGCCGCGACGACCGAGGCGGATCGCCAGCGGTTTGCCGCACTGCGGACATTTTTCTTCCAACTCTTCCTGGGTAACATCCTTGCGCGAAACGCTCTGCTCCTTGTCATCGACCAGATCCTTGAACGGCCGCCAGAACTTGTGCATCAGCGGCACCCATTCTTCCTCGCCGCGGGAGACCGCATCGAGTTCATCCTCGAGCTTGGCGGTAAAGTCGTAGTCGACGTACTGGGTAAAGTGCTGCGTCAGGAACTTGTTGACCACCCGGCCGACATCGGTAGGGATGAAACGGCGCTTGTCCATCTCCACGTACTCTCGCGCCTGCAGTGTGGAGATGATACTGGCATAGGTAGAGGGGCGGCCAATGCCATATTCCTCCAGCGCCTTGACCAGGCTTGCTTCTGAGAAGCGTGGAGGCGGCTCGGTGAAATGCTGCTCGGGACGTAGCGCGATGAGTTCGACCTTCTCTCCCTCGAGCATCTTCGGCAGCAGCTTGTTATCGTCTTCCTTCTCCTTGGCATCGTCCACGCTCTCCTGATAGACCGCCATAAAACCGGCATGAACGATGGTTGAGCCATTGGCGCGGAAAATATTCTCTTCGCCGGCCGTCAGATCGACGGCCACTGTGTCGAGGGTGGCATGGACCATCTGGCAGGCCAGAGTGCGCTTCCAGATCAACTCATAAAGCCGGAATTGATCTTTGGAGAGATGCGCCTGGATGGATTCAGGCACACGCAGAATGGAGGTCGGCCGGATCGCCTCATGTGCTTCCTGGGCATTCTTCGACTTGGTCTTGAACACGCGCGGTTCAGCCGGCACATTGTCGCTGCCAAAACGCTGGGCGATAAAACCGCGGATCTCCTCCAGCGCCTCCTGCGCCAGGTTGACCGAGTCGGTACGCATATAGGTAATGAGACCGACGGTTTCACCACCGATGTCGATCCCTTCATAGAGCTGCTGTGCGGTGCGCATGGTGCGCTGCGCGGTAAAGCCGAGTTTGCGCGACGCCTCCTGCTGCAGGGTGGAGGTCGTAAAGGGCGCAGCCGGATTACGCTTGCGTTGTTTTTTCACCACTTTGCTGACGGTGAGCTTGCCCTCGGCGGCCATGAGCAGGTTCGACTCGACGGTATCTGCCCGCTCGCTGTTGTCGATGGAGAACTGCTCGACCTTTTCGCCTTCGAACTGAATCAACTTGGCGCTGAAATTTTGCCCCTTGCTGCTGACATCGGCCTCGACGGTCCAATACTCACGCGGCACGAAACGCTCGATCTCCTCCTCACGCTCGACAATGAGGCGCAGCGCCGGACTCTGCACCCGTCCGGCAGAAAGGCCGCGGCGGATCTTCTTCCACAGCAGCGGCGAGAGATTGAAACCGACCAGGTAATCGAGTGCACGGCGCGCCTGTTGCGCGTTGACCAACTCCATCGCCAGCTCACGCGGATGCTCGACAGCATCGCGGATCGCGTTCTTGGTGATCTCGTGGAACACCACGCGACCGACCTCCTTGTCCTTGAGCAGTTTTTTGTTCTTCAGGATCTCCAGCAGATGCCAAGAGATTGCCTCGCCTTCGCGGTCCGGGTCAGTGGCCAGGTAGAGACTGTCGGCCTTCTTCAGCGCCTTGGCGATGGCATCGACATGCTTGCTGTTCTTGTCGATGACCTGATACTTCATCGCAAAGTCGTGCTGTGGGTCGACCGCACCCTCTTTCGGCAGCAGGTCGCGCACGTGGCCATAAGAGGCCAATACCTCGAAGTCCTTGCCGAGGTATTTCTTGATGGTCTTCGCCTTGGCCGGCGACTCCACGATAACGAGATGTTTACTCATATATTAACAACCAGAAAAATGCCCGCTTTTGCGGGCATTGGTCGCCGTAACAGGGCACTGTACTCAGTGCAACTGACCGACGACCTCGTCCAGTACCAGATCTTCCATCCAGGCCACCGCAGCCTCCTGTCCGGGCTGATTGAACAGCACCATCAGGATGACCCATTTGAGCTGGTCCAGATCCACCTCTTCACTCTCCAGAGCCATGACCCGGTCGATAACCATCTCCCGTGTGGCATGATCCAGTACGCCCATCTGTTCGAGAAAGAGCAAAAAACCACGACATTCGGTGTCGAGCTTTGCAAACTCCTCCTCGGAGTAAATACGGAAGGATTGCTGCTCACTCTTTAGCGGCACCGCACCATCGTAGTCAATAGCACCCAGGCCTTCCAGCCAATCAAAGGCCTTGCCAATTTCATTCCGGCGAAACCCGGCCTCCAGCAGCTCGCGCTGCAGCGAATCCCGGTCATGCTCCAGCTCTGTCTCGTCGTACATGTAGTTTTCGAAGAGATAGAGCAGGATATCGAATACATCTTGTTTCATTTCACGTTCTCTTGCCGGCCAGCATATAGCCACCCGCTGTGGATACCACGTGGCCCTGCAGTTCTAACAACAACAGCATGGAGGAAACGGCTTCCGCCGTCAATCCACTGCGTTCGACCAGCTGATCAATCCCAGTAGGGGCATCACTCAAACAGCTGAGCAGGCATTGGTGCCCCTCATCCTGGGGTTGATCCCGCAAGGGCTCGTCTGACTGGTTGTCCGGAATTTCCAGGGCAGCATGTAGCTGAGGCGCCAGCTCCACTAGAATATCCTGCGCTGTTTCCACCAGTTTTGCCCCCTCGCGAATCAGGCGGTGACACCCCCTGGCCAGCGGGTTATGGATCGAACCGGGGATCGCGAACACCTCCCTCCCCTGTTCCGCTGCTAATCGCGCAGTGATCAGTGAACCGCTGCGCAGCGCCGCCTCGACGACAAGTGTTCCCAGTGACAATGCACTTATGATCCGGTTACGTCGCGGAAAGTTCCCGGG
>JBFEWO010000125.1:0-8053 GCA_041546305.1 Thiohalomonadaceae bacterium | reverse complement strand
TTGCGGTAGAGGCGGTTGGTCTGGTTAGCGTTACCGACCACCAGGTCGAGGTCGCCGTCGCCGTCCACATCGCCCAGGGTGACCGAGTAGGTATCGTGGCTGTCGGCGGTGATATCGGTACCGACGCCATAGTTGCCCGCGCCGTCGTTGCGGTAGAGGCGGTTGGTCTGGTTAGCGTTACCGACCACCAGGTCGAGGTCGCCGTCGCCGTCCACATCGCCCAGGGTGACCGAGCGGGTGGCGTGCGCGTCGGTGGTAAGGTCGCTGGCGGTGAAGGCAAAAAGCGGGTTTGCGAAGAGGGCGGTCAGGGTCACTAGCCCCAGCCAGCCGAGCCGGCGCGGTCTAAGGTTTCGGGTGCGTTTGTTCATGGGTAAGTCTCCATTTTAGTTTAATTCCCTTTGAGCCCTTTCCCCCGTTCGAGGTGAACATCAGGACCAGCAGGTGTCGTGTATTTCATGCGTTTATGGGCTTGGCCTTGCCCTCCGCGCGGTTTGTTTTTGTTGTGCTGTCCGGCCCCACGGAATGATCACCGGATTTTGATCTCATCTCTGACAGTCAAACAAGTTTTCGCTTAACTGATCTGCATTAATAATGCCCGTCAGTTAAGAAGGCCGTTCATCGTGCAGGAGTCCCCTGGGCGATTTTTCGCCAAGAGGACCCGGCTCCTACAGATGTTCCTTTTCTCTGGCCTTAACTGATGGGCATTACGCCGTTTGGCGCCCTTGTTCATTGGTGCAGCGGATGCTGGTCAAAGCCTTAATACCGCAAGGTATGTTGCCTCTCCTCCCCGTTTCATCCCACAGCAGGGAGGATCATCACCAACAACCGGCCGTTGTATTTAAAGCCCGTCACTGCCAGCTGCCCGTCGTGGTCACAGAGTGAGGCCCCGTGCCTGAAGCCACGGTGGCGGTGGCCATGGGGGTCAGGCTGCCATCGGCGGTAATGGTGTATTGCGAGACGTTGGCGCTGTCATTGTTCGCCACATAGGCGTAGCGGCCCGAGGGGTCGACGGTGACGGAGACGGGCCACGTGCCTGCCGCCACGGTGGCGGTGGCCATGGGGGTCAGGCTGCCATCGGCGGCGATGGTGTATTGCGAGACGCTGGCGCTGCCAAGGTTCGCTACATAGGCGTAGCGGCCCGAGGGGTCGACCGTGACGGCATTGGGGTTCAAGCCCGCGGCCACCTTGGCAATCCACTTCAAGCGGCCCGTGGCGCTATCGACCACATAGCTCGATACGGAATTATCACCGCTGTTGGCAACAAAAGCATAACGTGGGTTATTGGGGGCAGGGGTGGGTATAGCGCCTATCGCCGGTGCGCTGTCACCGCCGCCGCTGCAGGCGGTTAATAAAAGGCCGATGGCCAGCAGGCCGGCGGGGAGTAAAACTCGATTGATTTTGTGTAACATAAAACCTCCAAATTGTTTATGAGGCTGCTTCCGCTGCTGTTTCCTAAGCGATGAACAAACCCCGTACTCTCCAGGCCGAATTCCGTCAACAAGGTGCCGCCCGGCCGCAGTGAGTGTGTCTGGGCAGGGTGTCATGAATCGGAATGACGCAGCCTTGCCATGAATGTTTCCAGGCAGAATGTCTGCGGTCAGTATACTGTTAGACGATGCGGGTGAATTGAATAAACTGGCTATCTTTCGATTCGATGTGAACTTTTTTCACTCTTTCAAAATGCCATTAAGGTGGGGGGCGCTATATTAAGAGACGGCAAGAGATGGGGAGCGGCCTCCGCTTTGTGGGAATTAAATTCTCCGCCAACACTCCCAACTTCGGAAACAGAGGCCGCGCAGTGGAGGCCTGAATATCGTTTTTCATTCGCTCTCACAGTTGCTAGACCAGCATCTGTGATATTCAGCACCAAGCGGTAACCAATCCGGTTTCCCCCGACTGCTCGTATCTATGCTTCCTTTTACGAATGCTGGTGCGGGTGCCCATGATTTATGAGCTGTCTGGCTAATAGATAGCCCCTCATTGAGTAACAGGATAGCTAGAGACTTTCGGCAGTGGTTACCCTCTCCAACTCATGGGCGGTGTTCTTCAAACGACGTCTGACCGGGCGGGGAATTTTGATCAGTACAGGTCTGACGCGTAATTCCACACTAACGGAAAATCGACACAGCTTGTCGAATTGACAGACCAAACGTGGCTCGAAAAGTCCGACTTAAATGCGCGGTGTCGGAAAAGCCGGAGAGCTCTGCTGCGTCAGTTGCCCTGTGCCCCTTATTTAATAATGCAAGAGCGAATAGCAAACGCCTCCAAAGCAAGTAAGGGCGCCAGGAAATTCCCATTTCCTGGCGAAATAGGTGCAAGAATCGGCCCTCTGAAAGTGACAGATCATGCGCAACCTCAGAGGCTTTCCAGCGATTAGTGTTCATACGTTCACTGCTGAAGCAGGTATACAGCTTTGTCTGCAATAAGGCAATGCGATGATCCAGATGGCGTGACCTGCGGTGCTCGGTTGTCCCATTCCATTTCAGCTTTAAAATGTCCCATAAAGGAAGCAATAGCTCTGCGGGAAAACCAGATGACAGATAGGCGTTATTCTCCGCCATGGTTAATGAGGGCAAAGCCTCTATTGTCAAACAATCCTTCCCCTGCAAAAAAGCAGAGAGAGCATCACCCAAATTAGACTGTGGCTCAATCAAAACTATCAATCCAGATTGCATGGCCAATTTATGACTAACCCGTGCGCCAATCACGCAAGGGGATATGGCGTGATAATTCCCCACTTTCAAGGTGCATTCAGAATCAGACCATACGATTTGGATGGCGTTATGTTTATGCTCTTCGACATCTAAGGCTGCACCATAAATGACGACGATGCCGGGTGATACCCAAACTTTAGGTTTTTTCATTGGTAGAATCTTTAGTGAAAAACCGCTGCAAACGGGTGCTTAGAGAGTATACCCAGATTTGATCAAAGAAGAGCAATACCAAGATCAGAGGTAATCGGATGGAGCAGAGACAGCTTACTCTATCGCAAAACAGATGAAACGGCATTTGACGAGTGAAAAGGGGACGGATGGATTAAAATAAACGCCAATAGTTACAATTGGTTGAAATTTAATCCTTCTGGCATGCCCCCAGGGATTTGTCATAACAGGTAACAATTTTCTTAGAAATAGCAATAGTAACTGCAGCAGCCAAGACGCAGGCGAGTAATAAGCCCATCACCTCTCTGCTCAGGATGCCGAGTAGGGGTATGATAAGAACGATTAGTCCGGTCGGAATGCCACCATAGACAATAATTCCCAGGATGGCCTTCAAGATGACTTCTGCAATTAGGGTCGGGCCTGTTGATTGGGGCCGGAAGGGGTATATGGTTTGGCAGAAAGTGTGATGGTTCTCTTCCATGATAAGAGTGTGTAAAGCCGGTGTCGATTGCATACCTTAACAAAAGTAGCAGCGTGTTGAACACAGTATGCAAGGGGCTGCCAATAAATACCTTGTTTACGAACGGCGTAACTGCATTTGGCCGGTGTGACTTAGAAAAGCGCCCCTGCAACCTTGGGGTGTGAGGGTGGACTGTCTGATGACAGCCCACCCATTGATGCTACTGCTTCTTTAGTACAATCGCGAACTCACTCTTGGCTTCATCATATTCACCACCAGCGACATCGGCGTAGATGTCGGCGATAGTGAAACCAGCCAGTTCGACTTCCTTGCGCAGTGCCTCCGGACTGAAGTATTGCAGCCAGTTGTAGACCTCCCACTCTCGTGCTTTGGTAACGAGCACGTACTTGTCGAGCGCGACGCGCTCTTCGTCGTAGAGGAAGGTGTTCAAAAAGCCGTAGTACTCCTTAGCCGCCCAGAAACCGTTGAGCAGATTGTGGGCATACTGGGCGACCTCTTCACGCTGAGCAAAGCCTGCCAGGCTGTAGACGTCGAATACCACATGGCCATCGTTATCCAGCAACGCATGGAACTTCTCCAGCAGTTTCGCGCGCTGCTGCGGGTTCAGTGCACAGAAGTCACACATCAGCAGGGTAACGAGGTTGAACTGGGTATCGCTCTCGAACTGAAGGTAGTCCTGGTTGATGTAGTTAATCGACAGCGATGCCTTTTCAGCCTGTGCCCGGGCATAGCCGATAGAGCGTTTCGAGAAGTCGACACCGGTGACATCCGCACCAAGCTCGGCAAAACGGCTGGTGTAGAGTCCTGGCCCACAACCGAAGTCACCGATCTTTGTTTCGGTTCCGATATCGAACCTGTCTTTCATCCACGCCACAGAGCGGTCGATGAACTCGGTACGGCGTGAGGCCATATTGACATCAGGGTTGAGATGAAGCTGCAGCATCTGCTCTGAGGTGTGTTCGTCGGTCCAGAGCTGTGCAGCCGTATAACGCGACCATACGTCGGGTCGCTGATTAATCAGCTTAAGTTTTTCAAACATGTCGTGATCCTGAAACTAGGGAAAAACGGATCAGCGACAATAAAGGCGGGTAATCGTTAGATCATCGCGAGAATTGCCACTGAAACAGAGGTATGGATTGCATGTTGAGCGAACATTGAGCACCTCCTTTTCTGTGGCAATTGGACAGGGCCGACGAGGGTAACACAAAGGACCCTGTAAGGGATAATGGCGATTGATGTGTTATCTCAAAATGAGTGTCATTGCGACAGCGGTTAACCCTTTCGTCTCCCCTTATTGGTCTCCTTGTATAGCTACGTCACTCATCATTACTGGCATTTCCCCAATAGTTTTCAGGTATAAGTTTTGCCCCAGTGCTATAGACCACGATAACGAGCGTAATTCAGAGTGATTTTGTCGGGTTTGACACGGAAACACCCGACAAAGATCAGATGTCCGACAATTTCACTCAAGCTTACATCGTCGTGGTGGCTTTCAGCGTCCTTCACACTACGAGGAGATATGGTTATGGCACTGTTCTACGTTGAGAAAGGCACAAACGAAGCTGGCGAGCATCTTGTTCATTCATCAACCTGCCCATCCTTGCCGGCGGAAGAGACCATGCATTACGTCGGGTCATATGCCCAGGCGCCAGTGAAAGAAGTCATGGACCGCTATGTAAGAGTGTCCAAATGTCCAAACTGCTTACCCGCCTAGGGTTAACGAAAGGGGGTGGTGACAACGGGAAGTGATAATGAGTATCCGTTGTCACCGACCCCTATCAATTTTCACTGGCCTGGATGATGCCAGCCGCCAGCAGCGCTTCTGGTAGCGGAGTCCAGGGTATCTCGCCGCCCAGCGACTCGCGCAGTCGGGTGCCGTCGAGGGTGACCTCCTGTTGCCACAGGTAGCGCATCTCCCGTAGTTCTCGCAGGAAGGGAACCACCGGTGCAAGCAGGTTTAGCGCCCACCACGGGAACGGCTTCACCTTCACCACTCTACCGCTTCTGGCCTCCATTGCTTCGATGAGCTCGTTGAATGTCACCCGATAGCCCTCGAAGTGAAACGGTGCATAGGCCGGCAGTTGATCGCGACGCCTTAAAAGGAGGCTGACCGCGCGGGCGAGGTCCGGCAGGTTGGCCCAGGTATGCACCAGGTCAGCCGGCCCGGGGCGCAGGAGGCGATAGCCGCGGTTGGTCGTTTTGGTCAGGACCTGCATCCAGCTGCTGCCGGCATGAGCGCCAATAAAGTCGCCGGCGCGAATTAGCAGGATTTGCGCACCGCGGTTGCTTGCCTGCAGCAGTCGCCGTTCCATGCGCTCGCGGATCACCCCCTTGCGGCTGACCGGCCGAAACGGCGCCTCCTCGTCGAATTCAGGTCCATCAGCCGGGTCATAGCCATAGACATTACCCGGGAACACCAGGGTGAGGCCCAGCTCCTCGGCCAGCTCCACCGTCGTCTCCAGCAGGGGCAGTGCTTCGCGGTGCCAGTGTTGGTAGGGGATATTGGCGCCGTAGACGATCACCTCCACCCCGGCCGCGGCGCGCCGAACGTCGTCAATCTGCCGGGCGTCGCCCTGCACGATCTCCAGTCCCTGGCACATCAATGGCACTTTCTCAGGGTGGCGCATCAGCGCCTTAACCTGCCAACCGTCGTCGCGCAGGGCCGCTGCCACATGTCCACCGAAGCTGCCGGTGGCACCGATCACCAGTGCCTGTTTTATCATCTGTTCCTCCCCTTCGTGGTTGCCGATGAAAGGAGTATGGTCATACACTGAGGCATAGAGAATGACTATTTGTGGCAGGGAGGTATCCACAAATGAATAACATAGATTGGGAGTTGATCCGTACCTTCCTCGCCGTGGCAGAGCAGGGGAGTGTGTCGGCTGCCGCGCGGGCGCTAGAGGCCTCGCAGCCCACCCTCAGTCGTCACATCCGCGAACTGGAACGGCAGACCAGTCTCAGTCTCTTCGAGCGTACGCCACAGGGTTTGATACTGACGGAGCAAGGCGAGGGACTGGTCGATGCGGCCATGCGCATGGGAGAATCGGCCGAACACTTCTCGCGCCTGGTCAGCGGGCTGTCGGCTGAGCTGGATGGGGACCTGCGCATTACCGCCAACGAGATTGTCGGCTATTACCTGCTGCCGCCCCTGCTCGCCGCCTTTCGCGAGCGTCATCCGGGAGTGTCACTGGAGATGGTGATCACCAACCAGGCCAGCAATCTCAACAAGCGGGAGGCGGATGTGGCACTACGGATGTTTCGCCCTACTCAGCCCGATCTGGTGGTTTCAAGGCTGCCCGATCTGGAACTGGGTTTTTTCGCTGCACGCGATTACCTGAACCGGCATGGAACGCCGGAGACACTCGAAGCACTGATGGCGCATCCGCTCATTGGCTTCGACCAGGACTCGACCTTCATCGAGGCGGCCGCAGAAATGGGTATCAGCCTGGAGCGGGACGCCTTTCCGCTGCGCACCGACCACATGCTGCTGCATATCGCCTTGATGCGCAGCGGGGCCGGCATCGGTGCCACCCATGTGGGGATTGGCCAGAGTTATCCGGAACTGGTCAGAATCCTGCCACAGTCGCCGCTGCCTACCCTGGAGTTCTGGTGTGTCTGTCATCGAGACCTGAGGCTGAATCCGCGGGTGCAGGCGCTGATGCGCTTCATGCGCGAATGGTTCGGTGAAGACCCATATCATGCGGTGCTCAGTTGAGAGCGTTATGCTGAGCGCTTTAAGACCTGGATGAGGGAAAGGGGACTGCCCCTTTTAATACTGAAAAAGTGCTGCTTTGCTTATTGGCCATTGGGTAGTGGGCTCACAGGAAGTGAGCCCACTCAGAGGCCGTGTGAAAGAGAAAACCCTATTTTTTCGCTGCAGACAGCAGTTCTGAACCACTGACCTTAACTGCGGCGATTTCTGTCTCAGGAACTTCACGCCCTTCCATATTGGCAACCAGTAACTTAGCGACCAACTTGGATGCATGTCTGAGGGATTTTTCAGCAAGCGCTGGTTTTTTCATCACCTCTTCAATGCTCACCGGATCCGTCATGGGCGACATATTTCCGACAAAATCATAACCCTTCCAGAGTTCCTGACCGGCGGGGTCTTTTACATGAAGACGAACATACAAGGTCGGCCTGACGACATCGAAATTCATGAACTCGCCACCGAGCCAGAATCCATAATTGGTGATCTCGATATCGATTGTTGCATCTGTCTTGCCAGAATTGCGCACCGTGAATAACTTTCGTGCTTTCAATTCTTTTATCAGGTCTTGTCTGAAAATCTTTTTGATATCGATGTGGTTAGAAAGAAGGTATTTTTCACCATCTGAACCATCATCAGCACTGCTGGCGATGGCAGCTCCGATAGCGCCGCCAACCACTGCACCAGCGGTGGTGGATGGGGTATATATCGAAGGCTTTGGCGCTATCACCTCCTTGCTGATCGATACCTTGTGAATCTTCGCCCGAGCCTCGGGAGCCATGGGTGCGCTGGCACATCCCGCCAAAAACATAGCAGCAATAATTAGTATTATTTTTCTCACAAAACTGCTCATTTTTAGATAATGATTCCATGAGTCATAATAATGTCTGGTAATAACAGGTATCCCAACCGCAAAGTGCCACTCAAGTTATCTTATGTCAAACATCCACCGGTAAAACGCATGACAAGCAGCTAAGGGGT
>JBFEWO010000054.1:0-16337 GCA_041546305.1 Thiohalomonadaceae bacterium | reverse complement strand
CCGGCCGGACAACGCCGCAGCCCTGCGTCAACCCAAACTCGAAGCCATCAGAAAACAACAGCCTGAGCTGCTACTAAGCAACAACATCGGTTGTGCACTCCACTTGGCCGAGGGACTTAAGAATCAGGGGATCGACGTCAAGGTGATGCATCCGGTAGTACTACTGGCGAAGAGCCTGTAGGTGCGGCTTCCAAACCGGCAACACCAGTCCATTTACGCCTATCGCGGCAAGATGCCGCTCTAAAACCTTGAACCTTGAACCTTGAACCTTGAACCTTGAACCTTGAACCTTGAACCTTGAACCTTGAACCTTGAACCTTGAACCTTGAACCTTGAACCTTCAACGATAAACCCTGTATCTTTCCCGCATAGCCATCAGGACATCTAGCCATGCGTCACTATTCACCTCTCGACAAGCTGTTCATCAATCTGGATACCGCACTGCGCACCCTTGCGGGCAAGCCCATTCTCACCGAACGGTCCAATCCGGCCGCGGAGATCGATGAAGCGCCGCTTTCCGAGGCTGAACGCGAGGTGGCCGGGCGCCTCATGCGTATCAATCATGCGGGAGAAGTTTCTGCCCAGGGGCTTTATCAGGGCCAGGCCCTGACCGCCAAACTGCCGGAGGTGCGCGAGAAGATGGAACGGGCTGCGCTGGAGGAGAACGATCATCTGGAGTGGTGTGAGCGCCGCGCCAAGGAACTCGGCACCCATGTGAGCTACCTCAATCCCCTTTGGTATGGCGGCTCTGTGGCCATCGGAGCCATGGCCGGGCTTATTGGCGACAAGTGGAGCCTGGGCTTCGTGGTGGAGACCGAGCACCAGGTATGCCGCCACCTGGAGTCACACATGGCGCAACTTTCACCCGAGGACCAAAAAACCCGCGCCATCCTGCAGCAGATGCACGAGGACGAGGCTCGCCACGCGGATATGGCCCAAGCCGCCGGTGGTGCCCCCTTCCCTGCCCCGATCAAGGCGCTGATGCAGCTGACCTCCAAGGTGATGACCAAGACGGCTTACTGGGTTTAAGAGAGCAGACGTCAAACAAGATGCTTCCCTCTCATCTGAACACCTCCAACTAACAACTATGAAAAAAGGCCCCGAGCGGGGCCTTTTTTTCATTTGGGCATCTTGTTGATATTCTGCCCGAAGAATATTTCCAGCATCTCCCGCTCCAGGCGGCGTCGGATCTTGTTTTGCTCCTTGGTATCGAGATCCTTGGCATCGACGCCAAACAGGTAGGTATTGAGGTCAAAGTCCTTGAGCATCATCTTGGTATGAAAGATGTTCTCCTGGAACACATTCACATCGATCATCTGGTAACGCTCAATGGTGTCCTTGGCCAGGTAGTTCTGGATCGAGTTGATCTTGTGATCGATAAAATGCTTCTTGCCGCGCACATCGCGGGTGAAGCCACGCACCCGGTAGTCCAGGGTAACGATATCCGACTCAAAGCTGTGGATCAGGTAGTTCAGGGCCTTTAGCGGCGAGATGCGGCCACAGGTAGAGACATCGATATCGGCACGAAAGGTGGAGATGCCGTTATCCGGATGGCTCTCCGGGTAGGTGTGCACCGTGAGGTGGCTCTTATCCAGATGGCCGACCACTGACTCAGGCAATGGGCCTGGTGCTTCGGTGTTGGAGAGCTGCTCAGCCACCACTGGCTCCTCGGAGATGAGGATGGTGACACTGGCCCCTTGCGGCTCGTAATCCTGGCGAGCGATATTGAGCACGTTGGCACCGATGATGTCGGAAACATCGGTAAGGATATTGGTCAGGCGCTCGGCGTTGTACTCCTCATCGATATACTCGATGTACTCGCGCTGCTGGGCATCCGTCTGCGTATAGCAGATGTCATAGATATTGAAGCTCAGGGTCTTGGTCAGATTGTTGAACCCGTGAAGCTTCAGTTTCTTTGCATTAACCACTAATCACACTCTCCAGCTCGATAGCGTCTACCGCTGCCAACGAAAAAAGCCGCCCCCTGACAAGGTAGCAGCCAATGGGTGGGTATTATCCACGATTCTTCACCAAAGGGGGATGAAAAATCATCTGGACCGTATTACCTGCGGGATCCAGGCAATAGAAGCTGCGCGCCCCATCGCGGTGGGTACGCGGATTGGTCTTCATCCTAACGCCGTGGGCACTCAGGAAGGCAAACCATTCATCCACCTCGGCGGGATCATTGAGGATGAAACCGATATGGTCGAGGCGCTGTGGACCGCTGTAGTCGGCCTCAAGATGGTGCAGGGCCAGATTGTCGCTGCCGGAACTGAGGTAGACATTATTCGGGTCGGGGCGCCATTCCACCTGCATTCCCAGCAGCTCCACATAGAAGTGCTCGGCCGCCGCCAGGTCCTCGACAAAGAGGGCCACATGGTGCATGCCTGCTGTCGGTCCGGGTCGATTCATTCCGTAATGATCTCATAGTCGTGACTGATCGCAACCCCGGCATTACCCAGCATAATCGAAGCAGAACAGTACTTTTCCGCCGACAGTTCCACCGCCTTTCTGACCTTGGCATCATTGAGCTCACGTCCCTTGACGATGAAGTGGACATGGATGCGGGTAAAGACCTTGGGCTCGGTCTCGGCACGCTCGGCCTCCAGTTCGGCAACACAATCGGTCACGTCCTGGCGAGACTTTTTCAGAATGTGCACCACGTCAAACGCCGTACAGCCACCCATGCCCAGTAGCATCATCTCCATCGGTCGGGCGCCCAGATTACGACCGCCCATGTCCGGTGGGCCGTCCATGACCACAGCATGGCCGCTGCCGGACTCTCCCAGAAAGGTAGCATTTTCCACCCATTTGATTCGTGCTTTCATTGTGAACTCCCCTTGATTTATGACAAACTTTCCCCTTGAAGCTATTGATTTTCTTGCCTTCAGGGTTCTTGACTGGTATATCTAGCTGAACTCTATATAAGCAAAGCTTGCTATAAGGAAACGGCATGGCGTTACCATCAAACCACAAACAACTGACTCCAGCGGTAGAGCGTTTTTTAGAGCACTGTCATCGTCGCCGTTATCCCTCCAAAAGCACAATCATCTGTGCAGGAGACCGGCCTGATGTGCTCTACTACATCGTCAAGGGCTCCGTCACCGTCCTCATCGAGGATGATGACGGTCGCGAAATCGTCCTGGCCTACCTCAGCGATGGCGACTTCTTTGGCGAAATGGGCCTGTTCGACGAAAACCAGGGGCGTAGTGCCTGGGTTCGTGCCCGCGGTGACTGCGAGGTCGCCGAGATCAGCTACGCCCGTTTTCGCCAACTGGCGGAAAAGGACCCGGAGATCCTGTTCCACCTGGCCACCCAAATGGCGACACGTCTGCGTAAGACCAGCCGCAAGGTCAGTGACCTGGCATTCCTTGATGTCACCGGCCGTATCGCCCGCACCCTGCTGGAACTGGCCAAGGGACCGGATGCCATCACTCACCCAGATGGCATGCAGATCAAAATCACTCGCCAGGAACTGGGGCGTATTGTCGGCTGCTCACGTGAAATGGCCGGGCGAGTACTCAAGTCACTGGAAGAGCAGGAACTGATCACGGCCAAGGGCAAGACCATCGTCGTTTTTGGTACACGTTAAGCGCTGTCGCAGGTCGCCAATCAATCCGGATTGGATTGCCCTGCGATGCCTCAATTTCCATTCCCCGAAAAGAGTTCTGCCAGCTTCTCCCCCGGCTCCTCAACCCGCATAAAGGCCTCCCCGACGAGAAAGCTGTTCACACCGTGCCCTCGCATCAAAGCCACATCGGCAGGGGTGTGGATGCCGCTCTCGGTGACCACGATACGCCCTTCCGGGATCAGGGACAGAAGTTCAGTGGTGGTCTCAAGACGGGTTTCGAAGGTACGAAGATCACGGTTGTTGATACCCACCAGCGGTAACTCCAGTGGCAGGGTGCGCAGCAACTCCTCTGCATCATGGACCTCAACCAGCACATCCATCCCCAACTCCACAGCAAGCTTGCTCAACTCCTCCATTTGCTGGTCGCTCAGGCATGCAGCAATCAGCAAAATGCAGTCGGCGCCGATAGCCCGTGCTTCATAGACCTGATAAGGGTCGATAATGAAATCCTTACGCAACACCGGCAGTGAACATGCGGCACGGGCCTGTTGCAAATAGTCATCGGCACCCTGAAAGAAATCGATATCGGTCAGCACCGAAAGACACGCTGCCCCGCCTTTTTCATAACTCTTGGCGATCTCCGCCGGGATGAAATTCTCGCGTATCACCCCTTTACTGGGGGAGGCCTTTTTCACCTCGGCGATCACCGCGGGTTGGCCTGCCGCCAGTTTGGCCCTGAGGGCAGCAACAAAACCACGCACCGGTGACGCCTCATTGAGCCGGCTGCGCAACGCTTCCAGCCCTACTTGCTGGCGCCGTTCAGTGATCTCCTCCTTTTTACGGGAGACAATTTTTTTCAGAATATCTGGCGTATCTTTCATGCGTATTCTTTACTATCGGCCTGTCAGCGGCCTGAATCAAAAGCTATTGGAAAATTCCACCAGGGCCTGGAGTTTTGCCCCCGCCGCACCGCTGTCGATCACCTCCTTGGCCCGGTCGATACCTGTGGCCAGGCTCTCTGCCAGGCCAGCCACATAAATGGCCGCACCGGCATTGAGCAGCACGATATCCCGCGCTGGCCCAACCTCACCACCAAGCACGGCCTTGACCACCTCCAGGGATTGGGATGCGTCCTCAACGGTCAGGGCAGAGATATCGGTACGTGTGAATCCGAAGTCCTCGGGCTGGATGGTATAGCAGTCGATCTTGCCGTCCTTCAGTTCCGCCACATAGGTAGGGGCTCCAATGCTGATTTCGTCCATCCCGTCTTCGGAATGCACCACCATGACATGATGGCTGCCCAACTTATTGAGCACCCGCGCAAGCGGATCTACCAACGCCTTGCTAAAGACACCCAGCAGCTGGTTGGGCGCCCCCGCCGGATTGGTCAATGGACCCAACACATTGAAGATAGTGCGCACCCCCATCTCGCGGCGCGGACCTATGGCATGCTTCATGGCGCTATGGTGCATCGGTGCAAACATAAAGCCGACACCAACCTCCCCAATGCAGCGAGCCACCTGCTCGGGACTGATCCCCAGGTTTACGCCGGCCGCCTCAAGGAGATCGGCTGCCCCGGACTTGGAGGAAACGGAACGGTTGCCATGCTTGGCCACGGTACCTCCCGCGGCGGCAACGACAAAAGTGCTGGCGGTAGAGATATTGAAGGTGTTGGAACCATCGCCACCGGTACCGACAATATCGACCACATGTTCACCGGAGACCTTTACCCCAGTGGCCAATTCCCTCATTACGCTGGCGGCGGCAGCGATCTCATCGACCGTCTCGCCCTTCATGCGCAGTCCGATCAGAAAACCGCCGATCTGCGCCGGGGTTGCCTCACCGGTCATGATGAGACGCATCACCTGCTGCATCTGCTCGCTGCTCAAATCCTGCCGCTCGGTTACCGCCTTGATCGCCGCCTGCATATCCATAACAACCACCTTCTCAATCATTCATTCAACCGGCAGGACATAAAACCGGAACTCTTTCCGTTCTGATGCGTGTTAACTGCCCTGAAATTCTGTGGATTTTGTCGCTCCCACACCGGAGGGTCAAGGCGTAACTGCCTCGTCGCAACCGTCCTGCCGGTTTTTCAGCCATTGCCATAGGGAAAAACCGGCCAGATTCAGCACCAGCATGGCCAACGCCATCGTGACCACGCTCTGGCTAACCAGCGGCACCACTGCTCCGACGACCAGGCCAGTAAAACTCATCTGCACAAAACTCTGCATCGCCGAGGCCATGCCTCGATTGCGTGGAAAACACTCCAGCGCCATCAGACTGATGTTGGGCATGGTCAATGCCATCCCGAGAACATAGAGGGTCAATGGCGCCACCACATTAAACGTCGCCGGTGCCAACAACAGTCCCTGCAACACATTGAGCAGCGCGGATGACAGCATCAGCCAGAAACCGGTGCTGACAGTGGCTGCTGGAGAGAGCCACCCGGCCAGTCGTCCTGACAACTGCGAACCGAGCATAATCGCCGCCACGCTTGGGACAAACAGCACCCAGAAGTCATTCACTCCCAGGCCAAGAAAGTCGTAAATTACCGTTGGCGCACCGGCAACATAGAGAAAAAAACCGCCGAACATCAGGGCAAAGGCCGACACCAGCACCATGAACTTGCCGCTTCCCAGCACCTTCACATAGGCCCGGCCCACAGCGACGGGATGGATGCTGTGGCGTTTCTCCGCCGCCAGGGTCTCCCCTGCTCCGAACTGTACCATCGCCAGCAAGGCCAGCCCGAGCAGGGCGAGAAAAACAAACACCGCCCGCCAACCGAACAGGTCATGCAAACTGCCGCCAAGTACCGGCGCGATCGCCGGGGCGACGGCAAACAGGAGCATCACCCGCGCCATCACCTGCTGCGCCGCTGGCCCATGATAAACATCGCGGACCATCGCCCTCCCCACGACCAGGGCTGCGCTTGCAGAGAGTCCCTGGAAAATACGCAGCAGAATCAGTTGATGAATATCCTCCACCAGTGCGCAGGCAAAGGAGGTCACCGCATACATCAGCAGAGCACCGACAACCACACGACGCCGACCGAAACTGTCCGAGAGCGGACCATAAAACAGCGTGGAGACGGCAAAGGCGAACAGATAGAGGCTCAGCGTCTGCTGCATCTGCAGCGGCGAGGCTGTCAGCTGCGCGGCAATATCCGGAAATGAGGGCAGGTAGGTATCAATGGTAAACGGCGCCAGCATCGCCAGCGCCGCCACTACCAGTGACAGGGACATCCCTCGTGGAACTGGTGTTACCGCCGCCACGGTCAGTCGCGACGACCGCCGTGCATCGCCAGGAAGTTCGCCAGCTGCTGGTGGCCGTGCTGGGTGAGGATCGACTCGGGATGGTACTGCACCCCCTCGATCACAAACTCACGGTGGCGCACGCCCATGATCTCGTCCACGGAGCCATCCTCATTGCGGGTCCAGGCGGTCACTTCCAGGCACTCGGGCAGGCTGGCCTGCTCGATAACCAGCGAGTGGTAACGGGTCGCCTCAAAAGGATTGGGCAGATCCTTAAACACCCCCACATCGCTGTGGTACACCATCGAGGTCTTGCCGTGCATGATCTGCTTGGCGTGGACGATCTTGCCGCCGAAGGCCTGTCCAATGGACTGGTGGCCGAGACACACCCCGAGGATCGGCAATTTGCCTGCGAAATATTGAATCGCCTCCACCGAGATCCCCGCCTCACTCGGCGAGCAGGGGCCGGGCGAGATTACCAGGTGGTCCGGCTTGAGCGCCTCAATCTCCGCCACGGTCACCTGGTCGTTGCGGAACACCTTCACCTCGGCGCCCAGTTCACCGAAATATTGCACGAGGTTGTAGGTAAAGGAGTCGTAATTATCGATCATTACTAACATGTCACTTGCCCCCTTACCGATGCTGCTTGCTGTCGAGACCGGCCGCGGCAATCGCGGCAGCACGAAATACGGCGCGGCCCTTGTTCATGGTCTCATCCCATTCGTTGCGCGGCACTGAGTCGTAGACGATGCCGGCACCGGCCTGGATATGCAGGGTACGGTCCTGGAGCACCGCTGTGCGAATGGCGATAGCGGTGTCCATGTTGCCGTGCCAGCCGAGGTAGCCCACCGCACCGGCATAGACACCGCGCTTCACCGGCTCAAGCTCGTCGATGATCTCCATGGCACGAATCTTTGGCGCACCGGAGACGGTCCCGGCCGGGAAGGTGGCACGCAGGGCATCCATCGCGCTCATGCCCTGTTTCAGTTTGCCTTCGACGTTGGAGACAATGTGCATCACATGGGAGTAGCGCTCGATCACCATCTTGTCGGTGAGCTCGACGCTGCCGGTCTCAGCGATACGACCGACGTCATTGCGCCCGAGGTCGATGAGCATCAGGTGCTCGGCGAGCTCCTTGGGGTCGGAGAGCAGGTCAGCCTCAAGCGCCTTGTCCTCGGCCTCGTCCCTGCCGCGCGGGCGGGTACCGGCGATGGGGCGCACGGTCACCATGCCCTCCTCGTAGCGCACCAGGATCTCCGGTGAGGAGCCAACCACATGGAAATCCTCCAGGTTGAGGAAGAACATGTAGGGCGAGGGGTTGAGACTGCGCAGCGAGCGGTAAAGATCCAGCGGCGGCGCGGCAAACGGGATCGACATGCGCTGAGAGAGCACCACCTGCATGATATCGCCGTCGACGATATACTCGCGCGCCTTTTCCACCGCCGCCTCGAAACCCTGTTGGGTAAAGCCGGAGATAAAGTCCTTTTCACTGATATCCACTGGATGGATATATTCGGGTCGTTTGACCGGCTGCTCCAGCAATCGTACCAGCTGGCTGAGGCGGGTCTCACCCTTCTCCAGCGCCGCCGGCTCGGCCGGGTCCACATGCACCACCACATGGAGCTTGCCGCTGAGGTTGTCGAACACCACCACCTCATCGGAGAGCATCAGCAGGATATCGGGATTGCCGAGCTGATCCGGGTTTGGGCAGTTGGCCAGGCGCGGCTCGATGTAGCGCACCGTGTCATAACCGAAATAGCCCACCAGTCCACCGGTAAACTTCGGCAACCCAGCCACTTCGGGGACACGGTAACGGGCCTGAAAGGCTTCGATAAAGGCGAGCGGATCGGCGACCGTCTCCTGCTCCACCACTACGTGGTCGGTGGTAACAGTCACCTGCTGCTCGCGCACGCTGAGCACGGTGCGCGCCGGCAGACCGATAATGGAATAGCGGCCCCACTTCTCGCCCCCCTGGACCGACTCGAACAGGTAGGAGTACGGCGCGTCAGCAAGTTTGAGGTAGGTGGAAAGCGGGGTGTCGAGGTCGGCCAGCACCTCACGCATCAGCGGGATGCGGTTATAGCCGGCCTCGGCATAGGAAGAGAACTGTTCGGGAGTCATGCAACATCACCTTCTGGACAAGTGGAACGGACAAACGAAAACGCTGAGTCTGGATCAAACCCAGCTGCGCCATCGTTTATCGAAGCTTGCTCTCACCATTCCAATCATCCTGACGTGATGTTTGCCTAAGCGGCATCCTCCAACAAGGAAGGCAGTTCTACCATTGAGTCGATCACCGCATCCGGATTGGAGTCGCGGATATCGACACCGTGATTATAACCATAACTCATGCACACGATCTGGAATCCGGCAGCGCGTGCAGCTTTCACATCGCTCATCGAATCTCCCAGCATCATGGCATGCTCCGGCTGTACGCCGAAAAACTCCGCCGCGTGCAGCAACGGCATAGGATGCGGCTTCTTCTCGGCAAGTGTATCACCGCTGACGACGATACCGAAACGGTCAAAGATCCCCAGGTCCTTGAGCAGCGGCACGGTGAACTGTTCGGCCTTGTTGGTGACGCAACCGAGTTTAAAGCCAGCCCGTTGCAGATAATCCAGCCCCTCAATCACTCCGGGATAGAGGCAGGAGCGCTTTGAGGTGTTCTCCGCATAGAGTTCGAGGAAGATCGGATAGGCCTTCTCGAACAGCGCATCATCCGGCTCGCCATCGAGGCTGTCGGTCAGGGCTCGACGCACCAAGCGCTCCACCCCATTACCGACCCAGGTACGCACCTTGGCCTCACCGCGTAGCGGCATGTCCAGGGCTTTCATCATCTCATCGACGCAGTAGTGCAGGTCTGGCACGCTGTCGACCAGGGTGCCATCCACATCAATGAGGATCATTTCAGGTTTTTTCAGTGACATAAAAAAATACCGCCAGGTTCGCCAAGGAGCGCAAAGCAATGGATAGCGCACTCCTTTGCTACACTTTGCGCCCTTGGCGGTTACTCTCTATTTTCCAACCTTGGCCAACTCGGCACGCATCTCGGCAATGATGGTGTCGTAGTGGTTCGGGTCATTGTCATTGCGCTTGCCGAAGACGGCAGAGCCGGCAACAAAGGTATCGACGCCCGCCTCGGCGACTTCCTTGATGTTGGCCGGGCCAACGCCACCGTCAATCTCCAGACGGCAATCGTAACCGCCTCCCTTGATCATTGCGCTGACCTTGCGGGCCTTGTCGAGCACATAGGGGATGAACTTCTGCCCGCCGAAGCCGGGGTTCACGGACATCAGCAGCACCATATCGAGCTTGGGTAGGGTGTACTCCAACACGTCCAGCGGAGTGGCCGGATTGAACACCAGGCCGGCCTTGCAGCCACTCTCCTTGATCAGACCGATGGTGCGGTCGATGTGCTCGGAAGCCTCCGGGTGGAAAGTGATATAGGTAGCTCCGGCCTTGGCGAAGTCGGGGATAATACGATCCACCGGCTTAACCATCAGGTGGCAGTCGATGGGGGCGGTAACGCCGTGCTTGCGCAGCGCCTCACAGACCAGCGGGCCGATGGTCAGGTTCGGCACATAGTGGTTATCCATAACGTCGAAGTGCACGATATCGGCACCAGACTTGAGTACGTTGTCAACTTCCTCACCCAGGCGGGCAAAGTCGGCCGACAGGATGGAAGGGGCAATCTGGTAATCCGCCATGGTTCTCGCCTCTGTATTGGTTGTTCGCCTAGGCCGAGCAGACGCTGCGGCCACCACAAAAGAACCGCAGATATTACCTGTAATGACGAGCCATTGCGACAATTGGAATCATGTGGTTACTCCCCGGTACGACCTACACTTAGGAGACTGGAGGGGTTTATATCGGCAAAAGAGACCGACGGCACCCTCGGCACACCTTGCGAACAGCCGCCAGGGGCCTTATCTCTTTTAACAGGTATCGGTTTCCGGCAGGCGGTGGCTCCCGGAAGCACAGAACGAAAACTGACGACCAAGGAGAGAAACCTCATGAGTATTGCCATTCCCCTGCATCTGCTCGCTGCCGTCATCTGGGTCGGGGGCATGTTTTTCGCCCATCAGGTGCTGCGCCCGGTGGCAGCGAATCAGCTTGAACCGCCGCTGCGCCAACCCCTGTGGGTTGGGGTGTTCAACCGCTTCTTCCCCTGGGTGTGGGTGGCGATCATCACTATCCCCCTCACCGGCTACTGGATGGTGTTCGGCGTGTTCGGCGGTTTTGGTCATGTGGGGCTCTATGTGCACATCATGCACGGACTTGGCCTGCTGATGATTGCCATCTACCTCTATGTCTACTTCGTGCCGTTTCAGAGGTTGAAAAAGGCCGTGCAGGCGCAGTCCTGGCCGGAGGGCAAGGGTCACATCGACCGCATTCGCGACATGGTCGGTATCAACACGATCCTGGGAATCATCACCATCGCCATCGGCGCTGGCGGGCGTTACCTGTAAGAAACCTGGAACCTGTGGGAGCGACAGTTCCGGTCGCGATGGATACATTACTGCGGTAACACCGCATGGACCATCGCGGCCGGGACGTCCGCTCCCACAAATCCCCCTCCCCTTACACCCTTGTGCCCAGGAGAATCATCTCGATCTCCTCGTTGATCTCCTCCTGGCGCAATGAGCGGGCGCGGGTGGCAAGTTCCTCAAGACGCTCGTCCAGACGCCGTACCGCCCCCTCCAGGTGTTGCACCCGGTACTGATTTTCCGCCAGCAACGACACCACGAATCGCTCGTTCACTCCCCCCAGTGTGAAGAACGGGCGTGACGAAGCAATCGCTCGGCTGCAGCAGCAAGAGAGCGGTTGCCTCACTGCGCTCGCAATGACAAAAACCTCAATACCGAATGGGAGTAATGGCAGCTAGTGCATTAGAGATTGTGCGGTTTTTCCCCACCACAGCGCCAGCAGTTGCTGAATTGCCCTTCGATGCGCTCACCGCAGACGGGGCATAACCAGTCCGGTGGAGTATCCGCTGAACTATAAAAAAATTCGTCCAGAAGCATTTGTGCAGCGGGAAAGTCGCGCTGTTTCACCCACAGCTCAGGCCAGGCTTCGGTCGGAGGCAGCTCGCCGGCCCCCCCGCCGAGGTACTCATTTTTCATCCGCACCTCGATATCCGCCACCGCAAGCAAATTACGGATGTGGTTTACAAGCAGGACGTTAGGTGAGCTGTAGAGCAGTTTCACTGGCGAAACTCCTAACCGGAAGACTATCCGTTATAGGAAAACAAAAGCGTACGATCCTCTGTTATTAATAATAGCGATGTTCTGTGGGAGCGACCGTTCCCACACACTTCCTCCACCAAACACCAGCAATATCGGCAAAACCTATCCTGGCTGCCCATCCACCCTCGGTCGGGTGAGGATCGGGAAGTAAATCAGGAAAAACGGCAAAAAAGCGAACAGCCACAATCCACCGGCAATGTCGATCCACAGTGCGTAGCGCTCCGGGAAAATAAGCGGCACCACCACCCGCACCACCGCCGCCATCACCACCAGGGCAAACGCCCAGCCCATCAGGGGATGGGCCTGCATTTGCCGACCGGTATGGCCAATCGCCACCCGCGCCATCATGCCCAAAGTCAGCACCCCGATAGCACCCATGGTCAGGGCATGCAGCGAGAGCATCGGCGAAATCCACCCCGAAATACTCAGCGCCTGCATCAGCAGTCCCACAGCCACCCAGCTATAGCCCAGATATAGCACCCACAATAGCGACACCGACCAGATCTTTCGGTGATACCAGCCCGCCACCCGGATACCATTGATCGCCGCCGCAGCCAGGGCGACCACCATCGCCACGGTACTTTGCGGGAACAGAGTCTGAACCAACACATAGGCCAGGATGGAAGCCAATGCCAACCGCTCAATCCACTCCCACTTTCTGATCATTACCCCCTGCAGCCCGCGCTCGATGAAAAACGGGATCACCCGCCCGCCCATCACCACCAGCAGGGTAACCACCATCCCCACACCCAGCCGGATTCCTGCCTGCAAGGTGTCCTCTGACAGGCCCAACAGATCCAGATGGAACAGTGCATTGGCGCATGCGAGGATTAGAACCAAGAAGGCCAGCGGGATATTGTGCTTCTGCCGGCTTTTGAAGAGGGGAAACGTGAGCGCCACTGCAGCTAGAGGCAGAAACAACATATCCCAAAAAGCGATTTCCACCGGGGACAGACCAGGGACAAACGGCGCCAGCCGACCGAGCACCCACGCCAGGGTCAAACCGGCCAGTGGCCAGTAGCGCACGGTCTGAATGCCGGTCCAGTTCTTGGTTGCGGTGAGCAGAAACCCCACCACCACCGCCGCGGTATACCCGAACAACATCTCATGGCCGTGCCAGGCAATCGCGCCGTAATACGCAGGCGCGGGGAGCACGCCCCGGTAAATCACCAGCCAGAGGGCCATCAGCAGCAGCGCCGACATACCGGCCATGAAAAAGAAGGGACGAAACGCCAGGGCAAAAAAGGTCATTCCGTTGTTCAACGGCCCGGAAGTGGGAGATTGGATATCGAGCAGAGCCATAGTGCGTTACCTGAATGGAGAGATTCAGTAAAGCGTAGCGTTTGAGTCCGACTTAGTGATTGATTTGCATCAAGCCTGGAGTCGTACAGGCGGAGGAAAGTGGTAAGTAGAGGGTAGAGACTATGCTTTAAAAGCGGAGTAGAAACCGTGGTCTGCCCCCTACTATTCGTTTTCTAGTCAATTTGAACACTCCTTAGCCAGCATTGTCGCTGATTAAACGTGTTCGTTAAACCGGGGGAGATTCAGTCTGTCTCCTATTATCATTTATCCCCGCATCCCTTAATTTCGGCGCCGACAACTCGGTTTCTTCCCTTCTGTTTCGCACAATACATATACTCATCTGCACGTTGCAGTAGCTTATCAAAGTTTATTCCCTCTTCCGGGTATACGGCAACACCAATGCTAGCCGTAAGAGGAATGGTGAAATCACCGTATTGTACCGGCTCATTCGCAATCTTAATTAGCACAGTTTCCGCGGCCTTAATTGCACCTTCTGGCCCAACCACCGGAAGTAGCAGACAAAACTCTTCACCACCGGTACGAAAGGCCCAGTCACTGCGTCGCAGGTTATTACGCAACAGTTCCGCCACGTGCACCAGTACTGCATCGCCCGCTTCATGTCCCCAGCGGTCGTTAATCTGTTTAAAATGATCAAGATCCATCACAACAATTGCCAGCGCCTGATGCTGCCGGTCGGCGGCAACGGAAAGATGCATAAACGCCTTCTCCATTTGTCTTCTATTCTGTAGGCCGGTCAGTTCATCGGTTGTAGCCAACCGCTGGAGTGCGTCGATGGATTTTTCACGGTAACGCTCGTACAAATGCATAACTATCCATATCATGCTCACGCAGATCACGCCATCCGACAGGGTGAGAAAATTAACTCGCTCCTCCGTTCCGCCATACTTGTGCAAGTATGTAAGCAGTGACAGAACTGTGCCACCCAGCGTGAGCGAAAACCCCAGCTTTAGCCCCATCAAAGAATATGTCACCACGGGCATCAGAAATGCCCAGATGAACACATTCGGAGGAGTATTAGGATGAGCCATTGCCACCAGAATCAACAACAATCCCGGCACCACGATTAATAGCGCTAAATATATGGAATAGGGATTTCTTATAACCAGGTAGAGAATAATGACCGAGTAGACTGCAAACGCTCCCTCCAAGAAAGCGAGCACCCTTATGCCAAAGATGAATTCTGCAATGGTGTGCCATGTAACGAATGTCGTAACAAAGACCATCAAAGCGATGAGTAGTGGTCGCCTAAAATCCATGCTGCCGGCACCCATATATTCCTTTTCTGTCACTACTGGTAGCATTTGCCTGACTCTATCTCGAAGCGATTAAATTATGCAACACCGCGGATTCAACTCGCTAGAGGAAAAAAACAGGTCAGAGAGCAATTGTTTCTAATATTAGAGGATATTGCTCTCTGACCCCGTTCTTCAAAAGAGGACCACCAAAACAGGCGGTTCCAAAATCATCCGCTGCTTCGTATTCAACAACAGTTCCACACGAACACACAACAGGCCAGTTTATTCTATCTTGTGCCATGATTGCACCTAACGAATGATATAAACCTCCCCGTTGCCAGGCACAGAGTGTCTGGTAACAATGAAGGTACAAATCAACATTGCAACGAGGAAATCCAGGATGAATATTACATGCGTCGGCATCGATTTGGCGAAAAACTCCTTTTCTATCGGCGCCGTAGATGAGCGAGGCTCTATCGTCTTGGAGCGCACGTCAAGCGGGGTGAGTTACTGTCCTGTCTTGCCAATATACCATTCTCTGTAGTTGCGATGTAAGCAGACTCTGGCGCTCACCACTGGGCGCGAGAGTTCATCATACTCGGACATGATGCTCGTATCATTTTCCCTCACTTCGTTGCCCCATATCACACAGTGGGAAAATCACGAAAGAATGATCGCAATGATGCCCATGCCATCGTTGTAGCCAGTTCACGCCCCATATGCGCTTCGTCCCAGTGAAGAATGATGAACAGCAGGCAATCCTCCTTAACCATCGGTAGAGTAGCAGCCTTGTCGCTGAGCACACACGTACCGCTAATAAAATACGTGGCTTCCTTGCCGAGTTTACCGTCGTCGCCCCTAAGGGAGCCAGTACTGAAACAGCGCTGGCACGCATTCAATCGAGTCTGACCCTTTTGATCTATTTTTGAAACAGCAAGCTAGTCCATAAACCAGATCTGTTCCTCGAGGTGTTCACGAAAATAATCGATAAAGGCGCTGACCTTTTGCGGTAAAAACCGCCTGTCGTGGTAAAGCGCACTAATCGGGCTGGCGGGTATGGGGTAATCCTCAAACAATCGCACCAATTGCCCCCGCTCCAGTGCCTCCCACGCCTCATAGGCCGGCATCAGGCCAAGCCCATGCCCCTGGCATACCAGGGCGGTACGGGCATTTTCGTCGTTCACGGTGATCCTGCCACTGGTGTCGATGATGTATCTCTCCCCCTGATGCTCATAATGGAGACGACGTGGCGTATGACTGGAGAGAACCCAACGGTGTTTGGCCAATTCGCCGATCCCCCCGGGGGTGCCGTGACGCGCCAAATACCCGGGCGCGGCGACCAACAACAGCGCCACTTTTGCCAGTGGCCGGGCGATCAGGTTGGAGGAGTCCAGTTCACCGATACGAATTGCCAAATCGAAACCCGCCTCGGTCAGATTACGCGGGATATCGCTGAGATCGAGTTCGAGGTCAATGCAGGGATAGGCCTCCAGAAAACGGTCCACAGCCGGTACCACCACCCGGTTGCCGAACCCTACCGGGCAAGTCAGTCGCAGCCGGCCGCTGACCTGATGGGATAGCTTCCCCAACTGCTCATGGGCGTACTGCGCCTCCTCAACGATGCGCAGGCAACTCTGGTAGTAACTCCTGCCCGCCTCGGTCAGGCTGAGTTGTCGGGTTGTGCGGTTCAGTAGCTTGACGCCCAGCT
>JBFEWO010000191.1:0-3857 GCA_041546305.1 Thiohalomonadaceae bacterium | reverse complement strand
TTCCATCCAGACATCGGTTTCATGCTTGAGGTAGACGAGGGTATCGAGCACCGGCTGCAGGTGGCCACCGGTCAGCTTGTGATAGAACTCCTCAGTGAACCCCTTCAGGTCCACATTGGCCGCATCCATGTACTGGTAGAACTCCTTGCGCGGTTCATCGCATACATAACCGGCGGTCACCGCCACCGATTTAATACCGCGCTTACGACAGGCCTTGGCCACATCGATGGCGTATTCATGGAAGATCACCGGATCGTTGTAGGTGTAGGCCACGCTGCGGCAGCCGAGCTCCTCAGCGGCGCGGGCAATGGTCTCAGGACTGGCCGCATCGGCCAGGGTGTCTATCTCTCGCGACTTGCTGATATCCCAGTTCTGGCAGAATTTGCAGGCCAGGTTGCAGCCGGCGGTGCCGAAGGAAAGCACCGGCGTGCCCGGCAGGAAATGGTTGAGCGGCTTTTTTTCAATGGGATCGACGCAGTATCCGCTGGAGCGTCCGTAGGAGGTAAGCACAATCTTGCCGCCGAGGTTGGCGCGTACGAAACAGAGGCCCCGCTGCCCCTCGTGCAACTTGCAGTAACGCGGGCAGAGATCGCACTGAACCCGTCCATCTTCCAGTAGATGCCAGTATTGAGTGTCCACGATGGTGCCTTCCGGCATCTCTTCCCTTGTTACCTTGCTCGTTTCCATGGGTCACCTCCGCTGCTCTATCCTTACATTAAGGCGAGACCTGCGGAAGGTTGCAAGCCCGGTTTGCAGGTTATCAACAGCAAGAGGAGAATTATCACTCACTTTGGGAACATCACCCGCTTCGCGCCAGACTGAGGAGCCAGTTAGGGCAGAGCAAACACAAAGGAGGCATCCATGAGCACCGTACGCGAGCCTGCTGTGGCCGGTATGTTCTACCCGGGTAACTCCCGGGAGCTGCATGCCATGGTCCAGGATCTGCTACAGCAGGTTAGCCCCGTGGATGGGCCGCCGCCCAAGGCGATCATTGTCCCCCACGCCGGCTATATCTACTCCGGTCCGGTAGCCGCCAGCGCCTATGCCCGCCTGCGCCAGGTGCGCCAAACCATCGAGAAGGTGGTGCTACTCGGCCCCTCACACCGGGTCGGCTTTCCCGGCCTGGCCACCTCTAGTGCCACCACCTTTCGCACCCCGTTGGGCGACATCCCACTGGATACCGAAACGATTGCGTATCTCGCTGCGCTGCCCCAGGTCCGCTCCCTGGACCAGGCGCACCAATTGGAACACAGCCTCGAGGTACACCTGCCCTTTCTGCAGGAGTGTCTGGACCACTTCAAGCTGGTACCGCTGGTGGTAGGCGATGCTTCCGCCGATGAAGTTGCCGAGGTGCTGGAACAGGTGTGGGGAGGCGATGAAACGCTCATCGTGATCAGCTCGGATCTGAGCCATTACCATGACTACGACACCGCTGTGAGGATGGACCGCAAGACCTCTGAGGCGATCGAGCAACTTCGGCCCGAAGCCCTGCACTATGAGGATGCCTGCGGTCGCATTCCCATCACCGGCCTGCTCAAGGTCGCGCAACACAAACACCTGGTCGTTGAAAACATCGACCTACGCAACTCCGGTGATACCGCCGGCCCGCGGGATCAGGTGGTCGGATATGGTGCTTATCTCGTCCGCGCCTCATGATGGATCGAACGCAGGAGCAGGCCTTGCTGCAACTAGCCATCGCTTCCATTCAGCATGGGCTGGCACATGGACGCCCCCTTAAACCTGCACCAGAAGATTATGATTCGGCGCTGCGCCAGCCGGGCGCCAGTTTCGTCACCCTCAAGCGAGAGGGCGAGCTGCGCGGTTGTATCGGTTCGCTCTCGGCTCAACGTCCGCTGGTGGAGGATGTGGCGGAAAATGCCTACGCTGCCGCCTTTTCCGATCCCCGTTTCTATCCGCTGCAGCCCCTGGAACTACACGGCCTGGAGATCCATATCTCTGTTCTAGGCGAGGCAGAACCGATGCGCTTTGGGTCCGAGCACGATCTGCTGGAACAGCTGCGTCCGGAGGTCGACGGTCTGATTCTGGAGGAGGGTTACCGCCGCGCCACCTTCTTGCCTTCAGTGTGGGAACAGCTGCCTGATGCACAGCAGTTTCTGGCACATCTCAAACTCAAGGCCGGACTGCCTCCCAACTACTGGTCGCCCACACTCAAGGTAAGCCGCTACACCACCCATGGCTTTGGGACGACGGTCGAGGATTGAATCGCGAGAGGAGCTGTCGTTACCACACTCCCGCTGGAGCCACCTTCCGCCTATTTCATCATCTGTTCCCTGTAGTACTGCAACTCGCCGATCGACTCACGGATGTCATCCAGCGCCTGATGCGAATTGGCCTTTTTAAAGCCGTTGTAGATCGATGGCTGCCAGCGCCGTGCCAGCTCCTTCAAGGTACTGACATCGAGGTTGCGGTAGTGAAAATAGGCCTCCAGCTCTGGCATATAGCGGGCGAGAAAACGGCGATCCTGGCAGATGCTGTTGCCGCACATCGGTGATTTTCCCTTGTACTGATATTGCCCGAGAAAGGCGAGTGTCTCGGCCGTTGCCTGTGCCTCATCGATCGCACTCTCGCGTACCCGCTGCAACAGCCCGGAGCCACCATGGGTGCGCTGGTTCCACTCATCCATCTGCGCCAGTACCTCTTCGCTCTGATGAATAGCGAGGACCGGGCCCTCGGCCAGGGTGTTCAGTTCGGCATCGGTGACAATGGTGGCGATCTCGATGATGCGGTCGCGCTCTGGTTCGAGTCCGGTCATTTCGAGATCGACCCAGATGAGATTATCGGCGTGTTTGCTCATGGGATAAATTCCTGACATTATTTGGCTGGCATTCTATCAAAAGCAGCCCGCGACGGCGTATCAACAACAGGTTTTTCCCACCATGCAAACCTTTACACTGATTTTTCTTCTCATGCTCCTGCTCTCGCTGGGTATTCAGTTGTGGCTTGCGCAACGGCAAATACGTCATGTCGCCCGTCACCGGGGACAGGTGCCGTCGGCCTTTGCCGACAGTATCTCCCTGCAGGAACACCAGAAGGCCGCCGACTACACCCTCAGCAAGGCCAAAGTGGGACGCATTGAGATGGTGTATGCCACGCTGGTTCTGCTCGGACTGACACTCGGTGGGGGACTGCAGTGGCTGGACTCGCTGTGGCGGGAGGCAGCATCCGACGAGCTGTGGCGTGGGGTTGGTTTTATTCTCAGTGTGTTGCTGGTGACCTCACTGCTGGATCTTCCCTTCAGCCTCTATCGCACCTTCCGCATCGAACAGCGCTTTGGCTTCAACCGCATGACAATGGCCCTGTTCATTTCCGACCTGCTCAAACAAACCCTGCTGCTGTTCCTGCTCGGCGGACCGCTCGCTGCCCTCGTGCTCTGGCTGATGGGCAGTATGGGGGATCTCTGGTGGCTCTATGTCTGGCTGGTATGGAGCGGGTTCAGCTTGCTGATGCTGTGGGCCTATCCTGCGATCATTGCGCCATTGTTCAACAAATTCAGCCCGCTGGAGGATGACGCGATGCGCCAGCGCATCGAAAGCCTGCTGTATCGCTGCGGCTTCACCTCCAACGGGATCTTCGTTATGGATGGCTCTCGCCGCTCCAGCCATGGCAACGCCTATTTCTCCGGGATGGGGAACAATAAGCGCATCGTCTTTTTCGACACGCTGCTGGAAAGTCTCAGTGGGGAGGAGATCGAGGCCGTTCTCGCCCATGAACTGGGCCATTTCCGTCGCAAGCATGTGAGTAAACGCCTGGTTCTGATGATGCTGATGAGCCTGGCCGGGCTGGCCCTGCTCGGTTGGCTGATCCAGCAGGCGTGGTTCTTCCACGGTCTGGGCATC
>JBFEWO010000053.1:0-16385 GCA_041546305.1 Thiohalomonadaceae bacterium | reverse complement strand
GAAATGGTAATGCCTGGTGACAACGTACAGATGACCGTCTCCCTGATCGCACCGATCGCGATGGAAGAGGGTCTGCGCTTCGCAATCCGCGAAGGTGGCCGTACCGTTGGCGCTGGTGTTGTCGCTAAGATTATCGAGTAATTACAGAAGAACGTGAAATCAGCAGGTCGTGAGGTCGATTGCTCGATCTCGCGACCTTGCCGTTTCGTGTTCTGACTAGTTTTAGGCCAGTAGCTCAATTGGCAGAGCAGCGGTCTCCAAAACCGCAGGTTGGGGGTTCGATTCCCTCCTGGCCTGCCATTTTTTGTTGTATTCAGCAAGGAAAGACTAAACCAGAATGGCGGACAAGATTAAGTTACTGATTGCTGCACTGGTGCTGGGTGGCGCATTGTTTGCGTTCTACGCATTCGAAGAGTACGCGCTGGTAGTACGTGTGTTGGGCTTGCTTGTGGCGGTGGTCGTTGCGGGCTTTATTGCCAGCCGTACTGCTGTCGGTGGCGGCGCTGTGGTATTCACGCGTGGTGCAGTAGTCGAAGTCCGCAAAGTTGTTTGGCCGACCCGAAAAGAAACCGTGCAAACGACTATTATGGTAATGGCAATGGTCGTTCTTGTCGGGATTATCCTCTGGGTATTTGACTGGTTTCTTGCCTGGGGTGTTCAGCTTTTGACGGGGCAAGGGAGCTAAATTCAATGGCGCTGCGTTGGTACGTCGTACATGCCTATTCCGGCTTCGAGAATCAGGTGAAACGTTCGCTGGAAGAGCGTATCGCACGGAGCGGATTGGATGATAAGTTCGGTCAGATTCTGGTGCCTACCGAGGAAGTGGTCGAAATGCGCGAAGGACAAAAGCGCAAAAGTGATCGGAAGTTCTTTCCCGGCTATGTGCTGGTACAAATGGAAATGAATGACGACACCTGGCACTTGGTTAAAGATGTGCCTCGTGTGATGGGCTTTATTGGCGGTACCTCAGATCGTCCGGCTCCTATTGCCGAACGTGAGGCCATGGCGATTCTTGATCGTGTACAGGAAGGGGTAGAGAAGCCGCGTCCGAAAGTATTGTACGAGCCGGGAGAAGTGGTTCGTATTATCGATGGCCCTTTCAACGATTTCAATGGTGTGGTTGAAGAGGTCGACTATGATAAGAGTCGTCTGCGTGTTGCAGTGCTGATTTTCGGGCGCTCTACACCGGTTGATCTTGAGTTCGGTCAGGTCGAAAAAGGTTAGGAGTTTCAAGAGGCAGGCGATGGGATGTGTTGGTATCCCTAGCCTGTTTCTATTGTTAACTGGGGAGCCGAAAGGCGTTTGCACCCATTAAGAGGTAATTTTCATGGCTAAGAAAATCCAGGCTTATATCAAGCTGCAGGTTGCCGCCGGTCAGGCCAACCCCAGTCCGCCTGTTGGCCCTGCGCTGGGTCAGCACGGTGTCAATATTATGGAGTTTTGTAAAGCATTCAATGCCCAGACTCAAAGTCTGGAGCAGGGCTTGCCAACTCCGGTCGTAATCACCGTATACAGTGACCGCAGCTTTACCTTCATCACTAAGACCCCGCCAGCGTCCATCCTGCTTAAGAAAGCAGCAGGAATCAAGTCTGGCTCCAGCGTGCCGAACATGAATAAGGTCGGTAAGGTCAATCGTGCGCAACTGGAAGAGATCGCATCGACCAAAATGCCCGATCTGACGGCTGCCGATATGGATGCTGCTGTTCGTACCATTGCAGGTACAGCACGCAGTATGGGTATCGATGTGGAGGGGGTATAAGAAATGGCTAAATTGTCTAAACGCGCCAAGGCGATCAGCGAAAAGATCGATGCTGGCAAGAGCTATTCGATTGACGATGCCCTGGCTCTGTTGAAGTCTATGCCGGCAGCCAAGTTCGTAGAATCTGTAGATGTTAGTGTCAATCTAGGTGTTGATCCGCGGAAATCTGACCAGGTTGTTCGCAGTGCCACCGTTCTGCCTCATGGCACCGGTAAAACCGTTCGCGTGGCTGTCTTTACTCAGGGTGCCAATGCAGAAGCAGCGAAAGCTGCGGGTGCCGATATCGTCGGTATGGATGACCTTGCTGACGAGGTAAAGAAGGGCAATATGGACTTCGACGTCGTGATTGCTAGCCCGGACGCAATGCGTGTTGTCGGTCAACTAGGTCAAGTCCTTGGTCCTCGTGGTCTGATGCCAAACCCTAAAGTCGGTACGGTTACTCCTGATGTGGCTACAGCGGTAAAAAATGCCAAGGCCGGTCAGGTTCGCTATCGTACTGATAAAGCAGGCATTATCCATTGCAGTATCGGAAAAGTGGATTTTGAAGTAGATGCCCTGCGTGAGAACCTTCAGGCGCTGATGGCTGACCTGCAGAAAGCAAAGCCGAGCAGTGCAAAGGGTGTTTATTTCAGAAAGGTTACGGTTTCCACCACTATGGGACCTGGTGTCTCGGTGGACCAGGCAACCTTAAGTTTCTAAGCTTTTTCTCCCAACAGTCTTCTGTTGGGGGGATACGGCCCACCGGTATTTTGTACCGGTGACGTCGGAGACCGCAGGTGCTCCTGGCTTAATTGTCGACAGACAACCTGCGCAGACGGTGTTCCCGAACAGGATTTTCCTGAGGGCCATCGTAAGGGTGGGTGCAGCATTCGCTGTAACCCTAACTAGGGTGGTGTGGTGACGGGGTATTGCCCTGCATTACACATTACGCAAGAGGTGATTTCGCGTGGCTCTCAATCTGGAACAGAAAAAGACCATCGTTGCTGAAGTCGCCGAAGTCGCAGCAAGTGCTTATTCCGCCATTGGTGCGGAATACAACGGACTGACTGCTGAGCAGATGACCGCACTGCGTGCCAAGGCTCGCGAAAGCGGTGTTTATCTGCGTGTGGTTAAAAATACTCTTGCTCGTCGTGCTGTCGAAGGTACTGACTTCGAATGCATGAAAGAGGGCATGGTAGGTCCGCTGGTACTGGCGTTTTCCATGGAAGACCCCGGTGCAGCTGCGCGCGTACTTAAAGACTTCGCTAAGGATAACAAGGCGTTGGTAGTCAAGCTGGTCTCCATCGGAGGCAAGATGCTTGGTGCTGGTGACCTTGACCGCCTGGCAAGCATGCCGACCAAAGAGCAGGCGATCAGCATGCTCATGGCTGTCATGAAGGCTCCGGTCGAGAAACTGGCTCGTACTATCAACGAAGTTCCTGGCAAGCTCGTACGTACTGTGGCTGCGATCCGCGATCAGAAGCAGAACGCTGCCTAAGCGCTGAATGCGATTTTGGTTAACAAATTATTGCTATTAGGAGTAATGAACAATGGCCGTATCTAAAGACGATATCCTCGAAACAATTGCCAACATGTCCGTAATGGAAGTGGTCGAGCTGATCGAGGCAATGGAAGAGAAGTTTGGTGTTTCAGCCGCTGCTGCTGTAGCTGCTGCTCCTGTTGCCGCTGCTGCCGGTGCTGAAGCTGCTGCCGAGAAAGACGAGTTCGACGTTGTTATGACCAGCTTCGGCGACAACAAGGTCGGCGTTATCAAGGCTGTTCGTGCTGTCACCGGTCTTGGCCTGAAAGAAGCCAAGGACATGGTTGAAGGCGTGCCCTCCACCATTAAGGAAGGTGCTGCTAAGGCGGAAGCCGAAGATCTTAAGAAGCAGCTTGAAGAAGCCGGCGCCAAAGTCGAGCTGAAGTAATACCGGCAATTCAATGCCCATTCAGGTCAGGCAAGCCCTGACAAACGGGCATGAAGCCCGAGAGTACAACACCATGGATGGTATGGGTGTGCAGTGAAACTGGCTGGTGACCAAAGTGTCACCGGCCTTTTTCCGCTTGACACCCCACAAGATATTTTGACCCTTTGTTGTAAGTGTGAGATGGATTTACGCACTACAACAACTGGAAAGTACTGACAAGCTGAGGAACTCTGATGGCCTACTCGTTCACTGAGAAAAAACGTATCCGTAAGGATTTCGGCAAGCGCCCCAGTATTCTTGATGTTCCCTATCTTCTGTCGATGCAGTTGGATTCTTATCGTAGCTTTCTGCAGACAGACTCCAATGAAGAAGCGCGGAAAGAATCTGGTCTACATGCTGCCTTTAGTTCGGTATTCCCGATTGTCAGCTACTCAGGAAATGCTTCACTCGAGTATGTTGGCTACCGCCTTGGTACGCCAGTATTTGACGTAAAAGAGTGCCAACTGCGTGGTATGACCTACGCCGCCCCATTGCGGGTAAAGTTGCGCCTCGTCATATACGACAAGGAATCAGCCACCAAATCTGTCAAGGATGTTCGTGAGCAAGAGGTCTACATGGGCGAAATGCCGCTCATGACCGAGAACGGAACCTTTGTGATTAATGGCACCGAGCGTGTCATTGTTTCCCAGCTGCACCGTTCACCTGGTGTGTTTTTCGAGCATGATAAGGGTAAGACCCATTCGTCCGGAAAACTGCTGTTCAGTGCACGTGTGATCCCTTATCGTGGCTCCTGGCTCGACTTTGAATTTGACCCTAAAGATGCGTTGTTTGTACGCATTGACCGCCGCCGCAAGCTGCCGTCGACCGTATTGTTGCGTGCGCTGGGTTACGATACCCAGCAGATCCTCGACCTCTTCTTCGAAAAGGATGAGTACACCCTTAATGACAAGGGCGTTTCCCTCAAACTCATCCCAGACCGGCTTCGCGGTGAAACCGCTATGGCGGATATTGTCGTCAATGGCGATGTGTTGGTTGAAAAGGATCGCCGGATAACCGCGCGTCATATTCGAGCGCTGGAGAAAGCCGGTGTTGATAAGCTGGACCTGCCTATCGATGCACTGCAAGGCAAGGTTCTGGCCCATGACATCATCGATGAAGACAGCGGTGAGATCATTGCGCACGCCAATGATGAACTGACTGACGAACTCGTGGCGAAACTGCAGGCCAATGGCGTCCAGGCCTTCCAGACCATCTTCACCAACGATTTGGATCATGGTCCATATATTTCCGATACACTGCGCATCGACACCACCAACAGCGAACTCGAAGCGCTGGTAGAGATTTATCGCATGATGCGCCCCGGTGAGCCACCGACCAAGGAAGCCGCTGAAAACCTGTTCCAGAACCTGTTCTTCACATCAGATCGTTACGATCTGTCCGCCGTTGGTCGCATGAAATTTAATCGCCGTGTCGGCCGTAAAGAGGTCGAGGGCGAGGGCACCCTGTCCAACGAGGACATCATCGATGTGATGAAGGTGCTCATCGATATCCGTAACGGTAACGGCACTGTCGATGATATCGACCACCTGGGCAACCGTCGTGTCCGTTCCGTAGGCGAGATGGCCGAGAACCAGTTCCGCGTTGGTCTGGTACGCGTTGAGCGTGCGGTTAAGGAGCGCCTCTCCCTGGCCGAATCCGAGAACCTGATGCCGCAGGAACTGATCAATGCCAAGCCGGTATCCGCTGCGATCAAGGAGTTTTTCGGCTCTTCCCAGCTTTCCCAGTTCATGGACCAGAACAATCCGCTCTCCGAGGTGACTCACAAGCGCCGTATTTCCGCATTAGGCCCGGGTGGTCTGACTCGCGAACGCGCCGGTTTTGAGGTGCGTGACGTTCATAACACCCACTACGGTCGTGTTTGCCCCATCGAGACCCCTGAGGGACCGAATATCGGTCTGATCAATTCGTTGGCAGTCTATGCCCGTGCCAACCCGTACGGCTTCCTCGAGACCCCCTACCGCAAGGTGGTTGACAGTAGGATCACTGATGAGATCGTCTATCTTTCCGCCATCGACGAAGCCGAGTATGTAATCGCTCAGGCTAACGTGGCGGTGGATGAGAATAATAACCTCGTTGACGAGTTAGTTAATGCCCGTTACCGCAATGAGACTATGTTGCAGCCGAAGGACAAGGTCGATTTCGTTGACGTTTCGCCCAAGCAGATAGTTTCAGTGGCCGCTTCTCTGATCCCGTTCCTTGAGCATGATGATGCTAACCGTGCTCTGATGGGTTCCAACATGCAGCGTCAGGCGGTGCCGACCCTGCGCTCCGACAAGCCACTGGTCGGCACCGGGATGGAGCGTACAGTGGCCATCGACTCCGGCGTCTGTGTCGTCGCCCGCCGTGGTGGCGTGGTCGACTCGGTTGATGCTGCGCGTATCGTGGTGCGCGTCAACGACGACGAGACGGAAGCAGGTGAGTCTGGTGTCGATATCTACAACCTGACTAAGTACACCCGTTCTAACCAAAACACCTGCATCAACCAGCGTCCGCTGGTCAGTCCGGGTGATGAGATAGCTCGTGGCGATGTGCTGGCTGACGGCTCCTCTACCGATATGGGTGAACTGGCGTTAGGTCAGAACATGCTGGTCGCCTTCATGCCCTGGAACGGTTACAACTTCGAGGACTCTATCCTCATTTCCGAGCGTGTGGTGCAGGAAGACCGCTTTACCACCATCCACATCGAGGAGTTGACCTGCGTCGCACGTGACACCAAGCTGGGGCCGGAGGAGATCTCCGCCGATATCCCCAATGTTGGTGAAAGTGCACTGGCCAAGCTGGATGAGTCCGGTATCGTCTACATCGGTGCCGAGGTGAAACCCGGCGATATCCTGGTCGGTAAGGTCACCCCCAAGGGTGAGACCCAGTTGACTCCGGAAGAGAAGCTGCTGCGCGCAATTTTTGGTGAGAAGGCCTCTGACGTGAAGGACACCTCGCTGCGCGTGCCCTCCGGCATGAACGGTACCGTTATCGGTGTGCAGGTGTTCACCCGTGACGGTCTGGAGAAGGATGCCCGTGCCCAGCAGATTGAGGACGAGGAACTGAGCAAGGTGCGCAAGGACCTGCGTGACCAGCAGCGGATCATGGAAGAGGATACCTTCCAGCGCGTCGAGCGCATGCTGATTGGCAAGGTCGCCGCCGGCGGTCCGAACAAGCTCAAATCCGGTGATAAGATCACCAAGGGTTATCTGGCTGATCTCGAGCGCGACAAGTGGTTCGAGATCCGCCTGAAGAACGATGAGGCCAATGGCCAGCTCGAAGCGATTGCCGACCAGATCCAGAACCAGCGCAAGGACTTCGAGGAGCAGTACGAGTCCAAGCGCAAGAAGCTTACCCAGGGCGATGATCTCGCTCCGGGCGTGCTGAAGATGGTCAAGGTGTACATGGCGGTCAAACGCCGTATCCAGCCTGGTGACAAGATGGCCGGTCGCCACGGTAACAAGGGTGTTATCTCCATGATCGTGCCGGTCGAGGATATGCCCTACAGCCCGGATGGCACTCCGGTAGATATCGTGCTTAACCCGCTTGGTGTACCGTCGCGTATGAACGTGGGACAGGTGCTGGAAACCCACCTCGGTTGGGCGGCCAGAGGCCTGGGTAAAAAGATCAATGCGATGATTGAGGCCAAGGCCAAGATCGACGAAATGCGCAAATTCCTTGACCAGGTTTACAACACCAGTGGCAAACAGGAAGACATCGGCAGTCTCAGTGATGAGGAAGTGCTGAAGCTGGCACAGAACCTGCGCACCGGCGTGCCGATGGCGACACCGGTCTTCGATGGTATCCATGAAGAAGAGGTTAAGGCCATGTTGCGCCTGGCCGAATTGCCGGAAAGTGGTCAGACCACCCTTATCGACGGCCGTACCGGTGAGCCCTTCGAGCGCCCGGTCACTGTTGGCTACATGTATATGCTCAAGCTCAACCATCTGGTTGACGATAAGATGCATGCCCGTTCCACCGGCCCGTACAGCCTGGTTACCCAGCAGCCGCTCGGCGGTAAGGCCCAGTTTGGTGGCCAGCGCTTCGGTGAGATGGAGGTGTGGGCGCTGGAGGCATACGGCGCTGCCTATACCCTGCAGGAAATGCTGACCGTCAAGTCCGACGATGTGAACGGCCGTACCAAGATGTATAAGAACATCGTGGATGGCGACCATCGGATGGATGCCGGCATGCCGGAGTCCTTCAACGTGTTGTTGAAGGAGATTCGGGCACTGGGTATCGATATCGAACTGGAGCAAGACTAGTCCGTGCGTTAACACGGGGCTGTTTAACGACGGACAACTGAGGAGATTACATCGGTGAAAGACCTAATCAAGCTGCTGAAGCAACAAGGTCCGGTCGAGGACTTCGATGCCATTCGTATCGGTCTGGCGTCACCCGACAAGATCCGTTCCTGGTCTTACGGCGAAGTAAAGAAGCCGGAGACCATCAATTACCGTACCTTCAAGCCGGAACGCGATGGCTTGTTCTGCGCCAAGATCTTCGGCCCGGTGAAGGACTACGAGTGTCTGTGCGGCAAGTACAAGCGCCTCAAGCACCGTGGCGTCATCTGCGAGAAGTGTGGCGTCGAGGTCACCCTTGCCAAGGTACGCCGTGAGCGGATGGGCCACATCGAACTGGCTAGCCCAACCGCGCATATCTGGTTCCTGAAGAGCCTGCCGTCACGTATGGGCTTGCTGCTGGATATGACGCTGCGTGACATTGAGCGCGTGCTCTACTTTGAGGCCTTCGTGGTTATCGAGCCGGGCATGACCCAGCTCGAGCGCGGCCAGCTGCTCTCCGACGAGACCTATCTCGATGCCATCGAAGAATACGGCGATGAGTTCGAGGCCAAGATGGGTGCCGAGGCGATTCTCGCCATGCTGCAGTCCATGGACCTGCCGGCCGAAGCGGAGAAACTGCGTAGTGAGATCCCGGAGACCAATTCCGAGACCAAGCTGAAGAAACTGACCAAGCGCCTGAAACTGATCGAGGCGTTCCTCGAGTCAGGCAACAAGCCCGAGTGGATGGTCCTGACCGTCCTGCCGGTGTTGCCGCCGGAGCTGCGTCCGCTGGTCCCGCTGGAAGGCGGCCGTTTCGCCACCTCCGACTTGAACGACCTGTATCGTCGCGTGATTAACCGTAACAACCGCCTCAAGCGCCTGCTGGATCTCAATGCGCCCGATATCATCGTGCGTAACGAAAAGCGCATGCTGCAGGAGTCCGTTGATGCGCTGATGGACAACGGTCGCCGTGGCCGTGCCATTACCGGTTCTAACAAGCGTCCGCTCAAGTCCCTGGCCGATATGATCAAGGGTAAGCAGGGCCGTTTCCGCCAGAACCTGCTGGGCAAGCGCGTCGACTACTCCGGCCGTTCTGTTATCGTGGTCGGCCCGACTCTGATGCTGCACCAGTGCGGTCTACCGAAGAAGATGGCGCTGGAATTGTTCAAGCCCTTCATCTTCTCCAAACTGGAGCGCCGCGGCTTGGCCACCACCATCAAGGCGGCCAAGAAACTGGTCGAGCGCGAAGGCGGCGAAGTGTGGGATATCCTCGAGGAGGTTATTCGTGAGCACCCAGTCATGCTCAACCGTGCGCCGACCCTGCACCGCCTCGGTATCCAGGCCTTCGAGCCGGTCCTGATTGAAGGTAAGGCGATCCAGCTGCATCCTCTGGTTTGTGCCGCCTTCAACGCCGACTTTGACGGTGACCAGATGGCGGTTCACGTGCCGCTATCGCTGGAAGCCCAGCTCGAAGCGCGCGCGCTGATGATGTCCACTAACAACATCCTTTCGCCGGCTAACGGTGAGCCGATCATCGTGCCGTCCCAGGACGTGGTTTTGGGCCTTTATTACATGACCCGCGAGGCGGTTAACGCCAAGGGTGAGGGCATGATGTTCACCGATACCAAAGAGGTGCGTCGCGCCTACGAGTCCGGCGAAGCCTCCATCCATGCCCGCGTCAAGGTACGTGTGAAGGAGGTGAGCTTTGACGAACACGGCGAGCGGGTTGAGACTGTCAGCGTCAAGGACACCACCGTTGGTCGCGCCATGTTGTTTGATATCCTGCCTGACGGGCTGCCCTTCGAACTGATCAACCGCCCGATGGTGAAAAAGGCTATCTCCGGCCTGATTAACGTCTGTTACCGTGACCTCGGTCTGAAAGATACGGTGATCTTTGCTGACCAGCTGATGTACACCGGTTTCCGAAACGCGACCCGTGCCGGTGTCTCCTTCGGTGCCGACGATATGGTCATTCCCGATGAGAAGGCAGAGATCCTGGCTCGTGCAGAGGAAGAAGTTAAGGAGATCGAGAATCAATACATCTCCGGCCTGGTAACCAACGGCGAGCGCTACAACAAGGTGGTCGACATCTGGTCTCACACCAACGATCAGGTTGCCAAAGCGATGATGGACAAGCTGGGCAAAGAAGAGGTCACCGACAAGGACGGTGCCACGGTCAAGCAGGATTCCTTCAACTCTGTGTTCATGATGGCTGACTCCGGTGCTCGTGGTAGCGCCGCCCAGATCCGTCAGCTGGCCGGTATGCGTGGCCTGATGGCCAAGCCGGACGGTTCCATTATCGAGACGCCAATCACCGCGAACTTCCGTGAGGGTCTTTCAGTACTGCAGTACTTCATCTCTACCCACGGTGCCCGTAAAGGTCTGGCCGATACAGCATTGAAAACCGCTAACTCCGGTTACCTGACCCGTCGTCTTGTCGATGTGGCGCAGGACCTGGTGGTGACCGAAGAGGATTGCGGTACCACCCAGGGTATGCCGATGCACAGCTTGATCGAGGGTGGTGATGTGGTCGAGCCGCTGCGAGAGCGAGTCCTCGGCCGTGTGACCGCCGAGGATGTGCTGGTGCCCGGTACCGATGAGGTTGCGATCCCGACCGGAACCCTGTTGGACGAGAAGATGGTGAACCGTCTCGAGGAGATGAGTATCGACCATCTGCTGGTTCGCTCCCCAATCACCTGCGACACTCGCTATGGGGTTTGTGCAGCCTGTTATGGCCGTGACCTGGCCCGCGGACACAGGGTTAACGTCGGTGAGTCCGTTGGAGTTATCGCTGCCCAGTCCATCGGTGAGCCGGGTACCCAGCTGACCATGCGTACCTTCCACATCGGTGGTGCGGCCTCTCGTTCTGCGGCGGTGAATAACATCCAGAACAAGATCAGCGGTACCGCACGTCTGCACAATATCAAGCTAGTGCAGCATTCAGACGGACACAATGTGGCAGTTTCCCGTTCCGGCGAGCTGACCATCATTGATGAGACCGGACGCGAGCGTGAGCGTTACAAGGTGCCTTACGGTGCCCGTATCAACGTTAATGATGGTGATGCGGTAAAGGCCGGCGATATCCTCGCCAACTGGGACCCGCATACCCATCCTGTTGTGACGGAGATTGCCGGTTTCATCAAGCTCTCTGATTTTGAAGAGGGTGTGACTGTGAGCAAGCAGACCGATGATGTGACCGGTCTGTCCAGTCTGGTGGTTATCGATCCCAAGCAGCGTGGTGCTGGCGGCAAGGATAAGCGCCCGATGGTCAAGCTGGTGGATACCAAGGGCAATGACCTCAACATTCCCGGTACCGATATCCCGGCCACCTACTTCCTGCCCGGCGGTGCTATCGTTAACCTCACCGATGGTGCCGAGGTGAGTGTCGGTGACGTTCTGGCGCGTATTCCGCAGGAGTCGTCCAAGACTCGTGACATTACCGGTGGTCTACCGCGGGTTGCTGATCTGTTCGAGGCACGTAAGCCGAAAGAGCCGTCTATCCTTGCTGAAATCAGCGGTACTATCGGCTTTGGCAAAGAAACCAAGGGCAAGCAGCGCGTCGTGATCACCCCGAAAGAGGGCGAGCCGCACGAGGAGCTGATCCCGAAATGGCGCCACGTCACTGTGTTCGAAGGGGAACATGTGGAGAAAGGTGAGGTCATCGTCGAGGGCGAACCTAACCCACACGATATCCTGCGTCTGCAGGGTGTTGAGGCGCTGGCCCAGTACATCGTCAACGAAGTGCAGGACGTATATCGTCTGCAAGGTGTCAAGATCAACGACAAGCACATCGAGGTCATCGTTCGCCAGATGCTGCGTAAGGCGGAGATCAAGACTCCTGGCGATACTAAGTTCCTTACTGGTGAGCAGCTGGAGGTTGCACGTATCCTCGACGAGAACGAGAGTGTTCTCGGCGATGACAAGATGCCGGCCAGTTTCGAGCGTATGTTGTTGGGTATTACCAAGGCGTCGCTGGCCACTGAGTCGTTCATCTCAGCCGCCTCCTTCCAGGAGACCACCCGCGTACTTACCGATGCGGCGGTTACTGGGAAGCAGGATGAGCTGCGTGGTCTGAAGGAGAATGTCATCGTCGGCCGCCTGATCCCGGCCGGTACGGGTCTGGCGTACCATGATGCGCGCCGCCGTCAGCGGCTGGGTTTTGAAATGCCGATGGAGGAGCTGCCGGTCGAACCCGTCAGCCTCACCGAAGGCGAGGCCGGGGAGTAGTTTTTCCGGTCGTAAACTGGGGTGGCTGTGTGCTGTGCTTGACATGGTGCTCGCACGGCCATAGAATTCCGCTTCTTTTCTTACAGGCCGGTGTTTCGCCGGCCTGTGTTTATTTCTGTGCTGGAGCAAAGTAGGAATATGGCAACTATTAACCAGCTGGTCCGTAAGCCGAGAGGGCGTAAAGCGACCAAGAGCAATGTGCCGGCCCTGGAGGCCTGCCCGCAAAAGCGTGGTGTCTGCACCCGTGTGTACACCACTACGCCGAAGAAGCCGAACTCTGCAATGCGTAAGGTTGCCCGTGTGCGCCTGACCAATGGCTATGAAGTGACCTCCTATATTGGTGGTGAAGGCCATAACCTGCAAGAGCACTCGGTAGTACTTATCCGTGGCGGACGTGTTAAGGACCTCCCCGGTGTGCGCTATCACACCGTGCGCGGTGCGCTTGACACCTCCGGCGTAAATGACCGTCGCCAGGCCCGTTCCAAATACGGCGCCAAGCGGCCCAAGTCATAACTGTACTGTATAAAGTTTAAGGTTAACTACGATGGCCAGAAGAAGAGTCGCAGCCAAGCGTGAGATTCTGCCGGATCCGAAGTTCGGAAACCGCACGCTTTCCAAGTTCATGAATATCGTCATGCTCGACGGTAAGAAATCCGTTGCTGAGAAGATTGTCTACGGTGCCCTGGATCGCGTGGCAGAGAAGGGCAAGGGCGACGCGTTGGAGATGTTTGAGAAAGCGCTCAACAACATTCGTCCGATGGTAGAGGTCAAGTCACGTCGCGTCGGTGGTGCCACCTATCAGGTACCGATCGAGGTTCGCGGTGACCGTGGCGTTGCGCTGGCAATGCGTTGGTTGGTGGACTCTGCACGCAAGCGTGGCGAGAAGTCCATGGGCATGCGTCTGGCCGGTGAGATCCTCGACGCTGTGGAGAACAAGGGATCTGCCGTGAAAAAACGCGAAGATACCCATCGCATGGCCGAGGCTAACAAAGCATTCGCACATTACCGCTGGTAATCACGGTAATAAAGGTCAGTCGTCGTGGCTCGTAAAACTCCCATTGAGCGCTACCGTAATATCGGGATCATGGCGCACATTGATGCCGGGAAGACCACGACGACCGAGCGCATCCTGTTCTACACCGGTGTGTCACATAAGATCGGTGAAGTACACGATGGCGCCGCTACCATGGACTGGATGGAGCAGGAGCAGGAGCGTGGAATCACCATTACCTCCGCTGCGACCACCTGTTTCTGGAGCGGCATGGACAAGCAGTATCCGGAGCACCGTATCAACATCATTGATACGCCCGGTCACGTCGATTTCACCATTGAGGTGGAGCGTTCGTTGAGGGTTCTCGATGGTGCCTGTGCGGTGTTTTGTGCCGTTGGCGGGGTTGAACCCCAGTCGGAGACAGTCTGGCGTCAGGCCAACAAGTACCACGTGCCGCGCATGGCCTTTGTCAACAAGATGGACCGTTCCGGTGCCAATTTCTTGCGGGTTGTCGAGCAAATCAGGACCCGGCTTGGTGCCACGGCTGTACCGATTCAGCTTAACATAGGCGCTGAAGAGGATTTCAAGGGCGTTATCGACCTGATTCGCATGCAGGCGATTTACTGGCACGAAGCCGACATGGGAATGACCTACGATGAGGTCGATATCCCCGCCGACCTGCTCGGTAAGGCACAGGAAATGCGCGAGCAGATGGTCGAAGCAGCCGCCGAGGCCAGTGAAGAGCTGATGGACACGTATCTCAGTGAAGGGGGGTTGTCCAACGATGAGATCAAAAAGGGACTGCGCATGCGCACCCTTGCCAATGAGATCGTCCCGGTGCTTTGCGGCTCCGCCTTCAAGAACAAGGGTGTTCAGGCTATGCTTGATGCTCTCATCGAGTTTATGCCTAGCCCGGTGGATGTTCCTGCGATACAGGGACACCTCGACGACGCGGCCGAAACGGTTGCCGAGCGGCATTCGGATGATAAAGAACCGTTTGCCGCGCTGGCCTTTAAGATTGCAACCGACCCGTTTGTCGGAACGCTGACCTTTTTCCGGGTCTACTCCGGTGTGATTAACTCCGGCGACAGTGTATTTAACCCGGTGAAGGACAGGAAAGAGCGAATTGGCCGAATTCTGCAGATGCACGCCAATAGTCGTGAGGAGATTAAAGAAGTCCGTGCCGGTGACATTGCCGCGGCGGTCGGTCTCAAGGATGTCACCACCGGTGAAACCCTGTGCGACCCGGAACACGTGATCACGCTAGAGCGTATGGAGTTCCCGGAGCCAGTGATCTCGGTAGCCATCGAGCCTAAAACCAAGGCCGATCAGGAAAAGATGGGCGTCGCCCTCGGCAAGTTGGCGCAGGAAGACCCTTCTTTCCGCGTGCATACCGATGAGGAGACAGGGCAGACTATCATCTCCGGTATGGGTGAGCTGCACCTGGATATCATCGTTGACCGCATGAAGCGTGAGTTCAAGGTAGAGGCCAATGTGGGGGCTCCCCAGGTGGCTTACCGCGAGGGTATCCGCAACAAGGTTGAAGTCGAAGGCAAGTTTATTCGCCAGTCCGGCGGTCGTGGTCAGTACGGGCATGTGGTGTTGCGTATTGAACCGCAGGAGCAGGGCAAGGGATACGAATTCGTCAATGAAATCGTTGGCGGGGTGGTGCCGAAAGAGTACATCCCAGCGGTCGACAAAGGAATTCAGGAGCAGATGGGTAATGGCGTTTTGGGCGGTTATCCTATTGAAGACGTCAAGGTGACGATCATCGACGGTTCCTACCATGATGTCGATTCCAGCGAGATGGCGTTTAAAATCGCCGGTTCCATGGGCTTTAGAGACGGGGCGCTGAAAGCAGGGCCTTTTCTTCTGGAGCCGATGATGAAAGTCGAGGTCGTCACACCGGAGGATTATATGGGTGACGTTATGGGTGACTTGAACCGACGCCGCGGTATCGTGCAAGGGATGGATGACAGCGTATCTGGAAAGATCATCCGCGCAGAAGTACCGCTGGCCGAGATGTTCGGCTATGCCACTGACCTGCGTTCCGCGACGCAGGGTCGGGCAACCTACTCGATGGAATTCGCCAGGTATGCAGAGGCACCGGCCAGTGTTGCCGAAGCGGTGATCAAGAGAGTTTCTTAACTGTTTTTCAGCATATTCAAGAATACGAGGTAATTGTCGTGTCTAAGGAAAAATTTGAACGTACGAAACCGCACGTTAACGTAGGTACCATCGGTCACGTTGACCATGGCAAGACCACCCTGACTGCTGCACTGACCAAGTGCATGGCGGAAAAGCACGGCGGTGAGTTCAAAGCCTACGACCAGATTGACGGCGCTCCGGAAGAGCGTGCCCGTGGTATCACCATTGCCACCGCGCACGTTGAGTACGAGTCAGACACCCGTCACTACGCCCACGTTGACTGCCCCGGCCACGCCGATTATGTGAAGAACATGATCACCGGTGCGGCGCAGATGGACGGTGCTATCCTGGTGGTGTCCGCCGCTGACGGCCCGATGCCGCAGACCCGCGAGCACATCCTGCTGTCCCGTCAGGTTGGCGTACCGTACATCGTGGTGTACATGAACAAAGCCGACATGGTCGACGACGCCGAGTTGCTGGAGCTGGTCGAAATGGAAATTCGTGAGCTGTTGAGCTCCTACGACTTTCCTGGCGACGACACCCCGGTGATCACCGGCTCCGCCCTGAAAGCGCTGGAAGGCGATCAGAGCGACATCGGTGTACCCTCCATCATCAAGTTGGTTGAAGCGCTGGATAGCTACATTCCTGAGCCGGAACGCGCCGTTGACGGTGCCTTCCTGATGCCTGTAGAGGACGTTTTCTCCATCTCCGGTCGTGGTACTGTGGCTACCGGTCGTATCGAGCGCGGTATCGTCAAGGTTGGTGAAGAAGTTGAAATCGTGGGTATCCGCGATACCACCAAAACCACCGTTACCGGTGTGGAAATGTTCCGCAAGCTGCTTGACCAGGGTGAAGCCGGTGACAACGTTGGTATTTTGTTGCGCGGCACCAAGCGTGATGACATCGAGCGTGGTCAGGTACTGTGCAAGCCGGGTTCCATCAAGCCGCACACCAAGTTTGAAGCGGAGGTCTATGTGCTGGGCAAGGACGAAGGTGGTCGTCACACCCCGTTCTTCAATGGCTACCGTCCG
>JBFEWO010000004.1:0-45060 GCA_041546305.1 Thiohalomonadaceae bacterium | reverse complement strand
CCTGTGGTTGATGCAACAGATGAGCGCCCACCTGTACCGCCACCTTGCCGGCAATATCGGACATCGGCGCCAGCAGCGGCAACGCTCGCCCTTCAGCCACGGTCTCGAAGGCCACCGCGGTCAGGCCAATCTCCAGCAAGCTATTTAGCAATGCCTGCTCAGCGGCCAGATGCAGATAACAGAACAACAGATGATCTGCCCTCAGCATGGCCAGCTCCTGTGGTTGTGGCTCCTTAACCTTGATGATCAGCTGCGCATCCCCATATACCGAAGTGGCATCGGGCAGAACAGTCGCCCCTGCCTGTCGGTAATCCTCATCGCTGTATCCGCTCAAAAGGCCCGCCCCTTGTTCCACCAGCACCTGGTGGCCCTGGCGAACCAGTTGAGCGGCAGCAGCCGGAACAAGACCAACACGCCCTTCGAGGATTTTCACTTCACGGGGAATACCGATACGCATGCTGCCTCCTTTACCCGGGAATCGGCATTTCGTAAGATGCCTGCAATTTTGTCGTTATCGCTGCGAGTCTAACACACGGAGTTTACCCATGAGTGAAACCAAGCACTGCCGCCTTCTCATCCTCGGTTCCGGTCCTGCCGGTTACACGGCCGCTGTTTATGTTGCGCGCGCCAACCTCAACCCGGTACTGGTTACCGGCCTGCAGCAGGGTGGTCAGCTGACCACCACCACCGAGGTGGATAACTGGCCTGGCGGTGCTGAAGGACTGACCGGCCCGGCGCTGATGCAGCAAATGGAAGAACACGCCCGGCGATTCGATACCGAGATTATTTTCGATCACATCCATACCGCCGAACTGCAGCAGCGTCCGTTCAAGCTCACCGGCGACTCCGGTGTCTACACCTGTGATGCCCTGATCATCGCCACTGGAGCCTCCGCCATGTACCTGGGCCTCGACTCCGAAGAGAAATTCAAGGGCCGTGGCGTCTCCGGCTGTGCCACCTGCGATGGTTTCTTCTACCGCGGCCAGAAGGTCGGCGTGGTCGGCGGCGGCAACACCGCCGTGGAAGAGGCACTCTATCTCTCCAATATCGCCGCTGAGGTCACCTTGATCCACCGCCGTGACACCTTCCGTGCAGAGAAGATTCTGGTCAAACAACTGATGGATAAGGTGGAAAACGGCAACATCAAACTGGCGCTGTTCAGCGAGGTGGATGAAGTGCTGGGCGACAGCAGTGGCGTTACCGGCGTGCGCCTGAAAAACAATCAGGATGGCAGCACCAGTGAGGTCGAAATGACTGGACTATTTATCGCCATTGGCCACAAACCCAATACCGATCTGTTCGCCGGTCAGCTCGAGCTCGAGAATGGCTATGTCGTGACCAAGAAGGGCCGTGATGGAAATGCCACTGCCACCTCGATTGACGGCGTGTTTGCTGCCGGCGACGTGGCCGATCCCATCTACAAGCAGGCGATCACCTCCTCCGGCAGCGGCTGCATGGCAGCGCTGGATGCAGAACGCTACCTTGAAGGTGGAGAGTACCAGGAAGACTGAGCAGTAACGCTGTGATAATCCGAGAAAAAGGGTGGCATGCCCTGTTGCACAACTGGGGCAAGGACCTGCAACTGTGGTTCTACATCACCGTCACCCTGCAGCTGTTTCGACTGCTGCTAATCGGAGTATTTTTTGAACAGGCCGGCACCCGCAGCGGTGCCGACGCCGTGTTGGCGGTGCTTGGTAATGGCCTGCGCTACGACATTTCCACCGCTGCAGTCTGGGTTCTCCCTACCTTCCTTCTGAGCCTGGCTTGTACCGCGATCCCCTGTGCCAGACAGGTGCTTGCCCTACGCCGTTTTTCAGCCAGTCTCTATGCTGTACTCGCGATCCTCGTCTTTGGCGTGGACCTGGTCTTCTTCAGCGTTTATGGCGATCAATTCAATCAGATGATCTTCGGCATCGCCCATGACGACACGACGGCGATCCTTGTCACGATTTGGAAGGAATACCACCCCCTACTGTTTTTCAGTATTGCCCTTCCATTGATTTTTGCCAATCGATGGCTGGTAAGTCGCTGGCTGGCCTATACCCCCTCAGCGGGAATATGGCTTGGGCAAAAGACAAAACCTTTGTTGGCTCAAATCCTTGTTGGTTTCGGAATTTTCCTGTTCATTGCGGCAGCGGTACGTGGCGGTACCCTGTGGGGTGAGCCCATCCGCATGAAGCACGCGTTTGTGGTTGATGACATGTTCCTGAACCGCAGCGTGATCAACCCGTTTACGGCGCTTCGCTATACCTTCAAGGTAAAACTGCAGCTGGAAAAAGGCGCTGCCCTTGCCAGTTTCTGGCCCAGTCAGCAGATCGGCGAGGCGCTGGCGTATGAACTTGAACAGCGGGGCAAAACACCTTCTGCCGGCACCGATCTGGACACCTCACTCAGCATAGAAGCACGGGGCACAAAGGGCGAAAAACCACGCCATATCTTTATGCTGCTCATGGAAAGCCACAGTGGCTGGACAGTGATGCCCGCTTACCGCCACATCGGACTGTCGCCCGCATTTTCAGCACTAGCCGATAAGGGGATCTACTTTCCCAACTTCCTTCCTGCCGGTAGCGGCACCATCGGTTCGATGAACACCCTCATTACAGGCCTGCCTGATGCCGGCCTCAACATTAACTATGAACTGACTGCCCAAACACCTTACCCCTCTGCCATCGCCGCCAATATGAAGCGGCTCGGCTACAAAACCCGCTTCTTCTATGGTGGTTTTCTCGGCTGGCAACGCCTGGACTCTTTTGCACAGAACCAGGGCTTCGACGAGGTCTATGGCGGTGGCAACATGAGCGCCGGGGTACACACCAATGAATGGGGGGTGGACGATAAATACCTTTTCGATTTCATCCTGAAAACGCTGGATGATGAAACGCCTAGCTTTAACTTTGTCCTCACCACCAGTAACCATCCACCGTATGACCTGGATCTCAAGTCTCTTGGTTACCCCTTGCAGGAGTTGCCCGCCCTCCTCAAGGCCACCAAAGCGGACACGATCCAGGTACTCGGTCACCTCTGGTACACCGATCAGCAGGCGGGGCGCTTTATCGCCGAAGCCGAGAAGCAACTGTCCAAACCCCTGTTTGCCATTACCGGTGATCACAGTGCCCGGCTGATGATCAGCTTCCCCGGTGACAATGTGGTCGAGCAGACCGCTGTCCCCTTCATTCTGTACGGCCCCGAGGTACTGGCTGAGTCCGGTGTCGTGAAAAACACTGCTGGTGCACATCAGGATATCCCGGCCACCTTGATTGAACTGGCTGCCGAACCGGGATTCCGTTACACCAGCTTTGGCGAAGACCTGCTGCAAAAAACCAGCCCCAGTTACGGCTTTGGATGGCAGTTCATCGTTGGAGAAGACTTTATCGCCAACGACGCCGAGCGATACAGTGTCTATGGCCTGAGCGGGGCATCGGCTCCCGAGAACAAACCCGAGCTCAGCCAGGAACATACCCGCTTCAATGCCCTCAAGGCGCTGAGCTGGTATCGCGTCAAGAAAGGTTCCACCCTGCCCTGAAAATCTCTCTCAGTTCTGAACATTTGGCCTCTTAATTAACGACTGGCACTCTGCCGGCCTGCAATTTGCATACCCCATATATGTACTGTGCCTCATGTAGCCAGGCACGGAAAAAACAGCCATTTAAAGAGACCGGCTGTCGGAGTTGCGACAATTGTTCAAGAGGAAAGAGGTGGGAAAATGAACGATGCCTTACACAAGGCTGTTCAATATCGTTCTTTGGGCGAGCAGATCTGTACCGCCATGACGAGGGAGATCGACAAGCTCGGCCTTTCCAGCGAAATTATATCCCCGAGCTGGGCAACAGCGCGATTCACCATCCAACAAGACCCCGCCCTTGGCGAGCTCAGCCTGGAAGGGATCTGGCTGAGTGGGCATGGAGGCAAACTGGGGAGTGTGATCATTCACCACGATGGCAGCTTCTTTGCCGAGTACGACATTATTCGTCCCCATCCCTTCAAAAGAAAATGGTTTGTTGAGGCGGTCAGTGCCTGGGGACGTGTTGCCAACATCAAGACCGAGGCCAGACTGTTACCAATGCCCGAAGATTAATCTTCCTGGCCACTGGCCAAAGACTAATTGGCTTGGTAGAGCATCAGCGAATCGTATAAATCACTCAGGAAAAACTGCTTGTTTTCGTTATATTTGAAATGTGCCACGGTAGCCGGGTCATTGAAGGCGTAACGCTCGGAAACGCCCAGAAAGGGCTCGGGCAAGCTGTTGTTAAAGGGCGAAGGTTTGAGCAGCAAACGCATCACCTGCTCGAAAATAAATGAATAGTCCCCACCCTTCGTGCCCGCTATGGTGAAATCCAGCTTCCCTGAATAAAGCTCAAACAGCTGCAGGTAATCACTCAGTTCCGGATGTTTCATCTCTCGTTGTCACCAGGTCCACAGCATTAACGTCTATGAACCAGCTTACAAGAATTGGGCCAGTTGACATAGACAGAAAGTGCGCGCAATTGCAGTCAGTTTTCCGCTCACGGGGTATCGTCTTTGTCGCAACCTTGCCATTTTAACGAAATTTGCACTAATCGTGACAACCTGCCGGCACCTGTCCACCTCTGGATATTTCTGCAGGTTTGCCCCATATCACTGTTGTCGCCTTAATAAGAGACCATCATGCAGGTCAAGCTGATTCAACATCTTGAAGAGATTTCTGCGAGCGCCTGGAATGCGCTGGAGGGGGGCATCGACAATCCGTTTCTGCGGCACGAGTTTCTCGCTGGGCTGGAACAGCATGGCTGTGTCGGCGAGCACTGGGGTTGGATGCCACATCACCTGGCACTCTATGATGGTGAACAGCTTATCGGCGCAGTGCCGATGTACCTTAAGTACAATTCCTATGGCGAACTGGTGTTCGACTGGGCCTGGGCCGACGCTTATCAGCGTGCCGGCCTGCGCTACTACCCCAAACTGGTCGCCGCGGTCCCCTACTCACCGATCACGGGTCCGAGGCTACTCATCGCTCAAGACACCGATCGGGAAGCCGCGGCCGACGCCCTGATACAACAGGCATTGGAGCTGGCCCGTGAGATGAATGTCTCATCCCTGCACTGGCTCTTTCCTCACGGGGAAGACATGCAACGGCTGGAGCGCAATGGCTTGATGCGCCGCACCGGAACCCAATTTCACTGGCAAAATCGTGGCTATCACAACTTCGACGATTTCCTCGCCACCTTCAGCGCGCAAAAAAGGAAAAAACTCAAACGTGAACGACGGCGGGTCACTGAACAGAACATCACCATCGAGCTGCTCCACGGTCATCAGGTGAGTGCCGAGCAGTGGCAGATTTTCCACCACTTCTACCGCAGCACCTTCGACAAGCTTGGGGGCTATCCCACACTCACCGAGCCCTTCTTCAGCCACCTGGGTCAGAGCATGCCAGACAGCGTCGTGCTCGCCCTGGCCAGCCATCAGGGGCGCTACGTGGCCGGCGCACTGTCATTACGCTCCTCGGATACTCTCTATGGCCGCCACTGGGGCTGTGAGAAGGATTTTCATAGCCTGCACTTCGAGCTCTGCTATTATCAGGGACTGGATTATTGTATTACTCAGGGACTGAAGCACTTCGAGCCTGGAGCCCAGGGAGAGCATAAAGTAGGGAGAGGTTTCGAACCTGTCGCGACCTGGTCAGCCCACTGGTTGGCCAATCCGGCCTTCTCCCGGGCCATCGCCGACTACCTGGCCCAAGAACAGGATGCGATGGAAGATTACATGCAGGAACTGAGTACCCATCTGCCGTATAAACAAAGTGATTAGAGCATCATGCAGGAAACCGAAGGCCCCTTCTGGCTCGAACCGGAGAGCGATCCGGCCCATTTTCCCGATCCCATCTATGCACTGGAAGAGCCGAACGGTCTGCTGGCGGTAGGTGGGGATCTCACCCCGGCACGCCTGCTCAATGCCTACCGTCAGGGGATCTTCCCCTGGTACAGTGATGGCCAGCCGATCCTCTGGTGGAGCCCCGACCCACGCGCGGTGCTTGTCCCGGAGCAGTTCAAAATCTCCCGCAGCCTGCGCAAGCGCCTGCGCCAGCGCCCCTTTCACATCACCCTTGATAGCGCTTTCACCGACGTTATCGAGGCCTGCAGTGACCCACGCAAAGACCACACCGGCACCTGGATCACCGAGGAGATGAAGCAGGCCTATATTCTGCTTCACCGCATCGGCTTTGCGCACTCGGTGGAGTGTTGGGAGGATGATACTCTCGTTGGTGGGCTTTATGGGGTTAGCATGGGAAAGGTGTTCTTCGGTGAATCGATGTTCAGCCGCCGCACCGACGCTTCAAAAATCGGTTTTGCCCATCTCGTCGAACAACTGAAAGCATGGGGCTTTGGCCTGATCGACTGCCAGGTCCACAGCGGTCACCTGGCAAGTCTGGGCGCAGAGGATATTCCTCGCGAGAGCTTTCTTGAGCTGCTGGATATCTGGTGTGAACCTTTCGAGGCACATCAGGGCAAATGGCAGCTGGAAGAAACGATTTGCGACCACTGGTAGTTTCATGGGGAATCGACACGACAGTATCCCGCGCGATCTGCTGTTTTATGCTTCAGCGGAACACCCTTGCAGTTACTTACCCGGGGAGAACGCCATAACGCTCTTTGCCGATCCCGAGGTAAAGATGACCCCACAACTCTACAGTGCCCTTTCCGATTTGGGATTCCGCCGTAGCGGGGAATATGTCTACTCACCGCGCTGCACGAACTGCCATGCCTGTCTGCCAGCCCGCCTGCCGGTTGACGACTTCATACCGGATCGCAGCCAGCGTCGCAACTGGAAGCACAATCAGGATCTGGAGGTTGAACTCCTTCCCGCGCAATTTGACGATGAACTGTTTGGCCTCTACCAGCGCTACATCCTGTCGCGCCATCCAGAAGGTTCCATGGCAACCCCGGATAGAGATCAGGCCAGCCGCTTCTTCACTAGCCGCTGGTCAAACACCCGCTTTGTAGCCTTTAAACTCTGGGGCAAAACACTGGCGATTGCAGTCATCGATATTCTGGAGAGTGGCTTATCTGCCGTCTACACCTTCTTTGAGCCGGCAGAGCACAAGCGTGGCCTCGGCGTTTTTGCCGTACTTTGGATGATTGAAGAGGCCAGGCGCCGCGGGCTCTCATACCTCTATCTGGGTTACCTCATCCAGGAGAGTCCGAAAATGGCCTATAAGGCCCAATATCGTCCTCTGGAGGTATTCCGTTATGGTGAGTGGCTGCCGCTCTCCTGAGCCCCCCTTAGTGCGTTTCCTGTTTTTTTCCAGCGCAATTCGGTGAAGAGCTTCACAATTTAAGAACATATTGCCTGTAAAGCCCCTATCTGGACTAAACAATCTGACATTTTAGACAATACTCAAAGCGAGGGAGGGTTTCCCTTGCTACGAGGAGCATGACCATGCTGAGCTTTGTTTATCGCCTGATGCGTGACTTCGAAAAAGAGCATGGCATTCGACCAAACCTGCTCTATCTTAATCCGGTGCACATGCATGTTTTGCGTGATCAGATGAGTTCCGGCAAGCTGCTGGATGAAATCGGTTGTCTGCTGGGCATGGAAATCATCATCACGCGGGAAGCACTACACCCTCATGTTGCCTGGACGCAGTTAGCGGGGCAGCGCGAAGCTGTTTGAGTAAACCGGAAGCAGGTACTGGTTACCTCAGGAGTAAGAACCAGTCCGGCCAGAAGCCGACGGCTGCAACAGCCATGCGATGAGCACACACCGGCGCCGTGGTGCTGGCAGGGTAATTCCGCTTTGAAAAATTCTGAAAAATCAGGCAATATGCCCTGCTTATTTAGCGCTGGCATGTGCCATTGAGTTAAAGCGTTATGGAGAGTGTGAAACAGCATGGCAAAAGAAGAAGGCATTGAAATGGAAGGAACGGTCATCGAGACCCTTCCTAACACCACATTCCGGGTTGAACTGGAAAACGGGCATGTCGTTACTGCCCATATTTCGGGCAAGATGCGCAAGCACTATATCCGCATCCTCACCGGCGACAAGGTGACCGTACAGTTGACCCCTTACGACCTGACCAAAGGTCGTATTACTTTCCGCGCCCGATAACAATATCCTTCTCTCCATAACGCAAAACGCCCGGCTCTTTAGCCGGGCGTTTTGTATGGATAACGTTAATTTTTTCAGGATGACACTCCTATCCTAATGAACTAATGCCGCCTCCTTACCCTCGAACGCAAAGTCCAGCTTGCCGTCCTTAACACCTATGCGCACATGACCGCCACCTTCCAGGGCTCCGAACAGTAACTCCTCGGCCAGCGGCTTCTTGATGTGATCCTTGATGACGCGTGCCATCGGGCGGGCGCCCATAGCCGGTTCGAAACCATGCTCAGCCAGCCAGGCACGAGCATCGTCGTCGACATCGATGGTAACGCCCTTCTGCTCGAGCTGCGCTTCCAGTTCCATGATGAACTTGTCGACCACACTGACAATGGTTCTCGCATCCAGGGGCTTGAACTGGATGATCGCGTCGAGACGATTACGGAACTCCGGGGTAAAGTGCCGGTTAATCACCTCCAGGCTATCGGTACTCTTGTCCTGCTCGGTAAAGCCGATAGTACGGCGGGCTAGCTGATCGGCACCGAGGTTAGTGGTCATCACGATAATCACATTACGGAAATCTGCCTTGCGCCCGTTATTGTCGGTCAGGGTGCCGTGGTCCATCACCTGCAGCAACAGATTGAAGACCTCCGGGTGGGCCTTCTCAATTTCATCGAGCAGCAACACCGCATGGGGGTGCTTGTTGATTGCCTCGGTCAGCAGGCCACCCTGGTCATAGCCCACATATCCGGGGGGCGCACCAATGAGCCGGGAAACGGTATGGCGTTCCATATACTCGGACATATCGAAACGCACCAGCTCGATACCCATGGTACGGGCCAGCTGACGGGTCACCTCGGTCTTGCCCACCCCGGTGGGGCCGGCGAAGAGGAAGGAACCGATAGGCTTCTGCTCCTGCCCTAGACCGGAGCGGGACATCTTGATCGCGGTAGCGAGCGCATCAATGGCATCGTCCTGGCCGTAGATCATCAGCTTCAGATCCCGTTCCAGATGGCGCAGACTCTCCTTGTCGGAGGTGGAAACGCTCTTCGGCGGGATGCGGGCGATACGGGCCACCACATCCTCGATCTCGCGTACCCCGATAGTCTTCTTGCGCTTGGATGGCGGCAGCAGCCGCTGGCGGGCCCCCGCCTCGTCGATCACATCGATAGCCTTGTCGGGAAGATGGCGCTCGTTGATATAACGCTCCGACAGCTCGGCCGCTTCGCGCAGTGCGGGCTTGGTGTACTTAACATCGTGATGTTCCTCGAAGCGGGACTTGAGCCCCTCCAGGATCTGGATGGTTTCCTCCACGCTCGGCTCAGGGACATCGATCTTCTGGAAACGGCGTGCCAGTGCATGGTCTTTCTCGAAGATGCCGCGATATTCCTGGTAGGTGGTAGAACCGATGCACTTGAGATCACCGGAGGCCAGCACCGGCTTGACCAGATTGGAGGCGTCCATCGCCCCCCCAGAGGCCGCGCCGGCGCCGATGATCGTGTGGATCTCATCAATGAAGAGAATCGCCCCCTCCTCCCGCTTGAGCTGTGCCAGAACCGCTTTCAGGCGCTTCTCGAAATCACCGCGGTACTTGGTTCCAGCCAGCAGGGAACCCAGGTCCAGCGAGTAGATTGTGCTTTCTGCCAGAACCTCAGGAACTTCCCCATCAACGATACGCTTCGCCAGGCCCTCAGCCAATGCAGTCTTACCCACACCCGCCTCACCCACATAGAGGGGATTGTTCTTGCGGCGGCGGCACAGCACCTGGATGGTGCGTTCGATCTCATCCTTGCGGCCAATCAGTGGATCGATCTTACCCTTGCGCGCCATCTCATTGAGATTGGTGGCGAAGGATTCCAGGGCGTTAGCCCCCTCGGTGGCTGCTTCACTGCTGGCCGCACCGGTCTCCTCAGCGGGATTCTCGTCATCAACCTTGGAGATGCCATGGGAGATGAAGTTGACCACATCCAGTCGGGTTACATTGTGCTTCCCGAGAAAATAAACCGCCTGGGACTCCTTCTCGTTGAAGATCGCCACTAGCACGTTGGCACCGGTCGCTTCAGCCTTTTCAGAAGATTGCACCTGGAACACAGCACGCTGTATCACTCGCTGAAAACCGAGGGTCGGTTGGGTTTCCAGGTCGCTATCCTCAGGCAACTGCGGGATGTTCATCTCGATGAATTCGCTCAAATCCTTTCGCAACGCCTCGATATCGGTACCGCAGGCCTTAAGGATGGTAAGTGCTGATGGATTATCCAGCAGGGCCAGTAGCAGGTGTTCCACGGTCATAAACTCATGCCGCTTGTTCCTGGCCTCTTTAAAGGCACTGTTTAGGGTATATTCCAGCTCTTTACTAAGCATCTCACAACCTCGATTCGGCTACTCTGCCTCCATGGAGCAGAGCAAAGGGTGTTGGTTCTTACGTGAATACTCGTTGACCTGCGTTACCTTGGTTTCAGCAATATCACGGGTATAGGTTCCACATACCCCCTTACCCTCGGTGTGAACAGCGAGCATCACCTGGGTGGCACGGTGGCGTGGCATGCCGAAGAAACTCTCGAGTACATGTACCACGAACTCCATCGGCGTAAAATCATCGTTCAACAAAATTACCTTATACATGGGTGGACGCTTGAGTTCCGGCTCGCTCTCTTCGACCGTCAGCCCGCGTTCATCGTCGTGCCGGGTTTCATCATCATCCTGCCCCATGCGCCAGGGCCCTGCAAACACACTTTTCATCACTACCCCATATAAGCTTAGTATTGGCGAAGTGCACCAATTCCAAGTTAATTACTTGACTATTTTACTCAAGTGTTGAAAGATTTCACTATTGTTTATGATATCGCCTGATCCACAATATCGGGATGGGCAGACACCCTCATTTCTTCATTATTAAAGTATTTCGGCAGTTAAGGCTTATGGCAACCGGCGTAGTCAAATGGTTCAACAACGACAAGGGATACGGCTTTGTTCTGATGGACAACGAAGAACAAAGTGAGGTTTTCGTGCATCACAGTGCTATCGATATGAATGGCTTCAAGACCCTGCGCCATGGCCAAAAGGTGGAGTTCTCACTTTACTATGGCCCCAAGGGCCTGACGGCCTCCTACCTCAAACCATTGAGGAATGTTGAGGAGGACCCGCTCAAAGCCGGCGGGTGCGATGTGCCAATCCATCGCCCCGCCGGTTGAGCAGCCTACATCCTCTCGATGATGGCATCCCCAAAGGCCGAGCAGCTCAGCTCAGCGGCATCCTCCATCAGGCGGGCAAAATCGTAGGTGACAGTTTTCGCCGCAATCGCCCCTTCCATCCCCTTGACGATGCGATCCGCCGCCTCGCCCCACCCCAGGTGACGCAACATCATCTCAGCCGAGAGAATCAGTGAACCAGGGTTGACCTTATCCTGACCGGCATATTTGGGCGCCGTGCCGTGGGTGGCCTCGAACATCGCCACTGAATCGGAAAGGTTGGCTCCGGGAGCGATACCAATACCACCTACCTGGGCTGCCAGGGCGTCGGAGATGTAATCCCCATTGAGATTGAGGGTCGCGATTACACTGTACTCGGCAGGCCGCAGCAGGATCTGCTGCAGAAAGGCATCGGCGATAACATCCTTAACCACGATATCCGACCCGGTTTTCGGATTTTTCATCACCATCCACGGCCCGCCATCAAGGGGTTTGGCACCGAACTCCTCTGCGGCCAGCTCATAACCCCAGCTCTTGAAGCCCCCTTCGGTGAATTTCATGATGTTGCCCTTGTGCACCAGGGTCACTGAGTCGCGGTGATTATCGATGGCATACTGGATGGCCTTGCGAACCAGGCGCTTGGTACCCTCGGCAGAGACCGGCTTGATGCCGATCCCGGAGGTTTCCGGAAAACGTATCTTGGTTACCCCCATCTCCTTTTGCAGGAAGTCGATAACCTTTTTCGCCTCAGCACTGCCAGCGGCCCACTCGATACCGGCATAGATGTCTTCTGAATTTTCACGGAAGATGACCATGTCGGTCTTCTCCGGCTCCCTCACCGGGCTCGGGGTGCCGGCGTAATAGCGGACCGGTCGCAGGCAGACATAGAGATCCAGCTCCTGGCGCAAAGTCACGTTCAAGGAACGGATTCCACCACCCACCGGGGTGGTCAGCGGCCCTTTGATGGAAACCACATACTCCTTGACCGCATCCATGGTCTCTGCCGGCAGCCAGGTGTTCTCACCATAGACCGTGTTGGCCTTCTCCCCGGCATAGACCTCCATCCAGGCAATGCCTCGCTTGTTGCCATACGCCTTCTCTACCGCCGCATCCACCACCTTCTTCATTACCGGGGTGATGTCCACTCCGGTGCCATCGCCCTCGATGAAGGGGATGATCGGACGATCGGGAACGGTAAGGGAAAAGTCTTTGTTGACGGTGATCTTGGCACCATCAGCGGGGATGTTGATCTTGTGAAACGCCATGGGGGCTCCCTGATTTTGGTAAAGAAATTCTTTGTTGCATGCACGTCTACCCTAAGATGGTCACTTGCATGGCACTATTCAATGTCACTATGGCCAACATGGTATCCCTCTTACCTGATGTCCGCCATTCCTTCCCATCGTATTTGAAAACACATTCCTTGATAATAGACACATTCCTTGGCACTCCAGGTCACCGATGTCTCGTATTCTGTTGTTGAACAAGCCTTATGATGTCCTATGCCAGTTCACCGACACTCAAGGGCGCCCGACCCTCGCCGGGTATATTGAAGAGAAGGGGCTCTACCCTGCCGGGCGACTGGATCGTGACAGCGAGGGTCTAGTCTTGCTGACCGATGACGGCGCTTTACAACACTGTATCGCCCACCCCAGGCACAAGATGCCGAAAACCTACTGGGTCCAGGTGGAGGGTGAGCCCGATGATGCTGCACTGCAACGGCTACGTGACGGTGTAATACTGAAGGACGGGCCGACCCTCCCAGCCGAGGCGGAAAGAATGGTCGAGCCAGAAATCTGGCCACGGGATCCCCCCATCCGGTACCGAGCGAGTATCCCGACCAGCTGGCTGTTACTGACCATCAGTGAAGGGCGGAATCGCCAGGTGCGACGCATGACCGCCGCAGTCGGCCACCCCACTCTTCGTCTGATCCGCTGGGCCATCGGGCCCTGGCAACTTAACGAGCTGCAGCCAGGACTATGGCGTGAAGTGCCACCCGATGAGGTGGAGGCACGGCTAATCAACTGTCGTCAGTTACCGAAACGCCGCAATAAGCGAGCCGGTAGCAAACCCTCGCCTGGCGAAAATAGCTACATCCCAAAGAGGCAACGTAGAAAATGAGCGCTATCTGGACCCCACACTTGACCGTAGCCGCCGTTATCGAGCGTGAGGGCCGCTTTCTGATGGTCGAGGAAAACGACGATGGTCGTATTGTCCTGAATCAGCCAGCCGGCCATGTGGAAGAGCTCGAAACGCTCTCTGAGGCGGTGGTACGTGAAACCCTGGAGGAGACAGGGCGCCATTTTCACCCCGAGGCCATTGTCGGTCTCTATCGCTGGCGCAGCCCGCATAATCAGCAAACTTACCTACGGGTCGCCTTTTGCGGTCAGGCCTCCGAGCGTGACCGTGACATTTCCCTCGATACCGATATAATCACCACTCACTGGTTGAGCTATAACGACTTGAAAAAAAACGCATCACAGCTGCGTAGCCCACTGGTATTGCGTTGCATCGATGACTACCTCACTGAGCAGCGCCTACCCATCCAATTGATCAACGAACTGAACTGATCCACTCTGCTGAACATGAACCAGACCTCCCTCCCACAACACGTCATTGTCGGTCTCTCCGGTGGCGTCGACTCCTCGGTTGCCGCGGTGCTATTGCAGCAACAGGGCTACCGGGTCGAAGGGATGTTCATGAAGAACTGGGAAGAAGATGACAAGGAGGACTATTGCAGTGCGGCCGAGGATCTTGCCGATGCCAAGAGCGTCAGCGATACCCTGGGACTGAGGCTGCATGCGGTCAATTTTTCCGCAGAATATTGGGACCGGGTTTTCAGCTACTTCCTCCGTGAATATGAGGCGGGCCGCACCCCGAACCCCGATATCCTGTGCAACCGCGAAATCAAGTTCAAGGCCTTTCTCGAACATGCCGTTGGTCTCGGCGCCGATCGCATCGCCACCGGTCACTATGCCCGCGTCGCCATGCAGGATGGGGAGTATCGCCTGTTAAAGGGCCGCGATAGCGGAAAGGACCAGAGCTATTTCCTTTATACCCTCGGCCAGTACCAACTCTCGCGCACCCTCTTCCCGGTAGGTGAGCTGGAAAAAGCAGAGGTCCGACGCATTGCGGAACAACACCGGCTAGTGACCTACAACAAAAAAGACAGCACCGGGATCTGCTTTATCGGTGAGCGCGATTTTCGCGAATTTCTCAGCCGCTACCTGCCAGCCCAGTCCGGCGAGGTTCAAACTCCTGAGGGACAGATCATCGGACACCACGGCGGCCTGATGTACTACACTCTGGGACAGCGGCAAGGCCTCGGCATTGGTGGTGTCGCCGGGGCCAGTGATGATCCGTGGTACGTTGTTGGAAAGGACATGGAGCATAATGTGCTGATTGCGGCGCAAGGACACAATCACCCCTTGCTGTTCAGCCAGCGGCTCAGTGCGGCACAATTAAGTTGGGTCGATGGCAAGGGACCTTCGGCACCGTACTCCTGCCGGGCGAAAACCCGTTATCGCCAGACCGATCAGGCCTGCATCATCACTCGCCTCGATGCCGACAGCTGTGAAGTCGAATTCGAACAGCCGCAACGTGCTGTGACGCCAGGGCAGTCGGTGGTCTTTTATGACGGAGAAATTTGCCTTGGCGGCGGCATTATCGAACAGACCTCTTGAATAGACTCACGTAACACACCATCCTGAACTGCATGAGTAAAACACCGACAGACAGAGCACTGGCCCTTGGCGGGGTGTTTCAGGCCGCCTGGCTGGTCGATCAGGTTGCCAGACGCGGCATGGTAACGCAGTCCGAGTTCGAAACCTGTCTGAGCAGCCTGTTCGAGATGTCACCGTCCTCAACCGAAGCGGTTTACGGCTCCCGCTTCGAGATCAAACGAGGCTTGCAGACACTGAACGAACAGCTCCAGGGGGATGAGGACAAGCGCAACGTCTACATCATGCGCTATGCGATCAACCTGCTTCAATTGGAGCGTAAACTGAGCAAGCAACCAGCCATGCTCAAGGGCATCGCCGAAGGATTGGAGGGGACAACTCACCAGCTCAAACACTTTGGCCTCACCCATGCTAACGTGGTGGCCCATCTTGCCGATATCTATTCGCAAACTATCAGCACCCTCTCGCCACGCATCATGGTCAGCGGGGAAAACAATTATCTGCAAATTCCGGAAAATGCCAACAAAGTTAGAGCACTGCTGCTGGCCGGCATACGTTCAGCAGTGTTGTGGCATCAGTGCGGTGGACGACAGTGGCAATTGCTTTTCCAACGAAAAAAGATCATGCGAAGTGCTCGAAAACTGATTGCCTGACAGGTCCATCCTTGTTATAAATTGACAGCATCTAACACAAAAAGACCGCCCTCCGGCGGTCTTTTTGTGTTACAAACAACCAAGCTATTTCTTATCATTGACTCTCAGATTTTCACGATTCTGCTCAACCAGTTTCAGGCCAATCCCTTTCACCTGAGTTAACTCATCCACTGATTTGAATGGCCCGTGCTCCTCACGGAATTTGACAATCGCCTGTGCCCGCTTGAGGCCCACCCCTTGGATATGCTTCGCCATAGTCTGAGCATCAGCAGAATTAATATTCACCACCTCTGCTAAGGCGAGAGTAGAGAACAGCAAGAAAAGGAGACATGCAAACAACCGGATAACATTTTTCATGAGAGGTACTCCTTGTACGTAAATAAACAGTCCATTTGCCTAGAAAGGCGCTCTCATTAAAAACCTGGCTCTTAGCTATATGCAATACTCCGGCTGTAGGAATTTTCTATAGTTATTGTAGGAATCAAGGTAAAAAACTAGCCTGAAAGCTCCATCTCAATTCGCTCCAGGGCCAGTAGCGGTTCATCGGCTCCAGTGATCGGACGCCCGACAACCAGATAATTCGAGCCCAACCGAATCGCATCAGCGGGGGTAGTGATACGGGTTTGGTCCCCCTTTTCCGCCCATGCCGGACGAATTCCCGGTGTGACCAGCTTGAAGTCTACCCCAAGGCGCTCACGCAGCATGGCAACCTCTCTTGGAGAGCAGACAACACCATCCAATCCCGCATCCTCTGCAAGTGAAGCCAAACGGCTGACATTATCGGCAGGTGTGCCAGAAAGACCAATCTGAGCAATATCCTCATCCCCCATACTGGTCAGAATCGTCACCCCGATCAAAAGCGGGCGATTATTGCCTTTCTCTAACGCTTCACGTGCCGCCTCCATCATTTTCTTTCCGCCCAGTGCATGCACATTGATCATCCAGACGCCGAGTTCAGCCGCCGAGCGGCAGGCACCGGCAACTGTATTGGGAATATCATGAAACTTCAGGTCCAAGAATACGTCGTACCCCTTTGCCACCAACTTATCAACCAGTTGGGGACCGCTTCGGGTAAACATCTCCTTACCCACCTTAAGCCGGCATCGTGATGGTTCTAATCGCTCTACCAGCGCAAGGGCATCAACCTCGCGTTCAAAATCAAGTGCCACAATAATCTGGGGATCGTTTACAGAGTTAGTCATCCAATTCATCCACTCAGTTAAATTCATTCGCCTTCGATACCATGAATCGGTTTGACTGTATTCCATTGCTTACAGCTCGGGCATTGCCAGTGCATGCTTTTGGAATTAAAACCACAGTTATTACACCGATAAACCGGTTTGGCTGACAGCAGTTTTGCCATGATATCTCTGATAATACCCACCTCCCCTTGTTGTGCATCACTGACATGATTCAGCCGCAACTCAAGCAGGTAATCCAACGCACGCAGTGAGGGGCGACGTTGTATGTAATTTTTTAACAGTTCAATCGCCAGTTGCTCATCACCTCGCTTGTGGAGTTGTTGAGCCAACGCCAGTACCAGCGAGATACTCTCTCGCTTGTCAACCAGCCCACGCAGGTACTGAACAAACTCGGGCATCTTACCCAATAGCTCATAGCTTTTCTGCAGGGGTTCAATCGCCAGTGGGAGATAATCAGGATCCTGTTGCTCGATCTTTTTATAGGCACGGACCGCATAGCCCGGCTGTTCACTTTCCAAGGCAATATCGGCATCCAGGAGACTTGCCCTAACGCAGTTTTTGTCTTCCTTGAACGCGCGTTTAATCAACTTTCTGGCTTCGCTACTATCCCCCTGCTTCAAAGCCACCTCAGCAAGCTCACAATAATAATGCGCGATCATCGGCGAAATGTTACGGCCGTTCACCACGTTGAGTTTGCGTGCAATCTCAATCGCTTGTGACCACTCTTTTTCCTGCTGAAAAATCTCAAGAAGCTGGCGCTTGCTGAGCAAGCCATAATTAGGATCGTTTACGAGATCCTGAAAAAGTGTTTCAGCTCGGTCGAGTAACCCGGCACGCATGTAGTCCACAGCAAGCTCATACAACGCCTGATTCCGTTGGGTTCGCGAGAGCGAAGGTCGTGCGATGAGGTTCTGGTGGATACGAATGGCGCGATCTACTTCACCACGACGCAAAAACAGATTGCCGAGGGCAAACTGGAGATCAACGGTTTCATTATCCAGCTGCGACATGCGGATAAAGACTTCCAATGCTTCATCCGGCTGTTCATTGAGAATGTAGTTAAGTCCCTGGAAAAGCTCTCGCGACAAGGGAAGACAATCAGACGAGTCCTGTTTCACCCTGGGTTTGTTGCGTCCGACAAACCATCCGGACAATGCTGCAACAGGTAGAAGCAGAAACAAAACCTCTACGCCCATATTAATATGGCCCTTTTATCGGGATCTCACGCAGATTTTTTATTTCCTGCTCACACAGCTTAAGTCGTTTGCGTATTTGCGCATGGTTATGGCGCATAGTCAGAATGACGCCAAGGCTCAAAAGCACACCAGCCAGAGCGCCTATACTAAGCGCAATAAAAATCAGTATCGCCAGAGGCAGTGTGACATTGGACAAATAATAATTGAAGGTCACCTCGCCGGCATTAAGCGCAGCTATGCTCACGCCGAACAGTGCAACTAGCAGGAGAAATAGAATGATGACCAGACGTTTCATAGTGACTCCACTATACCAGCTCTGTGATATGGCCGGGAATCAGTGAATACGGCAGAAACAACTAGCCGGAAAAACAAGGTGTCCATTCGGCTATGGCCACATGGCACTCAGGCGCTTTCTTGCTGAATCTCGTTTCCTTGCATCAGACCGTCATTGACGCGCTCGCGAAGCTCCTTCCCCGGTTTAAAGTGGGGAACATATTTGGAGCCAAGAGCAACAGCCTCGCCGGTCTTGGGATTACGCCCCATGCGGGGGGGACGATAATGAAGGGAAAAACTGCCAAAACCACGAATTTCGATCCTCTCACCACTGGCCAATGCATTGCCCATGGTCTCCAGAATGGTTTTGACCGCAAGCTCTACATCTTTGTATGCCAACTGTGATTGTTTGCGCGAGAGTATTTCAATTAATTCTGATTTTGTCATAGCGCTTCCTGAAAGCGTAGGCGGGGCTCGCCGGTGGCGAGCCCCGATACGACATTAGTCGTCCTGATTTTCCATTTGTTCCTTGAGCAGATCACCCAGAGTCGGGTTCACCGGCGCGGAACGCTTATAGTCCTGAATAGCTTCGTGCTCTTCCTCGCTATCCTTGGCCTTGATGGAAAGATTGATGGTGCGGTTCTTGCGGTCAACGCCGATGAACTTGGCTTCAACCTGGTCACCCTCTTTCAGCAGGCTGCGGGCATCTTCCACACGGTCACGGGACAGCTCGGAAGCGCGCAGGTAGCCTTCAACGCCATCGGTCAACTCAACCACAGCACCCTTGGCATCGACTTCCTTCACAGTACCGGAAACGATGCTGCCCTTCTGGTGGGCACCAACGAAATCGGAAACCGGATCCTGTTCCATCTGCTTGATACCGAGGGAGATACGCTCACGCTCAGGATCGATAGCCAGAATAACCGCTTCGACTTCATCACCTTTCTTGAAACTGTGAACAGCTTCTTCGCCGGCTTCGTTCCAGGAGATGTCGGAGAGGTGCACCAGACCATCAATGCCACCATCCAGACCGATGAAAATACCGAAATCGGTGATGGACTTGATGTTACCGGAGACCTTGTCGCCCTTGTTGTGGGTCCCAGCGAACTCTTCCCACGGGTTGGCCTGGCACTGCTTCATACCCAGGGAGATGCGGCGACGCTCGGCATCGATATCCAGCACCATGACCTCGGTTTCGTCACCCAACTGAACGACCTTGGAGGGGTGAATGTTCTTGTTGGTCCAGTCCATTTCGGAGACGTGAACCAGACCCTCGACGCCCTCTTCAATCTCCACGAAGCAACCGTAATCAGTGAGGTTAGTCACCTTACCGAACAGGCGGGTACCTTCCGGATAACGGCGGGTGATATCCTCCCACGGATCCTCGCCCAGCTGCTTGAGGCCAAGAGAGACACGGTTACGCTCACGGTCAAACTTGAGTACCTTTACATCGATCTCATCGCCAACGTTGACGATTTCATTCGGATGCTTGACGCGCTTCCAGGCCATGTCGGTGATGTGCAGCAGACCATCGATGCCGCCCAGGTCAACGAAAGCACCATAGTCGGTCAGGTTCTTGACGATACCCTTGACGACCTGGCCATCCTGCAGGTTGGCCAGCAGCGCTTCACGCTCTTCACTGGATTCGGTTTCAACGACAGCGCGGCGGGAAACAACAACATTGTTACGCTTGCGATCGAGCTTAATAACCTTGAATTCGAGGTCCTTACCTTCGAGGTAAGCGGTGTCGCGTACAGGGCGCACGTCAACCAGGGAGCCAGGCAGGAATGCACGGATGTCCTGCAGCTCGACGGTGAAACCACCTTTGACCTTGTCGATAATACGACCGGTAACGGTTTCGTCCGCATCGTGGGCCTTTTCCAGGCGAGTCCAGGACTCGGCACGCTTGGCCTTCTCGCGGGACAGACGGGTTGCACCGAAACCGTCTTCAACCGCTTCCAGGGCAACATCAACCTGGTCGCCGACGGCCACTTCAATCTCGCCGTTCTCATTACGGAACTGCTCGACAGGGATCATGCCTTCGGACTTGAGTCCGGCATTCACGACGACAACATCAGAGCCGACAGAGACAACGGTTCCGGTGACAATGGAGCCCGGACGCATTTGTGTCTCGTTCAGGCTCTGTTCAAAAAGTTCTGCAAAGCTTTCGCTCATCGATTGGTAACCTAAAAAGAAAATGCCGCATTACCCAGCACTGCGGTAAGGCGGGTTGTTGATTCCTGCAATTTGCATATGCCACGTAGCGGCACATACCCCATGGTTAGCCGATAAGTTTTCCGCAGTACGTGAGTACCTCGGCAAACACCTCCTCGATACCCTTTGTCGAGGTATCGATGGTAATGGCATCATCGGCCGGCCTGAGCGGGGAGACAGTGCGCGAGCGATCTCGCTCATCACGCTGCTCAATCTCCTCAATCAGACTGTCCAGATTAGCATCGAAGCCCTTTTCTTTCAACTGCTTATAGCGTCTTTCCGCCCGTACCCTCGGGGATGCGGTCAAAAAGAACTTTACCTCGGCGAGCGGAAAGACAGTGGTCCCCATATCACGACCATCGGCGATCAGACCGGGAGGGCTCGCAAAATCCCGCTGGCGCTGAAGCAGGGCCTCACGCACCGCCGGCAATGCAGCCACTTTCGAGGCGTTGTTGCCTGCTGCCTCGGTGCGAATTTCATCGGTAACATCTTGTTTTTCGAGGAGGATTCTGGTGTTACCCGCCTCCTCGGCGAGAAACTCCACATCCAGGGCCGCAGCCAATGCTGCGACCGCGGGCTCATCTTCCAGGGCAACGCCATGACGCAGAGCAGCCAGCGCGGTCAGGCGATAGAGGGCACCGCTGTCGAGGAAGTGCCAGTTCAGGCGGCGGGCCAGGAGATGGCTGATAGTCCCCTTGCCTACCCCGCTGGGACCGTCGACGGTGATCACCGGAACAGCAGAGCGTCTCATGCTCAGTCCCTCGAAGCAGTGATGTTCAGCCCGGCGCCCGCAGCCAATTCAACGAAGCCGGGGAATGAGGTATTGACGTTGGCACAATCGTTAATCGTGATGGGCCCAGCAGCACGTAGTGCGGCCATGGCGAAGGACATGGCGATACGGTGATCCCCGTGACTTTCGACCTCGCCGCTGCCGATGGCTCCGCCCTGGATGACGATTCCATCGGCAGTGGCGCGGGCATCGACCCCCAGGGCAACCAGACCATCGGCCATCACCTGAATGCGGTCCGACTCCTTGACCCGTAACTCCTCGGCACCGGTGAGTACGGTCTCGCCCTCGGCGCAGGCGGCAGCAACGAACAGCGCCGGAAACTCGTCAATGGCCAGCGGCACCTGATCCTCAGGGATACGGATACCTTTGAGCTTGCTCGAGCGGACACGGATATCGGCGACTGGCTCCCCACCCACTTCACGCTCATTGGTGACGGTCAGATCAGCCCCCATCAGACGCAGGATGTTGATGACGCCGATGCGGGTGGGGTTGATGCCGACGTGCTCAAGCGTAACGTCGGAATCCTCTGCAATGGCCGCCCCCACCATGAAGAAGGTGGCCGAGGAGATATCCGCCGGCACATCGATAGTAGTAGCGCTCAACTTGCCGCCCGGCTCGACGCAGGCGGTCGCTCCATCCACCTTTACCGGATACCCAAAGCCCCTGAGCATGCGTTCCGTATGGTCTCGGGTCGGGGCCGGCTCGGTGACGCAGGTCGGTGAGTCGGCATAGAGCCCGGCCAGCAACAGGCAGGATTTGACCTGGGCTGAGGCCACCGGCATCTGGTAATGGATACCGTGCAACTGATGGCCTCCAAGCACCTTGAGCGGTGGGGTGCCGTCCTCGGTAGTCTCCACCTTCGCCCCCATCTCGGCCAGTGGCCCGGTCACCCGCTTCATCGGGCGTTTGGAGAGCGAGGCATCGCCATGCATCTCCACATCGAAGGCCTGCCCCGCCATTAATCCTGCCAGCAGTCGCATGGAGGTCCCTGAATTACCCAGGTCCAGCGGTTTCGCCGGCGGCTTGAGGCCGTGCAGGCCGACTCCGTGGATCGTCACCCGGCCCCTGTCCGGGCCCTCGATCTGAACCCCCATGTCGCGGAATGCCTGCAACGTGGCCAGGCTGTCCTCGCCTTCGAGAAAGCCAGTCACCTCGGTCACCCCCTCGGCCAGCGAACCGAGCATGATGGAGCGGTGGGAAATGGACTTGTCACCGGGCACGCGCAGTGCGCCGTGAAGCTTGCCGCCGGGTTGTACGGTAAAAGTAATTTTCTTTTCGGAACTCATGGCAATTGTTCTGTTAGCAGTTTTTTTCGCAATAGGCATCACGCGCACTCTTGGCGCGCTGGAAGGTCGCGAGGATCGTCTCGCTGTCGCCCTCCTCGATGGCCTTGGCCAGGGTATTCAATTCAGCACTAAAGCGCTGCACCATCTTCAACAGTGCATCGCGATTATTTAGACAGATATCGTGCCACATCTGCGGATTGCTCGAGGCGATACGGGTAAAGTCGCGAAAGCCGCCAGCGGCGAAACGGAAGATATCGTCGTGATCCTCCAGGCGCGCCAGGGTATCGACCAAGTTAAAGGCCAGCAGGTGCGGTAGGTGGCTGGTAGCGGCAAGCACCTCGTCGTGGTGCGCCACTGACATATCGATCACCTCGGCACCGGCCTGCTGCCACATGCTGCGTACCGTCTCCAGCGCATCCTTATCGGTACCGGCCTCGGGAGTCAGGATCACGCGCCGCTTCTGATAGAGTTCAGCGAACGACGCTTCCACCCCACTCTGTTCGGTACCGGCAATAGGGTGGCCTGGCACGAAACGCGGCGGCAACTGGCCAAACACCCTTTTCGCAGCCTCAACCACCGACCCCTTGGTGCTACCCACGTCGGTGAGAATAGCTTGCGCTTCCAGGTGCGGCCTCAGCTGGCCGAGAACGTTCTCCATGGCTCCGACCGGCACGCAGAGGACCACCACATCGGCCCCACTGACGGCAGCAGCGATCTCGGTCTCAGCGCGGTCGATCACGCCCAGTTCGAGCGCCTTCTGCAACTCAGCCTCACGACGCCCGTAACCGACCACCTCGCCACAGGCACCGGCCGCCTTCAGCGCCCGGGCCAGTGAGCCGCCGATCAGCCCGACACCAATAATGGTCAACCGGTTGATCATCGGGCTCAGACGTCGCGCCCGATGGCCTGGGCAGTCATCTTCAACTGCCCCATCAGGTCCTTAAGTTCCTGCGGAGAGAGCGCCTGATCGGCGTCACACCAAGCCTCACAGGGGCGTGGGTGCATCTCCACCAGTAGACCGTCGGCACCGGCCGCCACCGCGGCTCGCGCCAGCGCAGGTACCATCCAGGCCTTGCCGCCAGCGTGGCTCGGGTCGACGATCACCGGCAGGTGGGTCTCCTTCTTCAGCACCGGAATGGCGGTCACATCGAGCATGTTGCGGTAGTAGGTCTCGAAAGAACGCACGCCGCGCTCGCAAAAGATGATGTTGTGGTTGCCACCGGCAGCGATGTATTCGGCGGCCATCAGCCATTCTGAGATAGTGGCGGACATGCCACGCTTGAGGATCACCGGCTTGTGGGTGCGGCCGACCTCTTTCAGCAGATCGAAATTCTGCATGTTACGGGTACCGATCTGGATCACATCCACGTCGTACTCGAGGAAGATGTCGAGCATTCGGATGTCCATCAGCTCGGTGACGATGGGCAGGTTGTGCTTCTTCGCTGCGCTGCGGAAGATCTCCAGTCCCTCGACCCCCTTACCCTGGAAGGTATAGGGCGAGGTGCGAGGTTTGAAAGCACCACCGCGCATCAGCTGGCAGCCGGCCTCGACGACATATTTTGCCGACTCGTCCATCTGTTCCTGGGTCTCTACCGAGCAGGGACCGGCAATGATCTGCACCTGGTTACCGCCGAGCTTGATGCCGTTGATGTCGATCACGGTGTCTTCTTTGTGATAGGAACGAGCAACGATCTTGTAGGGCTTCATCACCCGGATGACGTCTTCGACGCCGGGCAGTGCCTGCAGCAGTTCCTTATCGGCCTTGGTCTCCTCGCCGATCGCACCGATCACAGTGCGCTCGACCCCGCGGGAGACATTGCTATCCAGGCCGAAATCTTTCAGTTTCCTGACGACGCCATCGATCTGCTGATCGGTCACGTCTGAGTTCATGATGATAATCATGTCTTGTTCTCTATCACACTTCGATTTTATCCGCTGCTGTCATTACAACAGGGCATGGGGTGTCCTCAGGCTGCCAATACCTTCTCCAGTGCAGAGAGAAAACGCTCATTCTCTTCCTGGGTACCCACGGTTACACGCAAATGGTTGGGCATGCCATAGTTTGCCACCGGGCGTACAATGACCCCCTCGCGCAGTAGCGCCTCATAGAGTGGCGCCGCTGATCGCCCCACATCCACACTGATGAAGTTGCCCACCGACGGAATGTAGTCCAGCCCAAGGGTATTGAAGCCTTCGACCAGCTGTTTGAGTCCCTCGGCGTTCAGTTTCACCGAACGCTTAAGGTGCTCATCATCATCCAGCGCCGCCGCTGCTGCCGCCAACGCCACGCTGTTAACATTGAACGGCGGACGCACCCGATTCATCAAATCCGCCACCTGCGGATGGGAAACCGCATAGCCTACCCTTAATCCTGCCAAACCGTAAGACTTGGAGAAGGTTCTTGCCACCATCAGGTTCGGATAACGTGCCACCCAGCGGGCAGTGTCGGGATAATCGTCCGCTCCAGTAGCCGGTTCGATGGCATAGTCGAAATAGGCCTCGTCGATCACCACCAGGATCTCGCTCGGGACGGCCTGGACAAAGGCCTCCAGCTCCCCTCCCCCCAGCCAGGTACCGGTCGGGTTGTTGGGATTGGCGATGAAAATCACGCGAGTCTTATCACTGATACGCGCCTTGAGCGCCTCCAGATCATTACCCCAGTTTTTCGCCGGTGCCACCACAGCAGTGCCGCCCACTGCCTGGGTCAGGATCGGATAGAGGGCAAAGGAATGCTCGGAAAACAACACCTCGTCTCCGGGACCGACAAAGACACGCAAAGCAAACTCCAGCACGTCACTTGAGCCGTTACCGAGGGTGATCTGGCTCATCGCCACCTCATGCCGGGCCGCCAGCTTCTGCTTCAACTCAAAGCCATTGCCATCAGGATAGAGCCAGACATGCTGGAGCTCGCTGCGCATCACCTCCAGTGCCTTGGGCGATGGTCCTAATGGATTCTCATTGGAGGCAAGCTTGATGATGTCGGTGACACCGTACTCGCGCTCCAGCTCCTCAATGGGCTTGCCCGGCTGATAGGGACGCAGCCCCAACACGCCGGGTTTGGCGGATTTCGTAAAGTCGGTCATGGGTGTGTTTTCTCAGAGAACAGCCTTGGGGAAGGAACCGAGAACCTTGAACAGCGCCGCCTCTTTTTCCAGTTCGGCCAGCGCCTGAGCCACGTGTCTCTCGTCACGATGGCCAAGAACTTCGACAAAGAATACGTAATCCCACATTCCCTGTCTCGATGGACGCGACTCGATGCGGGTCATGGATATCCCGTGACGCGCCAACGGCTCCACCAGATGAAAAAGCGCACCGGGTTTATTCCGCGTGGAGAGTAGCAACGCGGTCTTGTCCTCACCGCTGGCAGGGACCTCTTCATTACCGAGAATCAGGAAGCGCGTGGTATTGTTCGGCTCATCCTCGATATTTCTGACCAGCACCGGCACGACGAAACGCTCTGCCGCGGAAATACCGGCCACCGCTGCCGCACCCTTCTCCTCTGCCGCCAGGCGTGCCGCCTCGGCGTTACTGCTGACAGCAACGCGCTCCACATTCGGCAGATGAGCATCGAGCCACTCGCGACATTGGGCCAGGGATTGGGCATGGGAATAGACACGGGTGATCGAAGCGAGATCCGCCGCCTTGCTCATGAGATGATCGTGAATGCGCAGCTCCACCTCTCCACAGATCTTCAGTGGGGTCTTGAGCAACAAATCGAGGGTATAGTTGACCGCCCCCTCGGTGGAGTTCTCCACCGGCACTACCGCATAGTCGGCGTTTCCTGACTCGACCTCGCGAAACACCTCATCGAAGGCCGCCAGCGGCTGGGGATTTACCGAATGGCCGAAATGCTTGAGTACCGCTTCATGGGAGAAGGTCCCTTCTGGGCCGAGAAACGCCACGGTCATCGGACGCTCCAGTGCCAAACAGGCGGACATCACCTCGCGGAACAGGCGCGCCATCTCTTCTGCCGGTAACGGCCCCTGGTTCCGCTCCTTGACGCGCCGGAGCACCTGCGCCTCCCGTTCGGGGCGGTAAAAGACGGCATTTTCCCCAGCAGCCAGTTTGACCTTCGCCACCTCCTGCGCCAGGGAAGCGCGCTCGTTGATCAGGTTTTGCAACTGCTCATCCAGCGCATCGATGCGCTCGCGAATCGCCTGCAGTTTCTCTTCACTACCCATCTTTGTTATCGATTCAACCTATTGCTCGTAACGCCAACACACCCTCTATGGCAGCAATTTGCTCTAGAAGCGCCTGTGGCACCGCTTTATCCACGTCCACCAGGGTGTAAGCCAATTCACCCCGCGATTTGTTCAACATATCAATAATGTTCAGTCCGCCCTTGGCCAGTTCAGAGGAGATCTGACCCAGCATGTTCGGAACATTGGAGTTAACCACCGCCAGGCGGAAAGCTCCCTCGGTCCTCGGCATCTCTACCTCAGGAAAATTCACCGAGTTAACCACATTGCCGTTTTCCAGATAGTCCTTTACCTGCTCGGCCACCATCACAGCACAATTCTCCTCGGCCTCGCGGGTCGAGGCACCGAGATGCGGCAGGGTAATCACACGGGGGTGATTTTTCAGCAGGTTGGAAGGGAAATCGCAGACGTAGCTGTATACCTTGCCGGCGTCGATGGCCTCAACCACTGCCTCATCATCGACAATGCCGTCGCGGGCAAAGTTCAGGATCACCACATTGTCCTTCATCCGCTTCAGGCGCTCGGCATTGATGAGATTGCGGGTGGCATCGATCAGCGGCACGTGGAAGGTGACAAAGTCGGACTGGCTCAGCAGCTCATCAACACTGCCCGCCTGCTGCACAGCCGCATCCAGTTGCCAGGCCCCCTTGACGGTAATCCCCGGGTCAAAACCGATCACCTTCATACCGAGGGCGATAGCGGCATTGGCAATGCGTACCCCGATAGCCCCAAGGCCAACCACCCCAAGGGTTCTGCCCGGTAGTTCGAAACCACCGTAGTTCTTCTTACCTGCCTCGGTCTGCTTGTGGATCTCCTCATCAGACCCTTCCAGGGAGCGGGCAAAATCCCATGCCTGGCCAATGTTGCGACAGGCCAGCAGCATACCGGCGATCACCAGCTCCTTCACCGCGTTGGCATTGGCGCCGGGGGCATTGAACACCACCACGCCACGCTTGCTCATCTCATCGACCGGGATATTGTTCACACCGGCACCGGCGCGCCCCACCGCCTTCAGCGTCTCGGGGATGGCCATGCCGTGCATCTTGAACGAGCGCAACAGGATTGCATCCGGGTGCTGGAATTCGGAAGCCACTTCGTAGCTGTCACGCGGCAGACGATCCAGGCCAGCAGCAGAGATATTGTTTAGCGTTAGTATTTTGTGCATCTGCTATTCCCCCTTTTGATTCGTGAAGCGCGAGAGCGAACGCAAGAGGAAAATTCACACAACCTCACGCTTTTTCGCCCTCACGTTGACACATCAGCCTTTGCGCTTCTCGAAGTCGGCCATAAAGGCGACCAGCGCGTCGATACCCTCTTCCGGCATGGCGTTATAGATAGAGGCGCGCATGCCGCCAACAGAGCGGTGTCCCTTGAGGGTGACCAGCCCGGCCTCTTTTGCCTCGGCTAGGAAGACAGCATCCAGCTCCGGATTGGCAAGGGTAAAGGGCACGTTCATCCAGGAGCGACACTCCACCGCCACAGGGTTGGCATAAAAGTCGGAGCCATCGATGGCAGCATAGAGCTTGTCGGCCTTGCGCTTATTGATCTCGGCCATCTTCTCCAGACCACCGATGTCGTTCTTCAGCCAATCGAACACCAAGCCGGCCAGATACCAGCTGTAGGTCGGTGGCGTGTTGTACATGGAGTCGTTGTCGGCGTGGATCTTGTAATCGAACATGGTCGGCGTACCGGCCAGGTTCTCACCAATCAGATCCTCACGTACGATCACTACGGTAAGCCCGGCCGGTCCGATGTTCTTCTGCGCACCGGCGTAGATCACCCCGTATTTGGAGACATCGATGGGACGGGAGAGGATGGTCGAGGACATGTCCGCCACCAGCGGGATATCGCCGGTTTCCGGCACATAGGGAAACTCCACCCCTCGAATGGTTTCGTTCGGACAGTAATGCACGTAGGCCGCATCGGCAGAGAGCTTGAGATCCGCCTGCGCCGGGACGGAGGTGAAATTCCCCTCGGAGGTATCTGCAGCCAGGTTGACCTGGCAATAGCGCTTGGCTTCGGCAATGGCCTTTTTCGACCAGTCGCCGGTGTTGAGGTAATCGGCAGCACTCTTGCCACGCAACAGGTTCATCGGCACCATGGCAAACTGACTGGAGGCACCGCCCTGCAGGAACAGTACCTTGTAGTTGCTCGGGATCTGCATCACTTCACGCAAGTCCGCCTCGGCCTTCTCGGCGATGGACACATACTCCTTGCCGCGATGACTCATCTCCATCACCGACATACCGCTGCCGTTCCAGTCAAGCATCTCCTGCTGGGCGCGTTCGATGACGATCTGGGGCAGCATTGCCGGGCCTGCGCTGAAGTTGAATACACGTGCCATGAATTAACCTCTGTGTTGTTAGGGTTCTTGTTTGTGGTAAGTCGGGATGTTACTCGGCCTCGTCGCCGGCTTCGCCCTCGCCTTCACCGGCTTCTTCCTCATCGCTTTCCGCGATGCGCTCCATACCAATGAGCTTTTCATCCTTGGTCAGATTGATCAGCCTTACCCCCTGGGTATTCCGTCCCATGGAAGAGACCTCGGCCACGCGGGTTCGCACCAGTGTACCGCCGTCGGTGATGAGCATGATCTCATCCTCCTCGATCACCAGTACGGCCCCGACCACCGCGCCATTGCGCTCGCTGGCCTGGATCGCGATCACACCCTGACCGCCACGACCATAGACAGGATAGTCATCGATCGGGGTACGCTTACCGTAGCCGTTCTCGGTGGCGGTCAGTACAAAGCCTTCATCGGCGACGATCAGCGAGATCACCCGCTGCCCCTCACCCAGACGAATACCGCGAACACCACGGGAGACACGTCCCATGGCGCGGACATTCTCCTCGTTAAAACGAATCACCTTGCCGGCACTGGAGAACAGCATAATGTCGCGTTGGCCATCGGTCACCGCCACGCCGACCAGCTGGTCACCCTCGACCAGATCCAGGGCGATGATGCCGGAGGAACGGGGACGTGAGAAATCGACCAGCGGGGTCTTCTTCACCGTACCATTGGCCGTGGCCATGAAGACGTATTTGTCCGCCTCGAACTCACGGATCGGAAGGATAGCGTTGATCCGCTCGCCCTCCTCCAGCGGCAACAAATTCACGATGGGTTTGCCTCGTGCGGCGCGCCCCGCCTGCGGCAACTCGTAGACCTTGAGCCAGTAGACCCGACCGCGGCTGGAGAAGCAGAGGATGGTGTCGTGGGTATTGGCCACGAACATCTTGTCGATGAAGTCCTCGTCCTTGGTGGCGGTAGCCGACTTGCCGCGTCCGCCACGCTTTTGTGCCCGATAATCGGAGAGCGGCTGAGCCTTGGCGTACCCCTCGTGGGAGAGGGTCACCACCACGTCTTCCTCGCTGATGAGATCCTCCAGAGTCAGATCCAGCTTGGTGGACATAATCTCGGTGCGACGCTCATCGCCATACTGCTCACGAATTGCCAGCAACTCATCGCGGATCACCTGCATCAGCCGCTCGTGGCTGCCGAGGATATCCAGCAGGTCGGCGATCGCATCAAGCAGCTCGCGATATTCGTTGATGATCTTGTCCTGTTCCAGCCCGGTCAGGCGGTGCAGGCGCAGTTCCAGGATTGCTTGGGCCTGGGCCTCGGAAAGACGATACTTGCCTTCAACCAGGCCGAACTCCTTAGAGAGTCCCTCAGGGCGGGAAGCCTCGGCGCCAGCCCGCTCCAGCATGCCGGTCACCACCCCTGGCTCCCAGGCACCGGCTAACAGGCCGGCCTTGGCCTCGGCCGGATTGGGTGCGGCCTTGATCAGCTCGATAATCGGATCGATATTGGCCAGCGCCACCGCCAGCCCTTCCAGCACATGGGCACGCTCTCGCGCCTTGCGCAACTCGAAGATGGTACGGCGGGTCACCACCTCGCGGCGATGGCGAATAAAGGCCTCGAGCATCTGCTTGAGGTTGAGCAGCTTCGGCTGACCATCCAGCAGAGCGACCATGTTGATGCCGAATACGCTCTGCATCTGGGTCTGCTTGAAGAGGTTGTTGAGCAACACCTCCGGCACCTCGCCACGCTTCAGCTCGATGACCATGCGCATGCCGTCCTTGTCGGATTCATCGCGCAGTTCGGAGATGCCCTCGATCTTTTTCTCTTTGACCAGCTCGGCGATCTTCTCCAGCAGGCGTGCCTTGTTGACCTGGTAGGGCAACTCGGTGACGACGATCCTCTGGCGCCCACTCTCCATCTCTTCCACTTCAGTACGGGCCCGCACATAGATACGGCCACGGCCGGTGTGGTAGGCCTCATGGATACCGGCAGCACCGTTGATGATGCCAGCGGTGGGAAAATCGGGACCGGGGATGTGTTGCATCAGCCCGCTAATATCGATGGCTGGGTCGTCGATCAACGCCAGACAGGCATTGGTCACCTCGGTGAGATTATGTGGTGGAATGTTGGTGGCCATCCCCACCGCGATACCGGCGGAGCCGTTGATCAGCAGATTGGGCAGGCGCGCCGGCAGCACCTCGGGCTCGCTCTCCGACTCGTCATAGTTGGGAACGAAGTCGACGGTCTCCTTCTCGATATCGGCCAACAGTTCGTGGGCGATCTTGGCCATGCGTACCTCGGTGTATCGCATGGCTGCGGCGGAGTCGCCGTCGATGGAACCGAAGTTACCCTGGCCGTCGACCAGCATGTAGCGCAGGGAGAAAGGCTGGGCCATACGGACAATAGTGTCGTAGACCGCAGTATCACCATGGGGGTGGTATTTACCGATAACGTCACCGACCACACGGGCCGATTTTTTGTAGGGTTTGTTCCAGTCGTTGCCCAACTCGCGCATGGCGTACAGCACGCGGCGGTGCACCGGCTTGAGACCGTCCCGGACATCTGGCAGGGCTCGGCCAACGATTACGCTCATAGCGTAATCCAGGTAGGACTGCTTCATCTCCTCCTCGATATTGATCGGGAGGACCTCTTTGGCAAATTCGGTCATTGGAGAGCGTTATCCTTATCAGCCTGGGCTTTGTTCTGGGTTTATGAACGCAGAAAATAGGCTGAATTGTACCATACCCCTCCTATCCCCCGCATCTACTGATTAAAACGACGAGAGGCCCTCAGCGGGCCTCTCAGAAGATATCGGGGTCGACTACAGCCTATTTTTCCATCATGGCAGCCATTTTCTCCGCGGTGGGATTCAGCACCACCCCTTTTTCCGTGACGATTGCATCGACAAGTTCGGCAGGGGTCACGTCGAAAGCCGGATTCCAGGCCTGAGCTCCTTCCGCAGCCACTGCTCGGCCCCCCAGGGTGAGCACCTCTTCGGGGCCGCGCTGCTCGATCGGGATCAGGCTGCCGTTGGCCAAGGACATATCGACAGTGGAGGTGGGCGCCACTACCATGACTTTTACGCCATGATATTTTGCCGCCACTGCCGCGCTATAGGTGCCGATTTTGTTGGCCACATCCCCATTGGCGGTAATACGGTCGGAACCGACCACCACCCACTTGACCCGGCCTTGTTGCATCAATGCCGCCGCCGCACCATCGACCAGCAGAGTTACCGGAATGTCGTCCTTAACCAGCTCCCAGGCGGTCAGACGGGCACCCTGCAGCCAGGGGCGAGTTTCATCGGCATAGACTCGGGAGATCCGCCCCTGGGTAAAGGCGGTACGAAGCACCCCGAGGGCAGTACCAAAACCGCCGGTCGCCAGTGAACCGGTATTGCAATGGGTAAGGATGCCGTAACCGCTCTCCTCGATGAGCGCCGCCCCCAACTCCCCCATCTTCCGGTTGGCAGCGATATCCTCTTCATGGATGGCCTTTGCCTCGGCCAGCATCACCGCTACCGGGTCGACGGTATCCTCCGGCAGGCTGAACAGCACCTTGCCCATGCGCTCCAACGCCCAGGCCAGATTCACCGCCGTCGGACGGGCATCGGCCAGGTGGCCGAAGTCCTGTTCCAGTTTTTGCAGGAAGTTTTCCCCGCCTTCGGCCAAGCGCTTACGCACGGCCAGTACCACGCCGTAGGCCGCGGTAATACCGATGGCCGGGGCACCGCGCACCACCATGTCCCTGATCGCCCCAGCCACTGCCAGCGGGTCGTCATACTTCAGATACACCTCCTGCTGAGGCAACAGGCGCTGATCGAGCAACTTGAGTTTGTCCTCTTCCCAGAGAACGGCGCGAATGGTGTCGTGCAGTGCGGTCATGTGTGTCCTGTCAGTCGATGACTGTGGTTCCAGTTAAAAGAGAGCGAAGTTTACCCGAAGCCCCTTCCCCTCTCCAGCCATTCCCCTAGGTAAATGCCTTGCAACAAAAGTTTCATCGGATCGTCATCCTGATGTCACCCCTGCGTAACAGTGCATTGCAACACTGTGCCCGCTTTTGGGATATCCCGTAACCATCAGGAGTAACACAATGCAACACAACAAAACACTGCTCGCCGCAGCCATTACCACCGCACTTCTCGCTTCCGCCAATGCAGCGGCCGAGGTCACTGTCTACGGCAAGCTCCACACCTCAATCGCTGCTATCTCCCAGGACGATGGCACCAACGACACCAGCGCCACTGCTATCAGCAGCCACGCCTCCCGCGTTGGCGTCAAGGCCAAGCAGGGTCTGGAAAACGGGATGGAAGTCAGTGCCAAAGCAGAGTTCGAAATCGATGCCGTGAGCGGCGGCTTTAGCAAGTCCACCAATTACACCGTGGGTGATGGCGCGGGCGGTACCACCACCGTTACCGACAACGATAACTACATCTTCAAGGCCCGCAACATCTATGCTGGCCTGAAGGGGGGCTTTGGTGAAGTCCGCGTTGGCCACATGGATACGCCGCACAAGGTATCCACCGCCAAGCTGGATCCGTTCGCCGATACCTACGCCGACTACAACAACATTATCACCACCGACAACCGCCTCGGTAATATTGTTGCCTACCTGAACAACTTCGGCCCGGTCGGTGTTGCCGCCGCCTACTATGCCGGTAACGACAGCATCACCGGTGAGAACGCCGGCGATGCCACCAGCCTCATGGTCAACTACAGCAACGACGCCCTGTACATGGCTGGTGCGGTTGAAAGCTATGCCGCGGATGATCAGGCAGACACCAATGAACTGGAAACCGCCACCAAGTTCGGTGTTGGCTACACCATCGGCCCGGTCGACCTCGGCCTGGTCTATGAGACCCTCGCCTATGAAACCGCCAAGGATGAGACCGAAACCTACGTCAGTGCACAGTTCAAGGTAGCCAGCAACATGAAACTGAAAGCGGCCTACGGCATGCGTGATGACGGTGTCTCGGCCACCGATGACGAGGTCATGAGCACCGTGGGTCTGGACATCAAGCTGGATAAGTCTGCAAGCGTCTACGCCCTCTATGCCAACGGCACCGATGGCGGCCTGGCCCACAAGGGCAAGCTCAAGGGCGACGGCACCGCGCTGGCCCTGGGTATGGTTTACAAATTCTAAAAAGTAGCTTCACACGGTTTTCTCGGCAGGGATGCCGAGTTCCCCCCAACAAACAAGACTCCTAGTGGGACTTACCAAGGGCGCAAGAGGCGCCCTTTTTTCATTTCACCCCTATGAGGCCGGAAAGGCTGTGGTAACTATGGTTGTGCTTGTGATGGCAGACACTCTTCCTATATCTTACGCGGCATGAAAACCGCCGATACTTTAATCCATGCCGGCTGGGTAATCCCGGTCGAGCCAGAAGGGGTGGTGCTCGAGCACCACAGCATCGCCATCAAGGACGGTCATATCACCGCCATCCTGCCGCGCACGGAAGCCGAGGCACAATATCAGGCCGAGACGGTGGTGGACCGTTCGCACCATGTCATTATCCCCGGCCTGATCAACGCCCACACCCACGCGGCAATGAGCCTGATGCGCGGCATGGCTGACGATGTCCCGCTGATGACCTGGCTGACGGAGCACATCTGGCCTACCGAGGGCCAGTGGGTCAGCCCCGCCTTCGTCCATGACGGTACCCGCCTGGCGATGGCCGAGATGCTGCGTGGCGGCATTACCTGCTTTAATGAAATGTACTTCTATCCAGATGAGGTGGCCCGTCAGGCCGAGCACGCCGGGATGCGAGCCGTGGTGGGGCTTATCGTCATCGATTTTCCCACCGCCTGGGCCCAAAACGCGGAAGAGTATCTGCACAAGGGCTTAGCACTGCACGACAAGGTCCGCGGCAGCAGTCTGGTCACCACCGCACTGGCGCCACACGGCCCCTATACCGTCTCCGACGAGCCATTGCAGAAGGTGGTGATGTACGCCGAGGAGCTGGACATCCCGATCCATATGCATGTGCACGAGACCGCCGAGGAGATCCAGCAGGGTATCGAACAGCACGGCAAACGTCCGTTGGCCCGCTTGGCTGAGCTGGGGCTCACCTCCCCTCGCCTGCTTGCCGTGCACATGACACAGCTGACCGACGAGGAGATTGCAGACTATGCCGCCGCCAACGGCAATGTAGTGCACTGCCCCGAGTCGAATCTCAAATTGGCCAGCGGCTTTTGTCCGGTACAGAAACTGCTCGATGCCGGGATCAACGTGGCGCTGGGTACCGACGGTGCCGCCAGTAACAACGACCTCGACATGTTTGGCGAGATGCGCACGGCTGCCCTGCTGGCCAAGGCGGTAGCCGGTGATGCTACCGCACTACCGGCGGAAAAGGCCCTCTCGATGGCCACCATCAACGGCGCCCGCGCACTGGGACTGGACGCGATCTGCGGATCGCTCGTTGTCGGCAAGGCGGCGGATATCGTTGCCGTGCGGATGGGTGATCTGGAAACCCATCCGCGCTACCATGCCATCTCACAGCTGGTCTACGCCACCGGCCGTGACAAGGTTACCGACGTGTGGGTTGCCGGCCGTCACCTGCTTAAGGATCGCCAGCTGACCACCCTGGATGAAGCGGCCATCCTTGAGAGCACCCTCAAGTGGCAGGAACAGATCGCACTCGCACAATTCGAGGTCAAGAACTCATGAGCGCTGCACAGCACAATGTCGACCACGCCGAAGTCGGCAAATTTGAAGAACTCGCCTCCCGTTGGTGGGATCCGCATAGCGAATTCAAGCCGCTGCACGAGATCAACCCGTTACGCCTGAACTACATCGACAATCATGCGGCACTGAACGGAAAGAAGGTGCTGGATGTGGGCTGTGGCGGCGGCATCCTCTCCGAGAGCATGGCACAGCGCGGTGCCGAGGTGATGGGCATCGACATGGGCGAGGCCCCGCTGCAGGTAGCCAACCTGCACAAGCTGGAGTCCGGGGTGGAGGTCGACTACCGCCGCATTACCGCCGAGGAACTGGCCGAAGAGATGCCCGGTACCTTCGATGTGGTAACCTGCATGGAGATGCTGGAGCACGTACCCGATCCCGGCTCTGTGATCGCCGCCTGCGCCAAGTTGGTGAAACCCGGCGGCCAGGTGTTCTTCTCCACCATCAATCGCAATCCCAAATCCTATCTGTTCGCCATTGTCGGTGCCGAATATGTTCTGAGGATGTTGCCCCGGGGTACCCACGACTTTGCCAAGTTCATCCGCCCCTCGGAGCTGGAGGCCTGGACCCGCGCTGCCGGACTCGAACTGAAGGAACTGACCGGCATGAGCTATAACCCCTTCAGCAAACAGTACAGCCTGGGGCGCGACCTGGACGTCAATTACCTCGCCTATTGCACCCAAATCCCGGAATAACGATGTCCCCAATTCGTACCGTGCTGTTCGATCTGGACGGCACCCTGGCCGATACGGCGCCGGATCTGGCCTATGCCCTCAACTACGTGCTCGAGGAGCAGGGTCGTGCGCCACTGCCCTTCGAGACGATCCGCCCGGTGGTCTCCCACGGCGGTATCGCCCTGATCAAGCTGGGCTTTGGCATCGATGAAACCGCCAGCGATTTTCAGCCACTGCGCCAGCGACTGCTCGATATCTATCGCAACAACATTGCCCGCGAAACGCGCCTGTTCGATGGCATGGCGCCCCTGCTCGACCGTCTGGAACAACAGGGACTGAACTGGGGGGTAGTGACCAACAAACCGGCCTGGCTCACCGAGCCGTTGCTGCAGGAACTCGGGCTATTTGAACGGGCCGCCGCCATTGTTAGCGGCGACACCCTGCCCCAGCGCAAACCCCACCCGGCCCCGATGCTGCTAGCCTGTGAGCAGGCGGGCAGCGATGCAGCACACTGCCTTTACGTCGGTGATGCCGAGCGCGACATCGAAGCCGGACGCAATGCCGGTATGCGCACCCTCGTGGCACGGTTCGGCTATCTCGGTGAAACGGATTTCCCGGAGAACTGGCAGGCGGACGGCATGGTGGATTCCGCGCTCGACATACTCGACTGGCTGGAACGGTGGTAAGCTCCCCACCAAGGAGCTGAATTAACCGCTATGGAAAATCTGGATACCACCCAACTTATCATTCTCGGGCTTGCGGCCGTTCTGATCGCCGCCGTCGCCGCACTGCTCGCCTGGCTGCCCGTTCATCGGCGCAATCTCACTCTGCGTGAAGAGGCGATCCGCCTGCAGGCGCAACTGGAGGCCGAACGACGCACCAGTGCGGAGAAAAGCAAGGCCTTTGACGAGGCACGCCAACAGCTGGGCAACAGCTTCAACGCGCTCGCCGCCCAGGCACTCAAGCACAACAGTTCGGAATTCCTCAAGCTGGCGCAGGAGAACTTCAAACAACTGCACATCCGCTCGCAAAATGAACTCAGCGAACGGGAAAAGGCGGTCGAGAATCTGGTCAAGCCGATCCGCGAGGCGATGGAAAAGACCGAGCAGCAGATCCGCCACATGGAACAGGAGCGCCAGACTGCCTACGGCTCCCTCACCAAACACCTGGAAACCATGGCTGAGACCCAGCGTATCCTGCAAAGCGAAACGCGCAACCTGGTCCAGGCCCTGCGCCGCCCCGAAGTGCGCGGCCAGTGGGGGGAGATGACCCTCAAACGTCTGGCGGAACTGGCCGGTATGGTGGAGCACTGCGACTTCTTCGAACAGGAACAGGTACGCACCGAGGAAGGAAACGCCCTCCGCCCTGACATGATCGTGCGCATGCCGGACGGACGCGACATCGTGGTCGATGCCAAAACCCCGCTCGATGCCTATCTCTCTGCCATGGAAGCGGCCAGCGATGAGGAAAAACAAAAAGCGTTGCTGCACCATGCGCGCAAGGTGCGCGAACGGGTGCGCGAACTCTCCACCAAGGCCTACTGGCAGCAGTTCAAGAACACCCCCGACTTCGTGGTGCTGTTCATTCCCGGCGATCAATTCCTCAGCGCCGCTCTGGATCAGGATCGCAAGCTGCTCGAAGATGCGATGGCAGAGAAGGTGATCCTCGCCACACCCACCAGCTTCATCGCCCTGCTGCGTGCGGTAGCCTACGGCTGGCGCCAGCAGGCACTAGCGGAAAATGCCGAGCAGATTCGCCAGGTCGGCGAAGAGCTCTATAGCCGCCTGGGCACCTTTGCCGAGTACCTGGGCAAACTGGGCCGCAGCCTCGACAGCAGCGTCAGCCATTTCAACAAGGCGGTCGGTTCCTTCGACGCTCGCATCCTGCCAAGTGCGCGCAAATTCACCGAGATGGGCATCCATGCCAAAAAAGAGCTGGAGGAGCCGGTACCGCTGGAAAAGAGCGTGCGCCCGTTGCAGGCTCAGCTCGATGAAGAGTCAGAAAAAACCGCGTGATTAACGCACACCCCTTCCCCGCCGCTTGCCTCATTCACCAATGTCCGCCTCCAGCCTGAACGACGCCTACGACTACTGCCTGCAGCTGGCAAGAAATCACTACGAAAACTTCCCAGTCGCCTCGACGCTGTTGCCGGCAAGGCTGCGGCGTCCGGTCGCCGTGATCTATGCCTTCGCACGCACCGCCGATGACCTGGCCGATGAAGGCGAGGCAACCACCGAGGAGCGGCTCGCCGCGCTGGACCGTTACGCGCAACAACTCAAGCAACTGGAAAAGGGTGCCACGCCGGACGACCCCATCTTCATCGCCCTGGCCGATATGATCGCTACCCACCACTTGCCGCTCTCGCTGTTTCACGATCTGCTCTCGGCCTTTCGTCAGGATGTCACCACCAAGCGCTACGCCGATTTTCCCATGGTGCTCGATTACTGCCGCCGTTCGGCCAACCCGGTCGGTCGCCTGCTGCTGCACCTGAACGGTGACGCCACAGAAGAGAACCTGCTGGCCTCCGACAAGATTTGCAGTGCACTGCAGCTCATCAATTTCCTGCAGGACCTGCAACAGGATTACCAGGAAAACGCGCGTATCTACCTGCCGCAGGATGAAATGCAGCGCTTCGGTGTCGACGAGACCTGGCTGGCTGACAGGCGCAATGACGAGGCCATGCACCACCTCATCGCCCTGCAGCGCGAGCGCATTCGGGCGATGATGGAGGAAGGAGCGATACTCGGCACGAGGCTGACAGGCCGGTTCGGCTTCGAGATCCGGCTCATCATCGCCGCCGGCATCCGGGTACTGGATAAGCTCGCGCACCACGGCGGCGATGTCTTTGCCCGCCCCCGTCTCGGCAAGGGCGACTACCTGCTGATTGCCTGGCAGGCCCTCTTTCCTCGCCGTAGTTACTCACAATAAAAAGCGCTCTGTGATACCTTAACGCCTCGCCAATGACAGCCCTTACAATCACCTGCCGATGACCCCTGACGAGTATTGCCAGGAGAAGACCGCCAGTAGCGGCTCCAGCTTCTATCACAGTTTCCGTTTTCTCGAGCCGGTGAAGCGGCGCGCCATCACTGCCCTCTATGCATTTTGCCGCGAGGTGGACGATGTGGTCGACGAAAGCCGCGATCCGGAGGTCGCCCGCAGCACCCTCAACTGGTGGCGACAGGAGATTGCCCGGCTCTACCATGACACCCCACAACATCCGGTGACCCGTGCGCTCCAGCCCCTACTCGCCAATTTCAATCTGGCCGAAGAGCATTTTTTCGAGATCATCGACGGTATGGAGATGGATCTGGACAAGGTCCGCTACGAGAACTTTGCCCAACTCTCACTTTATTGTTACCGCGTCGCCTCGGTGGTCGGCTTGATGGCCGCGGAGATCTTCGGCTACCAGGACCGTCGCACCCTAAAATACGCTCATGACCTCGGCATCGCCTTCCAGCTGACCAACATCCTGCGCGATGTTCGTGAGGATGCTCGCCGCGGGCGCTGCTATCTGCCTGCCGATGAAATGGCGCAGCACGGGGTGAGTTGCGAGGATATCAACCAGGGATGCATGCATGCCGGGATGAAACGGCTGCTTACCCTTCAGGCTGAGCGCGCACAAAGCTATTACGATAAGGCCTTCAGCGAGCTGCCCGAGCAGGACCGCCGCGCCCAGCGCAGCGGCATTGTCATGGCCGAGATCTACCATACCCTGCTGGAGCGTATCATCCAGCAAAACTACCCGGTGCTGCGCAAACGGGTCACCCTGCCCACCTGGGAAAAGCTGTGGTTGGCCTGGCGCTGTGTCTGGCGTGAGAATAAGCGTGCACGACAACGCGCCCAATCCCCCAACCTCTCCTGAGGCCATGCCCGAGGACAACCACGTACTCATTGTCGGTGGCGGCTGGGCAGGCATGGCCGCCGCCCTTGAGCTTTCCCGGCACCAGATTCCGGTCACGGTCTTCGAGTCAGCCAAACAGCTCGGTGGCCGCGCCCGTAACGTGATGCAGGGCGGGCAATGCCTGGACAACGGCCAACACCTGCTGATCGGCGCTTACCGCGAGACCCTGCGCCTGTTACAACTCATGAGTATCAGCGAAGCCGATGTGCTTCAGCGCGAGCCGCTCTCCCTGCATGTAATTGGCCTCACCCATTCCCTGGAACTGAAAGCCCCACCGCTTCCTGCTCCGCTGCACCTGGTCTGGGCGCTGCTCACGGCAAAAGGGATTGGCTATCGCGACAAGCTGCAGGCCCTACGTATGAGCCTGTCCCTGAGCTTGAGTGGATTTTCGCTGGCGCAAGACATCAGTGTGGCCGAGCTGTTGCATCACCACCGCCAGGGGGAGGCCCTGATTCGGGACTTCTGGGCACCGCTATGTATCGCTACCCTCAATACTCCCCTGGCGCACGCCTCGGCGCAGGTCTTCCTGCGCGTTCTCAAGGACAGCTTCAGCCAGCGTCGAACCGATGCCGACCTGCTGACCCCGCGCGTGCCCCTCGGCACGCTTTTTCCCGAGGCGGTCGCGGATCACATATCGCACCATGCACACAGTGCGGTACGCCTGCAGGAACGGGGCATCGAGCTTGAGATTGCGCAAAACAGAGTTGAAGGGCTCCGGACGAGCACGCAACGCTATCGCGCCAAGGATATCATCCTTGCGGTATCACCATCAGCTGCTACCCGCCTGCTCTCGCCCCATGCAGCGCTGGCTCCGCTAGCAGGAAGGGTCGCGCAACTGGGTTCGCAACCCATTGTCACCGTCTACCTACAGTACCCGAGCGGTCACCGCCTGTCGCAGACCATGCTCGGTCTGAGCGACGCCCTCTCCCAGTGGCTGTTCGACCGCCGGGTCTGTGGCCAGCCGGGGCTGATCGCGGTGGTGATCAGCGCCGAGGGAGCACATATGGCGTGGGATAATGAACAACTCATCAAAGCGGTCACCACCGAACTGCGCAGCCACTTCCCCACCTGGCCCGAGGTCGAGCAGGCCATGGTGATCCGAGAAAAGCGCGCCACCTTCGAGTGCCGTGTCGGTATCGAGCCGCTGCGGCCATCCAATACAACACCAGTCAACGGCCTGTGGCTCGCCGGTGACTATACTGACACCGGCTATCCCGCAACACTCGAAGGGGCGGTACGTAGTGGGATACAATGCGCCCATCGCATCATCGAACAGCGACAATCGTCCCCCACTAACACCATGGGTTAAACCGCATGTCCGAAACCAAGAAAGATTATCAGGCCAGTCCCGATCTGCTGAAAGATCGCATTATTCTCATCACCGGCGCCGGCGACGGCATCGGTGCCGCTGCCGCCAAGAGTTGCGCCGCGCATGGCGCCACCGTGATCCTGCTGGGGCGCACCACGCGCAAACTCGAGGCCGTGTATGACGCCATCGAAAAAGCCGGCCATCCCCAACCCGCGATCTATCCAATGAACCTGGAGGGCGCCGCCCCCAAGGACTACGAGGATCTGGCCAATACCCTGGAACAGGAGTTCGGTCGCCTCGATGGAATTTTGCACAACGCCTCCCTACTCGGCACCCTCACCCCGCTCGGTCAATACGATGTGGCCCAATGGTCCAAGGTCATGCAGGTCAACCTCAACGCCCCCTACCTGATAACCCGTGCCTGCCTGGAATTATTGAAGAAGTCGGACGATGCCTCGGTGCTGTTCACCACCTCCAGCGTCGGCCGTAAGGGCCGCGCCTACTGGGGCGCCTACGCCATCTCCAAGGCAGCAAACGAAAGCATGATGCAGATCTGGGCCGACGAGTTGGATACGAACACCCACGTGCGCATGAACAGCATTAATCCCGGTGCCGTACGTACCTCCATGCGCGCCCGCGCCTATCCGGGCGAAGATCCGAACACCCTGCCCACCCCCGACACCATCATGGCAACCTATCTCTACCTGCTCGGCCCCGACAGCAAGGGCGTCACCGGCCAGCAATTCGACGCACAGTAATTTTGCAGGAGGGGTATCGTCCCCTCCTCCATCCAATTCTGGTGTGTAAACTAATGGCTCAGGATCTCAGGTAGCCACTCTGCACTTTTTGTGTCTCTTAATTCTGCTGTGCGACCAAAGCGGCCCTCAGAGAACTCATAGTATTTTGTCGGCTAAGCCACCATGAGCGGACCCGAACGCCTGAGTTCACCGGCGTTTGAGGCGATGCCTGCTTTTGCGTCATCAAAAGCGGGCAGAGGATCAAACGTCCGGTGCAACGTTTTGTTAGATGCCGGATACCTCGACGCCAAGATCGTATCCCCCGGAAACGTGGTTGGGCCACTCAGTTCTTGTAAACGTTATTTTGAAATTTGGCCCATCAAGCGTTCCCTCCAGCCCAGGGATGATAGCTTGAGAAAGCTCGTCTCGTAGGTCAACTCCTAATGCTTCACGTGCCAACGCAGCTGCTGAAGAGAGCAACTTTGCGTGAGCCTCCTCAGCAAGCTCAGGGTCATTGACGTTTAACTTCAACTTCAAGGAGTTAACCGCACGCTCATTCCCGTTTAGATAGTAGGCGATATTGTTTTGGATAAGCCCTGAGCCAAACTCAATCAGTTTTGAACAGCAGAACCACTCAGAAGACTCCATTGGGTCAATTGGATTGTAGTAACCCGTTTCAATCCCCTGCGAGAGTAAGAAATTCCTGGCTTGGTTCGGGGGCCAGCCTTCAGGGAGGGACACCGCATCTGGGGACTTTTCTCGAGCCAGCATTTGAAAGAACTGGCGAAATGAGTGGTTGACCTCACCAATTGTTTGAAGCCGACACTTCGCGACATTCGAGGACCAACGTTTCAGTAGCTCAATTTGTACGTTGAAAAGCAGCATTGCGACAATGCGAGCGTAGATCTCCACATGCCGCTTCTTTATGGCGTATCGCAGCCTTATCAGCACCGTTTGGTATGTGCTGTAAACGGCCATGAATGCAATGAACGGCGTGTACAGAGCCGAAAGGATTACAGGCAGGACGAAGTCTGAAGCCGCTTGGCGATTTGCTACTTGCTGAAAGTCGTTAACAAACAAGTACATTACCGAACCAAGAATGGCAGCTCCTAGAACGGCCATAACGACGTTTAAAAATTTGCTTGCCGACTCATACTCGGGCTTAGCCTCAGAAAAAGCCACCAAGGCAGACAAAAACACAACCAGAGGCACTAAGGCGAGTTCAACCGCAAAGGGAAAGGTGTATGCCCCAACCAGATATTCGATTACAAATACGAGTTTGAAGCTATCGGCCACTAAGCCCTTGAGTTTGTGGGGCCGCTCCGAGAACTTGGTGACTTGGAAGAGCGAAAAGACCGCCACTGAGAAAAACCAGATCAAGCTACCTTTGAGCAGACTGGAATCCCACAAGCCCAAACGTGACAGCCCATAAATCATCATAACCACGTACATGGTCATCAGCGTGATTGCTGAGACAAGGTGCCGTGAGCCAAGCGCTCGAAGCACCCCGAGTAAAGGGTCTTTCAACGTCCGCCATCGATGTGGCCGAGTGATGTAACCGGTCACAATGAGCCCCCAAACCAGGATTGCCCATTCGCGGCTATTCAGGATATCCACGTTCATTCAGGGAGATATCTAACGACCGAACTGTGACGCATGTTGCTGCGTAGCGGCAACATGACGGAACGAGCGACTTGTTATGTGCCCCCTGGGATTCATCTCAGCGTCACCTTCGATTTAGTTACATAGCCTGAGCAGTTATGCTCAATGAGAAAATCTTCAAACGTCTTTAGATTCTGCTTCGATAACTGAGGTCCTAGCGTTATTGATTTTACTTTAGTTAAATCGACCTTAACTTCTTGATATGTCGCAAGCCCAAGCCTGTGAGGCCGATACTTTAACTTTGCTTTCGGGTCGTTTAACCCCGATAACGAAAGGACCCACCTGATTTCTTTTTCAGGGCTAAATGAGGCGTTCTTAAAACGAACCAGAGTCTCGATAATGGCAGAGACATACTCTTGAACATCACCAGGGCTATCTAGGAGTCCATTTATTGTTACATCATTTGCCTTCAAGTGCCTATCTTGAATTATTGCGGATTTCTTTGAGGTGAAGTCGTAAAGGCACTCGACTTTCACAATTTCATCGTCTTGGATGAATTCCTCGTCAAATTCGAGACACACTCCTTGCCCAAGCTGCGTGTACGCTCTCCATTGGCTGATATCATCCTTTAAAGTAGAAGCACTAAAGGACATTTGAAACCTTAGATAGGTCTCAATTGTCGTTTCAATTAATTCCAATGCCTTTTTGCATTCCTCTGAACCATATTTCAGTTCTAAAACTTCTACCAACACCTGATGAAGATCCATTCCTTCCATTTCATCATTCATGAAGGCAAGGCTGCTAAACCACACTTTCCCAGTATTGATGATGTTGTATACGGCGGGGATGTTTGTGTAATGAAAGTACATAGCTCAGAGGACCATATTCCTTGTTTCTTATGTCACATAACGCCCGCATTTGCGGCTGGTTTAGAGCGCAGCGAAAAAACTAGTCCGACAACATGCGCTTGTTAGCACTGGCGAATTCATATACTAAGTGCAACACAAACTCCTTTTAAAAGGGTGAGCTGGGGTACCCTAGGTTTTTCTCTCCCGCCAAGAAGTTAAAAACCATGAACAAGTACACTCAGCTCACCACAGAGG
>JBFEWO010000166.1:0-5581 GCA_041546305.1 Thiohalomonadaceae bacterium | reverse complement strand
GGGCGCCGCCACACAGCGTGACCACCTTGGTGTTGGCGCTGGTGCGGGCAAGGTTGCGCAGCTCCTTGGCCACCTGGTCGGCCAACTCGCGCGTCGGACAGAGCACCAGCGCCTGGATCGCAAAGTGGCGCAGGCTGAGGTGCTGCAACAGCCCCAGGCCGAAGGCAACGGTCTTGCCACTGCCGGTTTTGGCCCTGGCGATGAGGTCGCGCCCCGCTAGAATGTGCGGCAATGCCTCCGCCTGAATTGGCGTCATCTGCCGGAAACCGAGTGATTCGAGATTATCGAGCAAGGGGGCGTCGAGGTGGAGTTGGGCAAAGCTGCTATGACGGTTCATGGAGTGACTCAGAATGGTGTAGCGCGGAGATACCAGCATCCCCGGGACGGACAAGGGCCACATCATAACCGAATTAACGTGGACAGTATCCTTTCTCTTTTCTCACCCTCAGGAATCAAGAATGGAAAAGGGGACAGGAGGGTGTATTTGGCATGGAAAAAAAGCGCAGGGTGGAACCCATCCTGCGCTTTTTCTTGTTACTCACTATCCGTCACCGCTCTAGCAGCAGTTACCCTCACGCACTCCGCTCTTTTTCAGAATAAACGCCAGCGGACAGAAATTGGTGATACCGCTTTGAGTCAGATTCAGGCCAACGAATGCGGTGAGCCACATCCATGCCGGATCGTGAAACTGTGCCAAGCCGAGCGAGACAAGGATCATCATCCCGGCTACCAGGTGGACGATTTTATCAACGGTCATACATTAATCCTTCTTCAGTTTTTGTAGCTTATTTGCAGGTTCAGGACGTTTTGCTCAAGCTCAATGGAGTTACCGGCACTATTTTCGATCTTGTTTTCAAATGCCTTGGCGTAGGAGAACGAGGTGGAAAACTTCTTGGTCAGTTGTCGGGTCAGGCCAAATGTCAGGTGCTGCTCGGTGACCGCGAGGGAACCGATATTGTTCATGACATCTTCCTCCCCGATGGGTGAGGCACCGTAGTTATAGCCAAAGCGAAGCGTAGTTTTTTCACTCACTTGCTTCTGCAGGGCGATAGCGTAGACGGTCTGGTCATCCCAGCCGAATCCCATCGTCTGCGTGCCGCCGGGGGTTTTGAGATCGACCTTGTCCAGCACATCGCTGAACATGATCTGCTTGACGTCCATCTCAATAAGAAGCGTATCGCTGGGCGTCCAGGCCAGGCCGAGACTGTACTGCTCTGGCGCATTCATCGTCATTTCGTACTCGCCGGCGTTGGTATTCCACTTGAAGGCATCCATGTTTTGTTCTGAGGTATAGGAGAAGCCCAGTTGCAGTGCCGGGTTAATCTTATAAATCGCCCCGATGGTAGCGCCGAAACCGAAGACCTGATTCTGTGGCAGCTGGAAGCTGCTGTTGTACATTGCCAGGCTCTGGTAATCGATATTCAGTGCTACACCCAGGGATAGCGCATCATTTACCTGGTATGCAAAACCGGGAGCAATCTTGTAGAACTGTTTTGTCGTGACCACGGCCTGGTTACCCGGCATTGGAGTGACGTCGGCGAAGTCGACACCCATACCAGACAGCCCTGCCATGCCCATACCGGCGGTGAGGCGGTCAGAGACCCGAAACGCGATGGCGCCCGAAGGCATCATATAAAGATCGGAGTCACTCTCATTCCCGTTCGCTGAGCGTGGAGGATTCAGGAAGCCGAATCCCATATCGGAACGGAATTCCTGCATGTCGAGAGTCGCCAGACCGGCCGGATTTGTCAGCACCGTGCTGGCATCCTGCGGTGCCGCGGTAACGGCGCCCGCCATCCCCCACTGGGTAGCGCTCACCCCCAGCATCTGATCACCATTGGTGGCGCTGACCGTAGCCGAACCGAGGCCCAGTACAACTGCAACCACACCCTTAACCGTTACATTTGGTAGATTCATGGTATCTCCCCCCTTTTCAGGGTTTGCCGTGCATATTGATTATGAATTGACCTTTAAGGGCCATTTGCTCCCGGACAATGATGAGAGTATGTCGCCACACTCTTCTTGTGGTTTTGAACCGTTTCTGCCTAGCGCAGGTACGGTGTCTTGCCGGGCACACCGCGGAAGGTGGCATGGCAGGCCATGCAGCCTGAGGTGACCTTACTGAAGTAGTCAGAGGCCTTATTCAAATCACCGCTCTCTGCCGCCTCGGCCAGACGTATTGCATTCCCCTCCACTGAGTCGTTGAAGGGCACCAGCACTGAGACCATTTCATCGTTAACCTGCTCAGGTTTGAAGTAAGGCAGCAGACCGCCGCGCGGCAGTCGGTGGTTGGCAAGACGGCGTGCCGCCCCTGCAGCCTGCTCGGCGTTATCGGTAAGCAGGCCGGTTGCGATGCTTTGATAATCGGACAGCACTTCGTGCATCACCTGACGCAAGGTGATGGTGTCGCTGCGGCGGGTATGCTGGGAATAGATCTTCATCAGTGCCGCCTTGCTTTCGGGCGACAGCGCCTTCACCTTCTTTTGCATCTCCGGTGTCATCAGGCCGATCTGTTGCTGCATGACCTTTTGCAGCGCCGCCATATCCGGAGCCTGTTCAGCCATGACACCACCACATGTAAGCATCAATGAGACCGCTACAAATCGGCGCAGCCTGTTTGTCATGCTTTTTTGTGCGACCAGGTTTTCTGTTGTGTTCATCTTTTTCTCCCAAGTACAATGCTGTTGAGTTTCCGCCGTGGCACTTACGGTTCCACTTAAACGCTACGCCGATACTGTTGCTATCCGATTTCGCTCCGGTAACAAGCTGTAACCGGTTGTTACAAAATATTTCAAGCGGTCAATGTGCGGTCAAACAGATGTCTGAAAACAAAGAACAGCTTCTGGTCGTTGATGATGACCCGGCCATGTGCAGGCTGATTAGCCGCTATCTGACGGAAAACGGTTTTCAGGTTATCGCGGTGCAGGATGGCACGGCGATGAAACAGGTCCTGGCAAAGCAGGAGGTGGACCTCGTTATTCTCGATTTGATGTTGCCCGGCGAGGATGGGCTGACCCTGGCAAAGCAGATACGCAGCGAATCCCGTCTGCCGCTGATCATGATCTCGGCACGGGGAGATGATGTGGATCGGATCGTGGGCCTGGAGATCGGCGCTGATGACTATCTTGCCAAACCGTTCAACCCACGCGAACTACTTGCCCGCATTCGCGCCGTCCTGCGGCGGCGTCCGGCTTCCGGCGAACCAGCACCGGCAAAACCAGCTGGGCAAATCATTTCATTCGGACCATACCGGCTCGACATGCAGCGCCACCAACTGTTTTGTGATGACGAAGCAGTGGCGCTTACCAGCGGAGAGTTTTCCCTGCTGCGGATATTTGCCGAGCACCCCAACCAGGTACTGGAAAGGGATACACTGCTAAGTCGGCTCAAGGGCTATGAGCGTAACCCCTATGATCGCAGTATCGATGTACGGATAACCCGTTTGCGGCGAAAACTTGAGCCGGATCCTTCCTTGCCCTCCTATATCCGCACGGTCTGGGGTGAAGGTTATATGTTCTGTCCGGATACCTGACATGCCGGCCCTCACCATTCATCGACGAATAAGCCTGTTTCGCCGGATCCTGATTACCATCGGTGTTGTCTCCATTCTCTTCCAGCTCTTCACCCTCGGCATTATCAGTTCCCTCATGCTAGTGCCGCTTGGTCAGCGTTCAGCGGATGATCTGGTCACCATCATGCGGGACTCTGCCCGGCAGTGGCATCAAGCCTCCGGCACCGAAGATACAGCCTATATAGAGCACCTCTGGCAGGAGCACAGCATCCGCATCACCGATGACTCCAGCCCGCTAAAAAAATCGAACAGCCTGTTACCCTACCTGTGGTTTGTCGAGTCATCGTTACATCGCCTGGTCAGTCATGATACGCATCTATTGAAAAGCCAAGATACCCAGGGGCATGCCTGGTACTGGGCCGATATCGCGGTTAATGATGGGAGGATTCGGATTCGGGTCGGATTTCCTGAGTCACGCATCGGCGTACACCCACCCTTTGCCCTGTTTATCGTTTTCAGTGTCGGCGGTATCGTTATCCTGTTGACGACGGTCATACTGGCCCGCCGGATAAGTCAACCGATTGAGGATATCTCCAGCGCAGCCCAGCTCATTGGTGCCGGTGTCTGGCCTGAGCCCCTGCCGGAACAGGGGGGAAAGGAACTCTCCTCCCTTGCCACCAGTTTTAACGCCATGTCACAAAAAATTCAGCAGCTATTGGAACACCGCACCACCATGCTGACCGGGATCTCCCATGACCTGCGTACCCCTCTGGCGCGTATGCAGCTGGCGCTCGCGATGCTGCCCGATGATATTGATGCAGAGCTGAGAAACAGCCTTGAGCACGACCTGAATGAGATGAACAGCCTCATCGGGCAATTCCTCAATGTCGGTCGTGCACTGGGAGAAAACCCGCTGGAGGAGACGGATATTCGCGATGCGTTACGGGGACTGGCTGATGATGCCGTACGCGGCGGCGCCACCGTTGAGTTTATCGACAGCGGTCCTTGCAATAAGGAGATCAACCGTCTTGCCCTCTGTCGTATCATCTCAAACCTGCTGGATAATGCACTTCGCTATGGTGCGCCTGCGCCCATCCTCTTCGACTATACGTGTAGTGCTGACGGATTGACTATTCGCATCAGTGATCGCGGGCCGGGCATTCCGGAGGGTATGCGTGAGGCCGTCTTTCAGCCCTTTTTCCGTCTGGAAAAATCGCGTAACAGCAGCACAGGCGGTAGTGGACTGGGGCTGGCAATCGCCCGGCAACTGGCCGAAGCCAACGGCTGGGAGGTAATGCTGTTACCGCGTGAGGGTCAGGGAACGATAGCAGAGGTCCACCTGCCTGCTTCCCGGTGCTGATAATGCTTATGATCACTCTCGAATGGAATAAGTGGTACCAGAACAGACTTTATCTGGTCAGTAAGTAAAAAAATTGCATCTGACCCTGCTTATTCCTTTCGAGTTTTTACTCTTTCCCCAAATATTTAGTCTGTCCCAAAACAAGAAGCGATAACGATGAACGGCTACCACTTATGATGTTGCCAGTTTGGTGTGCCGTGTTGCTTGTTAGCGGATATGAATGTCGTTGCCTGTATATCGGGGGATAGGTGGGTTACGTTTTCGGAACTGTTCCTCCATCATTTGCCGTTGCGCTTTCTCGCGTTCGATACGGCGGATTTCGTCAGCCCCTTTGTCGCAGTAGATGTCACGCCGCTTCTTGCATTCGTCCACGGTGCGTTTGTCAGCTGCAGCGCGGGCAGATTTTTGCATTTGTTGGTAGGAGTTTTGCCTAGTCTTCTGCTCGTCGGCATACTTACGAGAGGCTTCGGTATCGCCGGTTACGGCTGGGCCGGTAACGGCAGGTTTAGCTTCTATAGGCGGGGTGTACGCGGGCTGGTCCTTGGGTAGAGTAACACGTGAAGCCTTGTCCTGCCCCTGCCGGTCCTGTGAGTAATGCGTATTTCCATCGTCATCTAACCATTTGTATATCTCGGCTGTCAGCGTGGGCGAAAAGAAAATAGAAGCCATCAAGATAAGATGGGTGAGTGTGCATCCTTTCATCGGTGAGT
>JBFEWO010000025.1:0-24574 GCA_041546305.1 Thiohalomonadaceae bacterium | reverse complement strand
TATTCTGGCATTGACATATGTAGGATCGGCTATTACGTAGGTACGACCGTCAAAGTTGAACTGCCGCCCCTTGCTCTCGGGCAGGTGTACCGCTGTGGCCACGTGCCCTTCATAGGAAACACCCACCACCTGGAGTTTCAGCAACTCGCGAACGAGATGTGAAAACAGTACTGCTCGGTCTTCACAATCAGAAGAGGGGTAATGGAACAACTCGTCAGCAAACATGTAATGTTCGCGGCCAAACTGCTGGTGATCGGTGGCATAGGTGAAAGCATGTTGCACGAATGCCAACAACAGATTCACCGATTGCTCCTGATTGAGGTTAGCTAGCAGAGGCTTTAGCTGTGTAACCAGCTGTGCTCGCAACGATGCCGCCTCAGGTGCATTGAAGTAGACGGCAAGATCGGTAGGTGGAATGGTACTCAGATAATCGATGATTGATTTATGGTAATCGACCTCGATCTCGTATTGTTTTCCTGAGTATGGAAATTTCAGCTTACGTTTGGCGAGTGGCTTACTGCCATTGAACATAATCATGTCCTGCGCCATTGAGATGATCGTCTTGGCGTCAGGATGATTTCCCCGGTAACTACGCAGCCTGTTGCCGGTATTGGATGGTGCGTCCATCATGTAGTAACGATGTCCGTCGAACTCCAGATACGAGGTCTCGTATAAGCGATCGGAAGTGCGTAGTAGCAGTATCAGTTGCCCGTTTGAATAGGCAATTTTTGTGCTGAAACCAAGGCGCGTAAGGATGAACCACTGCATCGCTACCCGGCTATTCCTGTCGGTAGGATGGACGGAATTACTATAGCCTTTCAGTAGCTGATAAAGGGCCCAGTCGCTAAGGGATAGCGCACGCCGTTGTGTTCTTACTCCATCCAGCAGGTGGGCATGGTCTTTCCCGGCAGCCTGTTGCCACCATTTGCTAATAGACTCATTGGAAAGAGAAGTGTCGGCAAAGGCAGGGATGGAGTTGTGCGGCAGTTGTACTGTCAGGCCAAAATAATCAAAGCCAATTCCTTTTACTGCAGGAGATGGCTTAGGTCGTTGCGGTGCTGCGGGTTTTACTTTTGTCGGTATGTCAGGAACCAGTGGCGGTAGAGGTGGCGTTGTTTTCGCCACGATATCCGGTATTACAACAGGAATGTCAGTTGCTGGTTTGGCAGTTACCGGCGCAACGGGAGGCGTCTTTGGTTTGGGCGTCTCATCACGCTTCTCTCCCTTGAATAGGGAAAACTCCTTCCACTGTTGGGAAAGATATTTACCAAACTCCTGATCCTGTTGGCTCAGAAAGTTCTGGTACTGCTGCATGGAGGCTTGTTGCCATCGCTGGAATTCGCTCTCGGCATTACCAAGAAGCGAGGCAGAAAACAGTACTCCCCCCGTAAGCGCCACCACCTTACGCATGTTAAAACTCCCGCAAGTATTCGTAGAACTGGACGTCCCTGTCCTTGCGTTCACAGCATTACTGAGTTACTGCTTGCCTTTGGCGATCTCGGCAGCCAGCTCTTCCTGGCCCTTGGCAGCCTTGAACTGTTGCCAGAGAGCCCTTTCGTTGTTCATGCTGGTTTTGAGCGCAGTCTCTGTGATGGTCTGTGCAGCTGATGGGTCGATGCCGATCAGCACATACAGCGTCCCTGTTTCAGGATTGACTTTGCTCCGGTAGAGGCGGGAACCGACAATGCTCTGGTCGGTGATGTGCTTGGTCACGGAAGTGTTGACCCGGTCAACGGTCTCACTGTCACCGCTTCCGGTGGTCTCCACATACTGTTTCACCATGTTCGCTACATGAACCTTCATGTTGCGTGCAAGTTCAGTACGGGCGCTGGCTGAAGCCATATCCTTCATGAAGTTGACACCTGCCCCCGACTTTTCTGCCATACCCACGGCAGAAACCGCAACTCCTTCGACCGGCTGATCGCAAATCCAGCCTGGTGCTGCCAGCGTCGGGCTATCCGGAAAGGTGCACTCTGCAACGGGCTTTACCTGATTCGAACCACAGGCGGCGAGGAAAACGGTTGATGCCAAAGAGGCGATAATGGCTCCGCGTTTCATTCTTTTCTCCCTTGTGTTTTTCCCATCGTTGTTGATGGTGCTTATTAAAAAATCCCAGTATTGGTTTTCTTGTGGACTAACACATATCCACAGATTCAACCTGATATGTCCATTGCGGCGATCAGGCCGTGTGAAGTTCTTTTACCCGGTACTGAAGAGCGCAAAATCACTTGATATAAATCCCCGCTACATGTTAACTCTAATTGCAATTCGATAACAATAGACTAGGTCACATAAATGAAAATCCAGTACCTAATGCTGTTCTTCTTAGTGTTTTTGTCAGGATGTCAGTCCAATCCCACCATGGTTGCGGAACCACCACCGCCATGGATAGAAAATCCGGGTGAGGGCGCTGTGGGCAGTTCTTCCATCCATATCAAGGGTCGTCACTTCCAGGAGGAACTGGCGATTACCCGTGCCCGTGAACGTCTTGCGTCCCGGTATGGAGTAACGATCTCCAGTGTCTCCAGAATTGAGGAGAAGGTCCGCAATGACACCGCCTTTGTTCGATCCGATCACGAAATCCGCCAGATCCTGGAAGGAACAGAGGTCAAGGCACAGGTGCGTGCCACCTGGCATGACAAGGCTTCTGATACTGTATGGGTCTGGCTCTACCCTGCCGACTAGGCTCTTGGCAGATATCGTTACACCACGTGTGACTGCTGTCATCACCCAAATAGGGGATACGTGAATCGATCCAGTAGTAGACTTACTTGAATCGCGTGGTGGTTTATATCCCTTTAATCTGGTCTGATTTTACTGGTGGGATCAAACAGCTCGACACGTAATTTTGCCTTGAATGCTTTCATCGCCGGCTTCGGTATCTTCTCTTCTGCTTCAAGGCGAAATTGATGTATCTGTTCAGTGATGGCTTGGGAGGGGGGGCTCTGATCGTAGCGCCTCCTCAATGCACGCATAGACTTTCGGGCCAAAAAGCGTTCCATTCTGTTGATGGAGCACATCATAGATCGCCAACATAGCTTCCTGTTGGTCGACGGGCATCTTACATTTGTTGTCGAGGATCTTGAATGCGACGGCAGTGACACAATCCCGTTCTACGCGGGAGAGCGGGCTTTGTTCTGCCCAGGAGAAGAGTGTGTTCTGTGAGGTGGCCATGACAGAGTATGATTGGGTTGAGTGCAGGGCAAATAATCAGAAATATTTATGTTTGAACACGGTTTGATTCAGGTGGCTGGCGTTATCGATCGGGCAGAAGCGCAGTTGTTGATCGATTGCGGGGTAACCTATCTGGGGTTTCCTCTGCGCCTTCCGGTGAATGAGGAGGATCTAAGTGAGGAGGCTGCGGCTGAACTGGTCGCCGGATTTCCCGCGGGAGTAAGAGGAGTGTTAATCACTTATCTTGATCGTGCTGAGGAGGTGATCACTTTTTGTCAGAAGCTTGGAGTGGGGATCGTGCAACTGCACGGCCCGATTACGCCTGAGGAATTGGCGAAAATAAAAACAGCCCGGCCGGATCTCACGATGATCAAAAGTCTTATCGTGCGCGGCGACAACCTCGATGAACTCCGTTTACAGATCGCCGCCAGTGCAGCCTATGTGGATGCTTACATTACTGACAGTTTCGACCCCGAGACCGGTGCGGAGGGGGCCACTGGAAAAACCCATGACTGGGCGATCGATAAGGCCTTAGTGGATATTTCTCCTAAGCCGGTGATCCTTGCCGGTGGACTGACTGCCGATAGTGTGCGTGAGGCGATCCTTGCGGTGCATCCTTTTGGGGTGGATGTACATACCGGGATCGAAGGGTCGGATGGCCGGAAGGACGCAGTGCTGACACGGCGCTTTGTGGCAGAGGCAAGGGCTGGATTTGCGGCGATTGCAGATTAAGCACTGCACATTACTGAATAGTGGAAGCGACCACCCTGGTCGAGATTTCCTTTAACCACGATCGAGGCTGGAATGTCTGATAGCACAAATCACGGACTGTAGATCCAGGCTGCGAATCGCATCAATAGCCAACTCCCAGCGGCCTTCGGCGCACAGGCCACTGATTCCAGCCTCCTCCCACGCCTTGAGCGCCGCATCAATACAGGCCTCCCTGACAGCTTCGGGCATCTCCTCCTGTTCACTCATTGTCAGAACCCAGGCACCTGTCTGTCCTGCGGGAAGCTAACGGCAAACCCGAAGTCGATGCGCAGTTGTTCCTGAGGCTTAACTGTCTTGTCCCAAGCCACTACACCGGCACGATTCTCCACATTCTGTCGGCTTGGGGCCGTGGACTTGTCGAGAAGCTCGACTGTAATGGCTTTGTCACGGGAAACCGGCAGCTGGTCGAACACTGTGAGGGGGATTGCGGCACCGTGATGGTTAGTGACCGTAATGAGATATTGGCGCTCTATTCGTTGTTCTCGGGAAATTAACCCACTGCGGCCTCTTTCGTCTTTGACTTGCCGATACTCGATCTCGATGGCGTCATCACTGCCGAAGGGCAGGGCCATTGTCTCCCCGGGGAGAAGGGCTGGATTGTTGCTGCTGCCGATGAAATTACCATCGCGCTGTAGTTGCCATTGCCCGGGCAGCAGCGGGGATTCTCCGGCGTATTTAATTTCAGCATAGAGGAAGGCGCGCGGATCGAGTTTGGGTGCGGTGCGTGCAGTTAGGCTGGCTTTGAGAGTCTGCTTGGCCAGAATAAAACGGTGGCGACTGCTGTCTGCAGGTACCGTGACTTTGCCGGGGATGCGGTAACGCACAGAAAATTCACTTCTCTCTTCGCTGGCCACTACCTCTTCGGCTTCCTGGGGCATAGCACTCGGCGCCATAACACCGGCCAGCATTTCATCGGCCATCTCGACCTTACTTTCCTGAAGTCGCCGTTTTGCCAGCGGTTGAGGCGGTTGGTAGAAATCGACCCACCAGGGTGTGAGTTCGGGCATTGCCGTGCCTGCACCCGGGCGAGCGGTGGAGACAGTTATCTGGGCACCTCGCCAGTCCTCGCCGGTGCTCTGGCTGATGCTGGCCGCCTGGGTAAGCATAACCTTAGCGGTTTCGGTGTCGAGCGCGGCATCGTATACCGGTGTCCAGGAAGCACCGGCCAATTGATAGCTAAGGTCTAACTGGGCCTTGCCGGCCGTACCCGCCTGCACCCGGATTGCAGCGGTGATACTGTCGCGCCGACCAGTCTGTATCTGGCGCAGCTCCTGTTCAAGCTTGCGGATCGTCTCTTCCACCGCACGCAACTCCTGCTGCAGGGCGACCTTGGCGACATTGGTTTCGGCCATTCCCTTGCCGATAGTCTGCCAGGCGGCAGGCCATTTTTCCGGGGTGAACAGACGATTACCATTATCGTCCGTTTCCCCAGGCAGAGTGGCGAGATGCTCGATAAACTTTCCCTGGATTTCGAGTGCCTGATGTCGGCCGTCAAGACGTGCCTTCTCATCCTGCTGCGCCTGGAGCTGTTCGCGCAAGTGACGCTCCCGTTCCTGAGCGACCTCTGTAGCGAATACACGGCGGCTTTCAACGGTGGCGATCTGTAGACCCTTGGCTCCTCGGCCTGTGGCGCGCAGGGATGCAGAAAAGAGCTGTGCAGGAAGATCGCTGACAAGAATGGTGTGCTCCCCGGCGGCAAGTTCGACCTCGACACGACGGGTGACCTCGGCGCGATCAGCAAAGACGGTGACTTGATGTACGGTGTTGCTTGTCGGGGTGATGTCACGGGCGGTGGCCAGGGCAGGCAGCAGCATGGCGATGAAGAACAGTTGTTTCCTTCCCATGCAGGTCTCCTTATTTATTGTGCATAGGGATAGCTCCAACATAGCGGGCATAGGAGTGACGGTCAATGCAAAAAAGCCTCTTTAAAGAAGCCATTCTGATGCAAGGTTCAGAGCATGAGCAGAGAATCCCTTATGGTTGGCTTAGAAGGTTATGTTGCGAATAATTGATAGGGTTAATCCGAGGTTTGGTGTCTGCTCTGTCGTTTAGGTGTGGCGTTGCGGTGCGGAATTTTGGACGTGGTGGAGGATGGATCGGTAAAAGCCGGCCCCCCCTTCTGGCCGCTGGTAGAAAAGTCGGTCAGCAGTGCGGATTCAGCCAGTGAACGTTCAACGTCAAGCGGTCCGACCAGCGCCTGATGCAGTAGGGTGAACAGCCGTGGCAGCTGGATACGGTGGGTCTGTCCGGTCTGATGGTAGAGCCAGTCAGCAAGAGTAAGAAAACGGTGAAATGGCGCTTCTCCCAGGATAAGCGGCAAAGTAGTAGTGAAGCGGCCTGCGTTGGCGATAAGGTCCCAGTAGCGTGCAAAGCGTGCAAGGCGCTGCATTTCAGCAAAGCTGATGCGGTCGGTACAGAGGACATTGTAGGGCGGGGCGGGTTGATAGCGCATGGCAAAGGCCTGGCTGTGGCGTGCGATGGGCGCGCCACGCAGACGTTTGAGGATGCCGACCTGAATCTCATGGGGATTAAGTGCGACCAGTCGATCAAAGCCGGCAGCAAAGCTCCCCATGTCTTCACCGGGCAGGCCGATGATGAGATCGGCATGCAGGTGGGCATGGCTCTCGTTGCGCAGCCAGCGCAGATTGGCCTCGGTTTTGAGGTTGTCCTGCTTGCGGCTGATAAGCGCCTGCACCTCCGGATTGAAGCTCTGCACCCCGATTTCGAACTGCAGCGAACCGGGCGGAAAACGCTGAATCACCGCCTTGAGCGGTTCAGGTAGCCGATCGGGTATGAGCTCGAAATGGAGAAACAGCGAATCATCTAGTCGGCTCAGGAAGAACTCCATGATCCGGATGCTTTGCTCGACCTTGAGATTGAAGGTTCGGTCGACGAACTTGAAGCGGCGCAGGCCGCGCCGGTGGAGTGCATCCATTTCGGCGAGAAAATGGTCAAGGTCGAAGGGGGTGGCAGTCTTGTCCAGTGCCGAGAGACAGAACTCGCACTTGAACGGGCAACCACGTGAGGCCTCGACATACACCACCCGGTGCTCAAGATCGCTGTCGCTATAGTGACGGTAGGGAAGTCGTAGTGCTTCGAGTTTATTCGGTTCCGGTTGGATGATTTTATTTTGTGGGCGAACCCCGGTGAGCAAGCGCTCACACAGTTTGGCAAAGGCCAGTTCTCCAGGACCACAGATGACATAATCGGCGAGTTTGACGATGGACTGTTCGCTCTGTTCATAGCTCACCTCCGGGCCACCCAGCACGATGGTGACCTCTGGACGGATTTGTTTCAGGATCGCCACCAGCTCCTCACTCTCGCGGGCGTTCCAGATATAGACCCCAAGGGCGATGATGCTGGGCTTGAGCGCCAGCAGCTGTTCGGCGATATCGATAGGGCGTTGCTTGATGGTGAACTCAAGCAGTGTTGTGCGTGGTTCCAGTGGCCCCATATTGGCCAGCAGATAGCGCAACCCCAGTGAGGCGTGGCTGTAACGGGCATTGAGCGTGGTGAGCAGGATATCGGTCATGGCGGGTCAGTGTCGTGCGAATAGGCAGAGGTTAACAGAAGCCTGGGACAAAGAGATCAACGCAAAGGCGCGAAGAAGCAACGGGGCGATGACTACAAGCATATAAACCTTTGCGCCGTTGGGTTGAAGGGTTTTTGCTTGACAGGAATATCTCCAGGGGCGAGGGTGTGCGCTTTCGTTAAAACGGTATCACAGTGGCGATAATCTGGAGCAGACAGGACGGTGACAACCGGTACGAAGTACGTTCGGCGGGTAATACCCGACGGCTCTATACCAACGGCGTTTTTCATAGTCAGTACAATCCGAATTGCCCAGTGACCGGGAGTGTCTGGGATCTGTTGTTGTTACCGGCCTTTTTCCGGCCTCACCAGATCCGTCGGGTGCTGTTGCTTGGGGTTGGTGGCGGTGCTGTGATCCGCCAGCTCAACCATTTTCTCCAACCGGAGCAGATCGTAGGCGTCGAACTCAACCCGGTGCATCTCGAAGTGGCGCAGGAATTTTTCGAGGTCGAGGCGGCGAATGTGGAGCTGCATCAGGCCGATGCCCTCTGGTGGGTAAGGCAGTATCGCGGTGAGCCCTTCGATTTCATTATCGAGGATCTCTACAGCGATAATGCGGGCGAACCCCAGCGGGTGGTGGCTGCAGATGGGCGCTGGTTTCGTCAATTGCTAAAAATGCTTTCACCTCAGGGGGCTTTGGCCATCAATTTTGGTTCTCCCGAGGAGCTAAAGTCTTGCGGCTGGTATGCCGAGCCGCGGCTTCGACAGGCCTTTCCTGCTGCTTTCAGGCTGACCACTCCCTTGTACGAAAATGTCATCGGTGCTTTTTTGCGCCAGCCGGGAGTAGGCAGTGAGCTGCGGAGCAATCTGAAGGGCTGGAACGAGTTGGATGTTTCAAAACGCAGCTGCCGTTTGAACTATGCCATCCGCCGCTTGAGCGCGCCTCAAACAGAGTCATAGTTGTTTCTGTAATATTTAATCCTTATCTTTTGCACTTCATAAACGCACTATTCGGATTCTAAGTATGTCTGCAGCAAAAGGTTCCCTGCAGGAGAGCATCGTTAAACAACGCCAGGCCCTGGCGGCGATGATGAAGGCGCCGCTGGCGCAGGTGGCTCAGGCTTGTGTGCCGGTCTGGCACCAGCGTGAGAAGCTGGATGCCCTTCTTCTGAACTCCTTGCACGGTATCCCGTACTGCAAGTTTCTCTATGCCCTTGATCCTCACGGCGTTCAGGTGAGCAGCAATATCAGTCACGAAGGGTTAATTGAGAAGGATTTTGGCCGCATTCGCTCTTCACGCCCCTATATGCAACAGATCAAGGTGGGTACGGACTTTCTGCTATCCGAGGCCTATATCAGCCTGCGAGCCCGTCGTCCTTCACTGACAGCGCTAAAGACGGTGTTCGATAAGGCCGGCAACCTGATTGGTTATGTCGGGGCCGATTTCGACTTGCGGGATCTGCCTTTGACCCGCGAGCTCTATGACGAGCCGACCGCCTGGTTGCAGATCAAGGGCGACCCGGCTATCCGCGGTACGGTTTTCCACCAGACCCGTACCGACAGCCGCATGGATACCCATATGGACGAGGTCCTGGGGGTGATGGAGGAGTTGATCCTCGAACATGGCGTGTTCCACTCCAAACTCCATTTTTCCAGCAGTCGTGCCACCATCTGGCTGGTGGACGACCCGTTCCGCTACCGTCTGCTGGATATCGACATGCTGACCGACCCGGATATCTGCCTGGCCTACCCGCGGCGCCCCTACCCGGAAGGGGCGGTGGTGCCGCCCGGACGGATCCGTGATTTGCTCGATGGATTGCGCGAGCTGCGTTTTATGGACGAGATGTTCTATTTGCGCTCCGGGACACTGAACATCTTTAACGGCATGGTGAGTCTAACCTTCTCCTGTGATGGTTCCCACTATATCCCCTGGGAGGAGTTCCTTAATCGGGAACACGCCTTCTGGGCCAGTCATCTGACACAGGGTTAACGGTCATCTCGATCAGGGGATGAGTGAAGATATATTTGTAAAATTGGTAAACTCACCTACAGAGCCATAGGAATTGTCCTACATTCTGTAGGTGTCGTTTCAGGATATGCTGTTATCACGCTGCAGGGAGCAAGCGAGGATGAAACAAATTTCCACCAAGGAGGGTGGACCGGCCAGGGATGGCCAAATCTTAAATCTCTTGTGGCTAGAAAATTGTTAACAAGACGGGCATTCGCCTGTCTTTTTTTTGCGCAGATAAATCTCCTTCAAAGCTTGGCCCGATTCAGGTTTGCAGACCGTGCTGTTTTGCCTGTGTGGTTCCCAATCGTTCATATTCGGCAATGACTTGTGCCCCAAGCAGAACAATCACGGCGGCGGCCTCCAGACTCAGCAATGCGATAATGGTTGTGGCGAATGTGCCATAAACCACGTTCACCAGAGAAAGGGTGGCAAAGTACCAGATCAGGAAATGGCGGGTCAGCTCCCAGAGCAGGGCGGCGGTCATTCCGCCAATGAGGGCATGACTTAGCGCCAGTTTGCCTACCGGCATGACCAGATAGAGCGAAGTGAGCAGCAGCACTTCGCCACAGACGCCAACCAGATAAAGCAGAATCGCCGCAGGTTGCTTCAGTGAAATGCTTTCGCCGAACAGGGTAATGCTCTGGGTATCGAGACGGTGCACGGCGCCACTGACCAGGCTGATCAACAAAAAGCCGAGGGCGAGAAACAGGATATACAAGTAGGGAATGACCGCCGAGACCAGGAAATGGCGTCGGCGTATCGCCACCCGGTGAAAGAAAATCACCGACATCGCATTTTCCAGCACAGTAAAGGCAAGGGAACTGAAAAAAAGCAGGAATCCTACCCCAACTATACCGATCACCTTCCAATTTTCCAGAAATGCGGCGATCTGTTCAGTTAGTGCACTCTCCTGCCCCGGGGCCAGTAAGGAGAGGTAATGGCGGGCGGTATCGAGCAGCAAGGTTGGCTCAACAAGGCGCGACAGGACCACCAGAATCAAGGCTAGCATCGGCACCAGAGACAGCAGTGTGTAGTACGCCACTGCACCGGCAAGCAGAAAGCCCTGGTTGGCACGAAAACCAGTGGCGACCCGACGCACGAAGATCAGGGGAGCGTCAAGGATGAGGCGCAGTCGCGTAATGAGATCAGGCATCTGCAGAACATAACCGATTCCCTGCCGTCGTCAATATCAGCAGGCCGATCTGCCGGCTACCGGCCAGTTCAGTGTATCCTCCAGGCTGCCAAGAGGAGGACTAATGATGACAGAAAATAACGATCCCCGGCCGGCAATCTCACCGGAGCTGTTTTGGCGAGTGCTGCTGGTCGGCAATCTGATGAGTCTCGGCGTGGTGTTGCTTGTTTTTCACCAGCTGACCGAGGTCGCGATGGCGCCAATGTATGGTGGCTGGATTATTGCTACCGGCCTGCTGATGGTGCTGCCCGCACTGCTTTATCGCCAGCATGCACTGCGGCGTCAGGAACGGATGGTGCGCGAGGGCCTGTCCGAAAATGTACGGCAATTGACCCGGTTAAATCAGCTGGTAGTGGGGTGCGCCCTGGCCGAGTTACCTGGTTTGCTAGGGGGGGGCTATTACCTGTTCAGCCGTGAGTGGGGAGGCACGGTCGTGCTGCTGCTGGCGACGGTTATCCTGCTATGGCTGGTAAAGCCGCGCTAAAGCCCACGTATCAAAGTACGATCGTCTATGCTCATTTAACCGAGTGGCAAGGGCTGAGAGCTGGAGGTCGAGATGAGAAACTGGTTGGTCATCGCAGTGTTGTTATGCCTCCCCGTCCTGGTAAATGCGAAGGTGGTGGGTGAGGAGATTGCCTACGAAAGCGATGGTGTCGAGCTCAAGGGATACCTTGCCTACGACGATGAGTTCCAGGCTAAACGCCCTGGAGTGCTGGTTGTTCATGAGTGGTGGGGTCATAACGACTATGTGCGCAAGCGGGCACGGATGTTGGCGAAACTGGGTTACACCGCCCTGGCGCTGGATATGTACGGTAATGGTAAACAGGCCGACCATCCGGACGAGGCAGGCAAGTTTGCCGGCGAAGTGCGAAAGAATATGGCGGAGGCCGAGCGGCGGTTTCGGGCAGCGCTGGCACAGCTTCGCATTCATCCCACCGTTGATCCGGAAAAGGTCGCAGCAATCGGCTACTGTTTTGGCGGTGGCATCGTGCTGGAGATGACCCGACGCGGGCTCGATTTGGACGGGGTAGTGAGCTTTCACGGTAGCCTGAGTACCAGCCATCCGGCTAAAAAGGGCAAGGTCAAAGCCAAATTGCTGGTGCTGAACGGGGACGCTGATCCGCTCACCACACCCGAACAAATCAAGGCCTTCAAGCAGGAGATGACCGAGGCGGGGGTGGACTTCACTTTCATTGGTTATCCTGGCGCCAAGCATGCATTTACCAACCCGGAGGCCGATCGTCTGGGCGAGCAATTCAATATGCCCCTCGCCTACAACCCTATTGCGGACAAGCAGTCCTGGGCAGTAATGCAACGATTTTTAGAGGAGCTGTTCAAATAGGCGCTGACTGAGATGAGGCGGCTCAGGAACGGATGGCGGACTGCGGCACTTTGCCTGTTTTGGCCACTTGTCGCTTGCGGGCAAGACAGCGCTGTGGTGCTGGAACCGTTATTCTCCGGACAACGCTTCTCCCAGCCCGTGGCCATGCTGCAAACACCGCAGCCAACCCCCTATTGGTATGTAGTGGAGAAAAGGGGGCGGGTCATCCGTATGGAGGGCGAAGGGGAGAAGGCGAAGCGTACCCTGTTCTTTGACCTCAGTGTGCGGGTGGAGGCCGGGCCGAGTGAGGCCGGTTTGCTGGGCATAGCCTTTCACCCGCAGTTTGCCAGTAACAGGCAGGTTTATCTTTCCTATACTCGCGGCCACCCATTGACCTCGGTGCTGGCCCGTTACCAAAGTCACGACGGCGGTCTCACTCTCGACCCCGTCAGTGAGAAGATCCTGCTGGAAGTATCCCAGCCATATGGTAACCACAATGGTGGACAGATTACCTTCGGTCCGGATGGCTATCTCTATTACGGCTTGGGCGATGGGGGTGCCGCTGGCGATCCCCACGGCAACGGGCAAAATACCAGCACTTTGTTGGGGGCTATGCTGCGACTAGATGTCGATGGCGCTGACCCCTATGCCATTCCCGCCGGCAATCCATTTCCAGAGGGGGGCGGACGTCCCGAGATATACGCCTGGGGTCTTCGCAATCCCTGGCGCTGGAGCTTCGATCGCAAGAGCGGTGAGTTGTGGGTTGGGGATGTGGGACAGAATGCCTGGGAGGAGATCGACCGCGTTACCGTGGGCAATAATCTGGGCTGGAACCAATGGGAAGGTAGCCACTGTTTTCGGCCGGGAGCCTGCCGTAATGAAGGTATGACGATGCCGGTAGCCGAGTACTCCCATGAATATGGGTGTTCGGTCACCGGAGGCTATGTTTATCGCGGCAAGGCGATTAAGCACCTTTATGGACACTATATTTATGGGGATTTTTGTAGTGGGAGGATCTGGGAGCTTGATTCCGGTAACATCGAGACAGGGCCGCGAATACTCCTGTTGAGCGGCAAACGCATTGCTTCCTTTGCCGAGGATAGAGAGGGTGAACTCTACTTGCTCGATTATGCCTCAGGGCGTATTTTTCGGTTAAGTGCAGGGGATAATCAATGAATATGCATCCCCTTGATCCCTTGTGGAGGTTGGGCGGCCCTTACGAAATTCGGTATGAGTGTAGAAAACCCTTGTACATTAGCGGGTCAGGATCACAGTGAGAGGTTGGACATGAGTGGCAACACGTTCGCGGTCGTATTCGCTGGCAAAATTGCTGAAGGGGCGTCCGTGGAGCAGGTTAAGGGCAATGTTGCTAAACTGTTCAAGGTGGAAGTAGCCAAGGTCGAGCGGTTGTTTTCCGGGGCAAAGGTTGCGCTCAAGAAAGGGCTCGATGAGACCACGGCGAAAAAATACCAGATGGCTTTGGCGAAGGCGGGTGCCCTGTGCGAAGTGGTCAAGGTTGCTGCCCCTGCCCAAAAATCATCACCTGCCGCTTCTCACGCTAAGCCCGCACACGCTGTTTCTCCCGCACGTCCTGAACAAATGGATACGGCGGGCCTGACAAAGTCCGTGGTCAAGCCCGCTCCCCGGGATCTGGGCGGGTTTGCCTCTGTCACCCTTGATCAGCCGGGCGCGGTGCTTGGCGAGCATCAGGAGGTCCCCCCCTTGCAGGTAGACACGGGCGGGCTGAGTCTGGATGTGCCGGGAGCCACGCTGGTGGAGCATGAGGAGGTGGCGGCGCCTGAGGTGGATACCAGCGCCCTGTCAGTGGCGGAGTCTGGCGCCGAGCTTGGCAAGGAAGAAGCGGTCGCGCCGCTGCAGGTGGATCTCAGTGGCATGAGCATGGATGAGCCGGGAGCCACGCTGGTGGAGCATGAAGAGATACCACCACCCCAAATCGATACCAGCAGGTTGAGCGTTTCCTGAGGCTTACGCTTGGCGCTGCCCATGATACGCTATATTGCTTTTATTGATTCAAGGCGTTGACCTGCATCATCCGCTCAAACCCAATCTTGGAATTCCCTGTTTGTCATACAGTGTAGAAAAGAGTGTAGCCCGTTTCGCGGCCGCCCATTTGGCACCCCTGCTTAAGGGCAGCATGGTAGGCCTGGAGAAGGAGAGCCTTAGGGTAAACAGCGAGGGCAAGATTGCCCAGACCCTCCACCCGCGTAAGCTTGGCTCTGCTCTGACCCATCCTTATATCACCACCGACTATTCTGAAGCGCTGCTGGAGTTCATCACGCCGCCGTTTCATGAGATGGGTGAGGCATTGGGCTTTCTGCGTGACCTGCAGCAATTCGTCTATACCCGGCTCGACAATGAGTTGCTATGGGCTACCAGTATGCCCTGTGTTGTTGCCGGGGAGGCGAGCATCCCCATCGCCTATTACGGCGAATCCAATATCGGGAAGATGAAATCGGTTTATCGCCATGGGCTAGGTCACCGCTATGGCCGGGTGATGCAGGTGATTGCAGGCGTTCATTTCAATTATTCCTATAGCGATGCCTTTTGGCAGGGGCTACAGCAGCTCGAGGGCGATGACCGCCCGCTGCAGGAGTTTGTCTCCGAACGCTACTTCGGTCTGCTGCGCAATTTACTGCGGGTCGGTTGGCTCATTCCCTATTTGTTCGGTGCCTCACCGGCCGTATGCAAGTCGTTCCTTCATGACAAACAGACTACGCTGGAATCCTTTGACGATTACACCTTTTATGGGCCGTATGCCACCTCACTGCGGATGGGCGATATCGGCTACCAGAACAACAAAGAGAATGAAACCGGGATCAAGGCCGATTACAGCAGCCTCCCGGCCTACGTCGAGAGCCTGACCCATGCCATCAACACCCCCTGTGCAGTGTATGAAAAGATCGGCGTTAAGGTTGGGGGAAAATATCATCAGCTCAATAGCAATATCCTGCAGATCGAAAACGAGTACTACAGTACGGTTCGCCCCAAGCAGCTGCTGCAGGGTTACGAAAAGCCTTCACTGGCTTTGAAGCGACGTGGTGTGCGTTACATCGAATTACGTTCGCTCGATGTCAATGCCTTCGACCCGTTGGGGATTAATGAGTCGCAGCTCTATTTTCTCGAAGCCCTGATGCTTTATTGCCTGTTCTCCGATAGCCCACCCATCAGTGCCATTGAACGGGTGGAGATCGATCAGAATGAGATGCAAGTGGCCCACCGCGGACGCGAGCCCGGCCTTAACCTGATGCGTTGCGGCGCAGCCGTTTCGCTCAAACAGTGGGCTGGTGAGATCTGCGAGGCGATGGTGCCGGTGTGCGAATTGCTTGACAGTAATACTACTCGCAGGCCGTACCGCCAGGCGTTGGCGCGCCAGCAACGAGCGGTGGAAAATCCGGATCTTACCCCCTCAGCGCGTATGCTGGCCGAGATGCGTAGCAGCGGCGAGAGCTTCTTCGAACTGGCGCGGCGCAAGTCGCTTGAGCACCAGTGGTATTTTGCCGAACTGCCGATCGCACCGGAGCAGGAACAGATGCTGACCGAGATGGCCGAACGTTCCCTGCAGAAGCAGACTGAGGTCGAGGCAGGTGACGCTATCGATTTCGACACCTTCCTGAAGAATTATTTTCAGCAGTCCTGAACCGCCCCTGTGCATAACAGCGGACGGGAACGATATGTCAGCCATCATGTCTATGAGGGACGGCTGCCGCCATGATTGGCTAAGTGGCCTTGCAGTCGTAGAATATCCAGCCCTTTTTGGTAAATATCCATGATTTATCCCGATTCTTTCGATGTCATAGTGGTAGGCGGTGGCCATGCCGGTACCGAGGCGGCCCTGGCGGCGGCGCGCATGGGCTGCCGTACCCTGCTGTTGTCCCACAACATCGAGACCCTCGGTCAGATGTCCTGCAATCCTGCGATTGGCGGTATCGGCAAGGGTCATCTGGTCAGAGAGGTCGATGCCCTCGGCGGACTGATGGCCCGCGCCATTGATAAGGGTGGTATTCAGTTTCGTACCCTCAATGCCTCCAAGGGTCCGGCGGTGCGCGCTACCCGTGCCCAGGCGGATCGGCAGCTTTACAAGGCGGCAGTCCGCTTTGCCCTGGAGAATGAGCCCAATCTGACCCTGTTCCAGCAGGCGGTGGAGGACCTCATCGTCGAGGGTGAGCGGGTCACCGGGGTGGTGACCCAGATGGGGTTGAAATTCCAGGCCCCGGCGGTAGTGTTGACCGTCGGCACCTTTCTCGGCGGGCTCATCCATATCGGTCAGGTCAATTATCAGGGCGGGCGCGCCGGCGACCCACCGGCCAATGCGTTGTCCCATCGCCTGCGCGAGATGCCGTTTCGGGTGGAGCGGCTCAAGACCGGCACCCCACCACGCATCGACGGACGCACCCTGGACTATAGCGTGATGCAGGCTCAGCCGGGCGACGATCCGGCGCCGGTCTTCTCCTTCCTTGGCAAAGCCGAAGACCATCCGGAACAGGTGGTCTGCCATATCACCTATACCAACGAGCAGACTCACGAGATCATCCGTGGTGGTCTGGACCGTTCGCCCATGTATAGCGGCATTATCGAGGGGGTGGGGCCGCGTTATTGTCCTTCCATTGAGGACAAGGTGGTGCGCTTTGCCGACAAGGTCTCACACCAGATCTTTGTCGAGCCTGAGGGGCTGACCACCCACGAGATCTACCCCAATGGCATCTCTACCTCACTGCCCTTCGATGTGCAGCTGGCGCTAGTGCGTTCGATCAAGGGTTTCGAGCGGGCCCACATCACCCGCCCCGGCTACGCCATCGAGTACGACTTTTTTGATCCGCGCGATCTCAAACCGACCCTGGAAACCAAGCATATGGCCGGTCTATTCTTCGCCGGTCAAATCAATGGCACTACCGGCTATGAGGAAGCAGCGGCACAGGGGCTGCTGGCCGGCCTCAATGCGGCTCGCCTGGTGCAGGGTAAGGAGCCCTGGTCACCACGCCGCGACGAGGCCTATATCGGGGTGATGGTGGACGACCTGATCACCCGCGGCACCGCCGAGCCCTATCGTATGTTCACCTCTCGTGCCGAATACCGTCTGCTGTTGCGCGAGGACAACGCCGATCTGCGCCTCACCCCCATCGGACGCGAGCTGGGGATGGTGGACGATGTGCGCTGGGCAGCCTTCGAGGCCAAGCGTGAGGCAATCGCGCGTGAACAACAGCGCCTGCGCGACACCTGGGCGCGCCCCGCTGAGGTGCAGAACGCCGAAGCCTTGCTCGGTGGCCCGCTGCTGCGCGAATACCGCCTCGAAGAGCTACTGCGCCGCCCGGATGTGAGCTATGCCGCCCTGAGTGAGCTGTTGCCGGGATTTGAGCCGGTGAAGGATGATCAGGTGGCGGAACAGATCGAGGTACAGCTCAAATATGCCGGCTACATCGAACGCCAGCACGAAGAGATCGCGCGGCAGCAGCGCAACGAACACACCGTAATCCCTGAGAACCTCGATTACTGTGCGGTGCGGGGTCTCTCTGCCGAGGTGCAGGAGAAGCTGACCCGGGCCCGGCCAACCACCATCGGCCAGGCCTCGCGGATCCCCGGGGTCACTCCGGCCGCAATCTCCCTTCTGCTGATTTACTTGAAGAAAAACGCCGGCGCCCAAGGCAAAAAGCAGGCATGAGAAATGGATTTCAATGTCGAGGGAATTTGTGGTGAGTGAATTGCGTACGCGACTGGACGCAGGGCTGGAACGGTTGCGGCTGGAGCTGCCGGAGTCGGTGCGCGACGGGCTCATTACCTATGTGCAGCTGCTGGCCCGGTGGAACAAGGCCTATAACCTGACCGCCGTGCGCGATCCGTTGGAGATGGTGAGCCGTCACCTACTCGATTCCCTGGCGGTGGTGCCCCATTTCCATGCCAAGCGCATCATAGATGTGGGGACCGGCGGGGGGGTGCCAGGGATCCCGCTGGCGTTGGTCTTTCCCGATCGTGAGTTTGTATTGCTCGATTCCAACAGCAAAAAGACCCGTTTTCTGGTGCAGGCCAGGGCAGCACTGGGGTTGCAAAACGTGACCGTGGTCCACAGCCGGGTTGAGGACTATCTCCCGGAACAGCGCTTTGATGCGGTAATCACTCGCGCTTTTGCCTCGGTTGCTGATATCCTGACAGGCTCTCGCCACCTGCTGGAGCCCGGCGGGGAGTTTCTGGCCATGAAAGGGCTCGTCCCGGCTGATGAGCTGGCTAACTTGCCAGCAGGCTTCCAACTGGAAGAGGTGATCGCACTAAAAGTGCCGGGACTGGAACAGGAGCAGCGCCACCTGCTGCGTATTGTTGTCAGTGATAAATCGGCGGAGCGACAGGAGGAGAATTAGAAAGATGGGCAAAATCATTGCGATGGCCAACCAGAAGGGCGGGGTGGCCAAAACCACCACCTGCATCAATCTTGGTGCCTCCTTTGTTGCAACCAAGCGGCGCGTTCTGGTCGTAGACCTCGATCCCCAGGGTAACGCCACCGTCGGCAGTGGTATTAACAAGGACAGCATCAGCAAAAGCAGTTATCACGTGTTATTGGGCAAAGTGCCGGCGGCCGAGGCCATCGTTCATGCGGAAGCCTCCAGTTACGATATCCTGCCCACCAATGGCGATTTGACCGCCGCCGAAGTGGAGCTGATGAACATGAGCATCGCGCGTGAGCAGCGCCTGCGCCAGGCGCTGGAGCCGATCCGCGACAAATACGACTATATTCTCATTGATTGCCCACCCTCGCTGAATATGCTCACCCTGAACGCCTTGGTGGCAGCCGATTCGGTGATGATCCCGATGCAGTGCGAATATTATGCCCTGGAGGGATTGAGCGCCCTGCTGAACACCATTGAGGAGATCCGTGGGTCGGTCAATCCCGGGCTGGAGATCGAAGGGTTGCTGAGGACTATGTACGACCCGCGCAATAACCTTTCCACTGATGTCTCCGGGCAACTTATCCTGCACTTTGGCGACAAGGTCTATCGCACCGTGATCCCGCGCAATGTCCGTCTCGCTGAGGCACCGAGCCACGGCATGCCGGTGCTGAATTACGACCGGACCTCTCGCGGTGCTGTGGCCTATCTCGCCCTGGCTGGTGAAATCCTGCGGCGCAGCAGTGGCCAGCCGCACAGTGCAGTCGTGTAACTTTCATAGAATCCATTAGATAGAAAATTAAAATGGCAGCGAAAAAACGAGGACTGGGCAAAGGACTGGAAGCGTTGCTGGGGAGCAGTGCGGCAGCCGGTCAAGGCGGTGATGCAGACAGCAGGGAGTCGGGGAGCGATGGTGAGCTGAGGAACTTGCCGGTGGATCTGTTGCAGCGCGGTGTCTATCAGCCCCGTATCGACATGCACCCGGATACCCTCGAGGAGCTGGCCAGCTCGATTCGAGCCCAAGGGGTGGTACAGCCCATCGTGGTACGACCTGTGACCAGCGGCCGCTACGAAATCATTGCCGGGGAGCGTCGCTGGCGGGCCGCGCAGTTGGCTGGGTTGCATGAAATCCCTGCAGTGGTACGAGACGTGCCGGATCAGGCGGCCATGGCAATGGCGCTGATCGAGAACATCCAGCGTGAGGAGCTCAACCCGATGGAAGAGGCGATGGCGTTGCATCGCCTGATCGAGGAGTTTGGACTCACTCACCAGGAGACGGCCGATGCAGTAGGCCGTTCCCGTGCCTCGGTTTCCAATCTTTTGCGCCTGCTCAGCCTGAATGAGGATATCAAGCGCATGGTGGAGAACGGTGACCTGGAGATGGGTCATGCCCGTGCCCTGTTGGCCTTGAGTGGGGACCTTCAGAGCCGGATCGCGCGTATTGTGGCCGGTAAGGGACTTTCCGTACGTGAGACCGAGAAACTGGTGAAGCGGACCCTTGAGCATCCTGCCGGTGAGGCAAAAAGCGAAAAAAGGGTGGACCCGGATATCCGACGCCTGGAGCAGGATCTGGGGGATCGAATTGGTGCCCGAGTGGCCATTCAGCATGGCAGCAAGGGTAAGGGTAAGCTGGTCATTCAGTACAACAGTCTGGATGAGCTCGACGGTATTCTCGAACACATCAAGTAGCCTATCTTGATGAAGGGCCACTGATCGGGTCACGGGGTGAGTATTAGGTGCACCCGACAATTCGGCCCTTTTCTCTTCCTGAAGACAGCATAATTGGATCAATAACTGACCATCATGCTGCACTAATATAAGCTTTTTTTATCCAAGCATCATTGACGCTCGCAAGGTGGACCGATATACTTTCGCGCCGCTGATGGCTTTACTCCGCGGCCTGAATTTACATTCCTGTAACAGTAAATCAGCAGCTTGTAATACGGGTCGGTCAGGACACGCAATGAGTTATGCCCAGGTACAGCGCGCCGTGCAGCGAAGAATCCTGCTTACCCAGATTCTTCTGGTCGCCGCAGTCGCCGGGGTCTTTCTCTATACTGCTGGATGGCAATCCGCAGCAGCTGTGTTATACGGCAGTTTCATCGTGGTACTAAATCACCGGTTGCAGGTCTGGCAGCTCAAACGCGCCGACCACATCGCAGGACGCAGTGCAGAGCGCAATATGCGCTATTTGTATCGTTGTGCAGCAGAAAAATTTGTAGCGGCAGTGGCACTCCTTGCCCTTGGTATTGGCCTATTGAAACTCGGCCCGTTGCCACTGCTAAGCGGATATCTCATCGCCCAGTTCGCGATGGTGTATCGATGGTTTCTAGAATCAAGTGCGAGACGTAAACATGGCTAGCGAACAGCTTACATCCTCGGAATATATCAAACACCACCTAACCAATCTGACCTTTGGCAATCACCCCGAGCACGGCTGGATGATCGCCCACGGCGATACCGCTGGGGAAACGGCTCAGCAGATCAAGGAGATGGGTTTCTGGGCATTCCACTTGGACACCCTGGGGTGGTCACTCTTCCTCGGTCTGGCTTTCCTCTGGTTGTTCCGAAAAGCAGCTAAGACCGCGAGTGCAGGCGTACCCACCGGTATACAAAACTTTGCCGAGTGGATTGTCGAGTTCATCGATACCAGCGTGCGCGGCTCCTTTAGCGCTAAGAATGATGTGGTTGCCCCATTGGCCCTGACCATCTTCGTCTGGATCTTCCTGATGAACTTCATGGACCTCATCGCCATCGACCTGTTGCCTGAGATTGGCATGTTGCTTGGCATCCCCTACATGAAAGTCGTCCCGAGTACTGATCCGAATGCCACGTTCGGCATGGCACTTTCTGTGTTCGCACTGGTGCTGTTCTACAGCATTAAGATTAAGGGTTTCGGCGGGTTCTTTGGTGAACTGGCCTTCCAGCCGTTCCCCAAGTGGTTGTTCCCGGTCAACCTGGTGCTCGAAGGCGTCGGCCTTATCGCCAAGCCGATCTCACTGGCACTTCGTCTGTTCGGAAACATGTACGCTGGTGAGATGATCTTCATCCTCATCGCTATCATGTACGGTGCCGGTTGGGTAATGGGAACCTTTGCAGGCTTCCTGCAACTGGGCTGGGCTATCTTCCACATCCTGATCATCACGCTGCAGGCGTTCATCTTCATGACCCTGACTATCGTGTACCTGGATATGGCACATCAGGAACATCACTAAGTTTTGTTTTAACTTTTTTTAATTTTTTAACCTTTAGATACAGGAGACTAAAATGGAACAAGCATTGTTGGTTATTGCTGGTGCAATCATGATGGGTCTGGGTGCTGTTGGCGCCGCTGTCGGCATCGGTATCCTCGGTGGTCGTTTCCTCGAAGGCGCTGCTCGTCAGCCCGAACTGATCCCCATGCTGCGTACCCAGTTCTTCATCGTTATGGGTCTGGTAGACGCGGTTCCGATGATTGCTGTCGGTCTGGCTATGTACGTTCTGTTCGCTCTGGCTGGTTAATCGAACTGGGAAAAACACTCTCTCTTGATTTACCAGTTATCAACACGAGGTACATGGCATGAATATTAATGCGACCCTGATTGGTCAAGCCATTAGTTTCATCTTCTTCGTGTGGTTCACAATGAAGTTTGTGTGGCCACCGATTATGTCCGCGCTCGAAGAGCGCAAGAAGAAGATCGCCGATGGTCTGGCCGCCGCGGAACGCGGCAAGCACGAGCAGGAGTTGGCAGAGCAGCGTGCCAAGGAAGTGATTACCGAAGCCAAGCAAGAGGCTTCCAACATCATTGCCCAGGCTCAGAAACGCGCCAACGAGATCGTGGAAGAAGCCAAAGACACTGCACGCGCCGAGGGTGACCGCATCGTTGCCTCCGCCAATGCAGAAATCGAGCAGGAAGTTAACCGTGCCAAGGAGCACCTGCGTGGTCAGGTCGTTTCCATCGCTGTTGCAGGCGCGGGTAAGGTGCTGAGCCGTGAAATCGACGCCAAGGCACACGACGACCTGCTTAAAGACCTTGTTTCACAAATTTAAGGTCTTGAGTCATGGCTGAAAATATTACGATCGCACGCCCCTACGCTCAGGCTATTTTTTCTACAGCCCAGGAGCAGGGTGACCTAGCTGGATGGTCGGCAATGGTACAGTTCGCTGCCGCCGTTGTTACCGATCCTGAAATGGCCGCTCTGATTGACAGCCCACGCTTTGACAAGGGCCAGGTAGCGGAACTCCTTATCGACGTCTGCGGCGACAAGCTGAATGACGCCGGCAAGAATATGATTCGCATACTGGCTGAAAACGACCGTCTCGATGTTCTGCCTGAAATTGCAGAGCTCTACGAAGAGCAACGCGCTTCCGTAGAAGGGACGGTGGTTGCCGAGGTGATCTCTGCAACGGCATTGAACGATGCCCAGCAGAAGAATATTGCCGAGGCTCTGAAGAAGCGCCTGGGTCGCGATGTCACCCTGGAATGCAAGACCGATGAGTCTCTGCTTGGCGGCGCCATCATTCGTGCTGGAGACGTGGTCATCGATGGTTCTGTGGTCGGCAAGCTCGAGAAGCTCGCCTCTGCACTCGCCCACTGAACCCGGACCGTTAGAGGACACTAGAAATGCAGCAATTGAATCCATCTGAAATCAGTGAACTGATTAAAAAGCGCATCTCGAGCTTTGAAGCAGTCACCGAGGCGCGTACTGAAGGCACCGTGGTCAGCCTGACCGACGGTATTGCCCGCATTCACGGCCTTGCTGACGTTATGTCTGGCGAGATGCTGGAATTCCCCAACAACACCTTTGGTATGGCACTGAACCTGGAGCGTGACTCCGTCGGTGCGGTAATCCTCGGCCCCTACGAGCATATCTCTGAAGGCGACAAGGTCACCTGTACCGGTCGCATCATGGAAGTGCCTACCGGTGAAGCCCTGCTGGGTCGCGTGGTTGACTCACTGGGTAATCCCATCGACGGAAAGGGTCCGATCGAGGCCCAGGCTTCTTCACCCATCGAAAAGATCGCCCCCGGCGTACTGTGGCGTAAGTCGGTTGACCAGCCGATGCAAACCGGCCTGAAGTCCGTTGACTCCATGGTGCCGATTGGTCGTGGTCAGCGTGAGCTCATCATCGGTGACCGCCAGACCGGAAAGACCGCGGTTGCGATTGACGCCATCATCAACCAGAAGGATACCGGCGTTAAGTGTATCTACGTGGCAGTTGGCCAGAAGGCCTCCTCCATCGCCAACGTCGTACGCAAGCTGGAAGAGCACGGCGCACTGGAGCACACCATTGTTGTCGCCGCGACCGCATCCGACTCTGCTGCTCTGCAGTACATCGCTCCTTACTCCGGCTGTGCCATGGGCGAGTACTTCCGTGACAAGGGTGAAGATGCCCTGATCATATACGATGACCTCACCAAGCAGGCTTGGGCCTACCGTCAGGTATCCCTGCTGCTGCGTCGTCCGCCGGGTCGTGAAGCTTACCCCGGTGACGTTTTCTACCTGCACTCCCGTCTGCTAGAGCGCGCCGCTCGTGTTAACGAGGACTGGGTTGAGAAGATGACCGACGGCAAGGTAAAAGGAAAAACCGGTTCCCTGACCGCGCTGCCAGTTATCGAAACGCAGGCCGGTGACGTATCCGCGTTCGTACCGACCAACGTTATCTCCATTACCGACGGTCAGATCTTCCTGGAAACCGACCTGTTCAACTCCGGTATCCGTCCGGCCATCAACGCCGGTCTGTCCGTCTCACGCGTAGGTGGCGCGGCCCAGACCAAGATCATCAAGAAGCTTGGTGGTGGTGTCCGTCTCGACCTGGCCCAGTACCGTGAGCTGGCGGCCTTCGCCCAGTTCGCTTCTGATCTGGACGAGTCCACCCGCAAGCAGATCGAGCGTGGTCAGCGTGTTACCGAGCTGATGAAGCAGATGCAGTATGAGCCGATGAGCATCGCGCAAATGGCTGTATCTCTGTTCGCTGCCAACCAGGGATTCCTGGACGATGTGGAAGTGAACAAAGTGGTCGATTTCGAAGCCGCCGTGCAGGGCTACATGAAGTCCGAGCAGGCTGATCTGATGAACAAGATCAACGAGTCTGGCGACTACAACGACGAAATCGAAAACGCTCTGCGTGCTGCCCTGGAGAAATTCAAGGCCAGCAACACCTGGTAAGCGGGAGCATTAACGATGGCAAGCGGAAAAGAG